>NZ_DASTBH010000563.1:0-4944 GCF_035712165.1 Actinophytocola sp. | reverse complement strand
GTCGACCAGGAACTCGGCGCCCCACCGCCGCAACTCCCGCAACGCCCCCTCCAGCGCCAACCCACGCTCGGTCAGCGCGTAGACCACACCGGCGCCGACCGCGCCCGGCTCGCGCCGCACCACGGCGGCGCGTTCCAGGGTGCGCAGCCGGTCGGCGAGCACGCTGGTACTGATGCCGGGCAACCGGGCTAGCAGTTCGCCGTAGCGGGCGGAGCGTTTGAGCAGTTCCTGGACGATCACCAGGGTCCAGCGTTCCCCGATGACGTCCAAGGCTTTGGCCAGCGGGCAGAACCGGCCGTAGCCGGTCCACGCCGTCGGGGGCATCAGGCGGGCAGCGCGGCGGCCAGGGCCGTGTTCAGCGCGGCGGTGTCGAAGATCAGGCGGGCGGAGGCGAGCTTGCCGTCCCGGAAGGAGTTCCACTCGGCCATCGGAATCGACACCACCTCCCCGGCCGGGGTCTGGATCTTGAAGTCGTAGATCGAGCAGACCTCGCCGTCCTGTTCCCACTGCCGGTGCACCTCGGCGCCGCGCATGATCGGGCACAGCCCGGCGGACCCGTCGAGGAACGCCGCCTTACCTTCAGACTGCAGCATCGGGCCGTGGAACCGGAAATCCTCGGTCAACAGCTCCGCGGCCGCCTCGCGGTCTCCCGAGGTGAATCTGGCCAGGTAGGTCCGGAAGATCTCAGCGTTCGACACATTCACTCCTTCAATGACATGAGGCTCTCATAATAGGAGTTGATCGTGGTGTGTCAACCATCGAATATTTCCGGTCGGGGTGTCGATTCGCGTGCGGCCCGTTCGTAGTGGGGTGAGGATGCGGGAGCTACCCGCCCCGGTTCAGGAGGAGAAGATCAACCATGGCGCGTTACCTGTTGTCGGTGCACAGTCGCGACGGTGAGGTCCGCGAGCCGATGAGCGAGGAGGCGATGCGGCAGTCCCACGCCCGGCTGGGCGAGATCGAGCAGGAGATGGCCGCCACGGGCGCGTGGGTGTTCTCCGGCCGCCTGCACGAACCGGACACCGCCACCGTCGTCCGCACGGCCGGCGGTGAGGTGCTGACCACCGACGGACCCTTCGCCGAGTCCAAGGACCACCTCGGCGGCTTCTACATCATCGACGCCCCCGACCTCGACGCCGCGCTGGGCTGGGCGGCCAAGGTCACCGAGTGCATCAACACGCCGATCGAGGTCCGCCCGTTCGCCGCCTTCGCCGACAAACCCACCGACTTCCCAACGTGACCAACCAGGCCACCGAACCGGTGGACGAGATGGTGGACGAGGCGGTGGTCGGCCGGATCTTCCGCGTGGAGTCCGGCCGGTCGCTGGCGGCCGTGATCGGCTTCTGCGGGGACATCGACCTCGCCGAGGACGCGGTCCAGGACGCGTTCGCCCTCGCCCTGCGCAAGTGGCCAGCCGACGGGCTGCCGCCCAACCCCGGCGGGTGGATCACCACCACGGCGCGCAACCACGCCATCGACCGGCTCCGCCGTGAGGCCCGTGGCCGGACACTGGCCGGCGAGGCGGCCCGACTCGCAACCCCTGACATCCCCGGGGAGGTGCACGACGTGGACCCGGTGCCAGACGAGCGGCTGCGTCTCATCTTCACCTGCTGTCACCCGGCGCTGTCCAGCGAAGCCCAGGTGGCGCTGACCCTGCGGCTGCTCGGTGGTCTGTCCACCACCGCGGTCGCCAGCGCGTTCCTGGTCACCGAACCGGCCATGGCGGGTCGCCTGGTCCGCGCCAAACGCAAGATCAAAGCCGCCCGCATTCCCTACCGTGTCCCGGAGGACGCGGAGTTGCCCGGCCGGTTGCCACCCGTGCTGGCTGTCATCTACCTCATCTACAACGCCGGACTCAGCAGCCCCGACCTGTGTGTCGAGGCGATCCGGCTGGCCCGGATGCTCACCGAGCTGATGCCCGACGAACCCGAAGCGGCCGGGCTGCTCGCGCTCGTCCTCCTGGTCGAGTCCCGGCGCACGACCCGCACCCGCGCCGACGGGTCGTTCGTGCCGCTCGGTGAGCAGGACCGCAGCCGGTGGGACCGCGCGCTCATCACCGAAGGCCAGACGCTGCTGCGCCGATGCCTGCGCCGCAACCGCCCCGGCCCCTATCAACTCCAGGCCGCGATCCACGCGGTGCACGCCGACGCCGCCACCGCCGCCCACACCGACTGGCGGCAGATCCTCGCCCTCTACGACCACCTGCTCGCGATCGCCCCCACCCCGGTCGTGGCCCTCAACCGCGCCATCGCCGTCAGCGAGGTCCACGGCCCCGGCCCCGCCCTGGCGCTGGTCGACGACCTCGACCTCGACCACTACTACGCCTTCCACGCCACCCGCGCCGACCTGCTGCATCGACTCGGCCGCCACACCGAAGCCACCACCGCCTACCAGCACGCGGCCGCGCTCGCCCCCACCGACGCCGAACGCGACTTCCTCCTACACGGCGGCCGACACAACCCCTGACCAAGGTTCCGTGACCCAGCCGCGCAGGGTCAGGTCAGCGTGGCGGTGTCCCAGGTGGTCTTGTCCTCCACGAACCGGCGCAGCGACTCCAGCGACTGCTGGAACGCGCCGTGGATCATGGTGATGAGCTCATCGAGCCCGGCGGGGTCGAGCGGTTCGAAGGTGGTCTCCAAACGGACCGTTGCCGTGCCTGCGGCGGGTGCGGCAGCGACGGTGAACGAGCCGGCCGAGTGCTGCACCGGCAGCGACACCCGCACGTGTTCGAAGCGCAGGGTGCGATCGTGCGGGGACAGGGCGGTGATCCGTTCGTGGATCTCCTGCCCGTCGGCCATCGTGCACACCCGCAGATCGCCGTCCACCCGGGCGGTGACCACTCCGGGCAGCCACCTGCGGGTGGCCGGCAGGTCGGCCAGCACCGCCCACACGTCCTGCGCGTCGGCCTTGATCTCGATGGTGTTGGTGATCGTTGGCATCGCCGGTTCCTTCCCGTTGAAGAGATCTCGTCAACGGTTGTGACGGCTGCCCGGCGCCGGATTCATCGGGTCGCGACGATCTAGAGTGACCCGGTGATCGTCAGCGGACCGGTCGTGCCCGCCGGCGAGCCGCAGTTGCTGGCCGCAGCGCTGGGCGGAGACCCCGACGCCTTCCAGCGCCTGACCGCGCCGCACCGGCGGCCGCTGCTGGTGCACTGCTACCGGATGCTCGGCTCGCTCCACGACGCCGAGGACGCCCTGCAGGAGACCCTGCTCAAGGCCTGGCGGCACCTGGCCCGGTTCGAACACCGCTCTAGCCTGCGCGGCTGGCTCTACCGCATCGCCACCAACACCTGCCTCGACGCCCTCGACCACCGGGCCCGCCGCGTGCTGCCCACCGCGCTGGGCGCACCGGCCGACCCGGCGATCCCGCCTGCCGCCGACGATCCCGACATCCCCTGGCTGCAGCCCTACCCCGACACCCTGCTCGAGATCCCCGACCCGGACCCCCACCGCCGACCCCGCGGCCGCGGTGGTGCGCCGCGAGCACATCGAACTGGCCTTCATCGCCGCCGTCCAACACCTCGCGCCGCGGCAGCGGGCGGTGCTGCTGCTGCGCGACGTGCTCGGCTGGACCGCCACCGAAACCGCCGATCTGCTCGACACCACGTCGGCCTCGGTCAACAGCGCCCTGCAACGCGCCCGCGCCACCCTCGCCACCCGGCTCCCCGCACAGCGCCGCGCCGACCCGCCCTCGCCGGCGCAGACCGAACTGGTCGCGCAATACGTGCGGGCCTGGCACGCCGCCGACATCCCGGCGCTGGTCGCCCTGCTGCACGCCGACGCCGATCTGGCCATGCCACCCTGCCCGTCCTGGTACCACGGCCGCGACGCCATCGCGAGCTACCTCGGACAGCTGTTCGCCGCCCCCCACGGACAGGACCTGCGGTTGCTGCCCACCGCCGCCAACCGCCAACCGGCGCTGGCCGTCTACACCGGACCCCAACCGCTCGCCATCAAGCTCCTCACCATCACCGAGGGGCTGATCACCACCATCACCGGCTTCACCGACCCTGCCCTGTTCACCAGGTTCGGGCCGCCGCCGGCATGGCCAGGCCCGCACTAACGGCGTGACGTGCTGAGTCTGCGGCAGGCCGACAGGTACGCCACGCTCGCCACGACGAACGGCACCAGATAGTTGACCATGATCCGCGCCCAGGTCGCGACCGTGGGGTGTCCGCTGATGATCACCTCGGCCTGGTTGACCACCGACAGCACCGTGCCCACGATCAGCGCGATCGGCCCGGCCGTGCGCACCGTCCGGCCGCGCAGGATCAACCCGACGGCCTCGATCCGCGTCGTCCACACCGCAGTCGCCACGACCTCCGCCATCGCTTCACAACCCTCCGCGACCCGCACGACGCGCATCTTTTCTTCGACAAGGCTGCCCCGTCGACACCGCGCATGTCAGCACCCAAACCCGCTCCGCACCGATCACCGCACGTTGCGAGATCCACGAGTCCCCGATGGGACTCAACGGACCGGGGTGTCGACGCGTTCGCCGTCGCTGGTGATGATCCGTTGCCAGCCGTGCAGAATTCGGCGCAGCGCCACCGGGAACAGCACCCGCAGGCCGACCGCGAACAGACCGCCGCGCAACGCGGGCGCGGCCTGGTAGACGAATCGCAGGGTGATCCGGCTGCCAGTGGGATGGGGGTCGACCTGCCACAGGCCGCGCATCATCGTGAGCGGGTAGGGGTAGTCGGTGGTGTCGACCTCGACCGCGAACCGCCTGCCGGGTTCCCAGCGGACGCACGTTTCCGACCAGCTGTTCCCGGCGGTGTCGACACACCGCCGGCGCAGCGGTTCGCCCGGGTCGCTGATCACCTCCACCGTGGACAGGTTCGGCGCCAGCCGGCCGTACAGGTCGTGATCGCAGATCAGCGGCCACACCGCGGCTGGCCGCGCGGCCAGCACACGGACAGCCTGCACCACCTCCACATCG
>NZ_DASTBH010000562.1:0-104981 GCF_035712165.1 Actinophytocola sp. | reverse complement strand
GCCCGCCCCCAACCCAGAGGAGGGGGCGGGCCGCTTCCAGTTCGTGACGAAACCTGACAGGAGTTGACAGATCATGGGTACCAGGAGCACGCGCGTGCGGCTCGTCCGCGAGGTCACCGGAGTGGTGTTGATCTTGGTCGGCATCGTGGGCGCCACCCTCTACCTGATCTTGGTCGAAGGGTTCCTCGTTGCCCTCGCCGCCTACGCCGGTGTCGCTCTCGCGGCACTCGGCCGTTGGCTCGCGAGCGGGAGTCCCGCCGACCTGGAGGGGGAGACCGAGCGGGACTTCGAGCCCGACGGCGAGGGGCCGCTGTACGTGGACCCGGAGGACCCGCAGGCGTTCATCCCCCGGCAGTGACCGGGACTCGCAGCGGGACCGAGCGGGACTGGGGAGCGGGACTGACCGGGACTGCCCAGCGAGACCGAGGGGGACTAGTCCCCCTCGGCGGGCCGCTCCCGCCGCGTCAGGTGGTAGTGGGTCTCGCCGCCCCAGCGGTCGCAGGCGTGCACCGAGCGGGTCTGGCTCAGCCCTCGCGCGACGAGCGACTGGCGGCACGCCTCGGCGCGCTCCGGGGTGTCGAAGATGATCTTGGAGCCGCTCCGGAACCCCACGCAGCGCTCCGGCGCGCCGTGAGCGTTCAGCCGCGCGTAGCGCTTCATCGTGGCCGCCACCCGCATGCGGACCGCCTTGCGCGCGTTCGCCTCGAACTCGGCCAGCAGCACCTTCGGCGCCCGTCTCGGCGTCTGCCGCCGCATCTTGCCGTTACGGCTCACTCGTCACACTCCGTCGAACTGGACACCTCAACCGTCCACTGGACGCTTGCGGAGGGGGCTGGGGGAGGGATTACAGGTCAGGGGCCGGATGGACAGTCCACTGGACAGTTCATCCGGCCCCCGCTGGACACTTCACGGAGCGCGCTGGACAGTTACGCAGAGTGCGCGGGCACGGGCTGCGGCGGCGGCGCCACCAGCGCCCACGTGCCGTAGTTGGTGCGCTGCACCAGGCCCTGCTCGGCCCACCCGTTGGCCACCGGGTAGAACCAGCTCGACCCACGGGTGGCCGCCCGCTGAAGGTCCTTGGCCTTCACGCCCTCCGGCCACGCCTCGGCGAGCGCGGTCAGCATCGCCTCCTTGGCCGCCTGCTCGCCCAGCTTCTCGACCGGCTCGGCCCCGGCCGCCAGCGCGGCCTCGCGGTCGCGGTCCGACTGGGCCACCTGTTCGGTCGTCATCGACTCCCGTCTGGCTGCGATCAGGTCGGCCAGGTCCTCGTCGGGCGCGTCGTCCCACGGGGGGATGTCGTCCATCTCCGTCTCCTCACTCTCGGCGTCAGTCCCGCTCTCACTCCCGCCCTCAGTCTCGGCAGTCTCGCTCTCCGGCGGGACCGATTCCCCCAGCGGGATGTACCGCTCCCGGTCGGCGAACTCCGGGAACAACTCGGTGATGGCGGTCTCGCTCTCCCGGTCCAGTTCCGGCGTGAGTCCCGCTCGGGACGCCGCCACGGCCGCCACCGTCTCGTCGTCGAGGTAGTGGATGCGGATGGGCATCGACTCCAGCTTGTCCGAGTTCAGGAAGTAGCAGGTGCCGGGCCGGTCGTCGGGGATCCGGTCGGCCCGCACCGAATGGCCCGGCATGACGAAACTCTCGCCGTTCTCGTCCTGCATCCGGAAACAGAACCGGTGTCGGATCTGTTGGCGGATCTGGCTGGAGCCGATGGCCTCCAGCGTCGGGTACTGGGTGGCGAGCACGAAGCGCACGCCCAGCGCACGCCCCTTCGTGCCGATCAGCGAGAACCTGTCGACCAACTTGGAGTCGCCCATGCCCAGCAGGTCCTTGGCCTCATCCACGATGATCGAGATGATCGGCCCGTCGTAGACGCCCTTGTCGTTCCAGACGCGGGCGCCGCGCAGCGCGAGCTTGTGCTGGCGGACCGCGAGCAGGCCCACCTCGTCCTCGGTCATCGCGAAGATCAGCTTGCGGGCCTGCTCGACCGACGCGGTGAAGTAGCCGAGCGTGGGCTTCCACGGGGTCAGCTCCACTTCCTTGAAGTCGAAGCCGATCATGAACTCGTCCTCGGCGACCGCCCCGGTGGCGCACTCCAGGTTGATCAGCGACGACTTGCCCGAGCCCTGCTGACCGGCCGCCAGCAGGTTCCGCGCGCCGACGCCGGGCACGAACCGCTGCACCTTGGCCATCTCGCCGTCCTCGCGCGGACCCAGCACCATCGGATCCGAGGCGCGCCCCAGGTGCGTGGGCAGCGGCCACGGCTGGGCCGCCGCGTGCGGGTCGCGCTCGATGACCTGCCAGCGCACCGAGTTGGTGGACTTGCCGTCCAGCTCTATGCGCAGCGTGCCCCGGTCGGCGCCCATCGCGCCCTCGATCCGGCTCTTGTCCCGGATGATCGAGTCCACCTCGTAGGCGCCGAGCGGCCAGGTGAACTTGCCCTTGCGGCCGATGGGTGTCATGACCACGCCCACCGGCTTCAGGTGCTCACGACCGATCCGCTTGGCCACCTGCGGCCAGTCCCGCAGGTTGCCCTCGATCTTGACCTGGACGCGCTTGCGGTCCGAGGTCCACCACGGGATGCCCAGCAGCAGCACGCCGCCGAACCAGGTCACGGCCAGCCAGTTGAACGCGTCCGGGAACAGCTCGTGGGCCGACATCACCCACGCCAGCGACGCCACCAGCACCGCGTAGGCGTAGACCCGGCGCATGCCGTCCCGGACGCGGGTGTAGGCCCACGCGCCACCGGTCAGCAGGATGGCGCCCAACGCGAAGATCAGCTGTCCGGTGGACAGCATGGCGGACAGCATCGCGGCGATGAGCGCGGCGGCGCCGAGGTAGAACGGACCCCATGCCAGCCGACGCCGGTAGAGCACGTCCCACAGGTTGATGTCGTCGGTCTTGCGCGTCGCCATCGTGGTGAACCTCCTTCAGCCCTTCCTGCTCTAGCCCGCCAGCGTCTCGTCGCTGGGGACGTTGCCCGCCGCGCCTTCGCGGCGACGTTTGGCGGCGGCGATCTCGGCCGCCAGCTCGTCCTTGATCACCACGATGTGCTTGGTCCACTCCTCGGCGGCCACCTCGTAGGCGGACTGCACGTTGTTCAACGCCATGAGCAGCGCCGGGTCGAAGCCCCGCTGGATGTAGAACATCCGCAGACTCTCGACCACCTCGGCGGCGTACGCGTCGGCCTGCTCCATCCCCAGGGCCAGCTGCTCCATCTGCGACAGCCTGCGGGGCTTGTGATCGAACAGTTCTTGGAACGCCTTCTTGACGAACTTGGCGACCTCGTTCTCAGCCACTGCGACACTCCCGATCTTGGTCAGCTTGTCCCGGTGCGCCTTGATCAGCGCGTCCGTCTTGTCCTTGGGCTTGGGGGCCTTCTTCTTCGCGGTCTTCTTCTTGGCCGTGGGCCGGGTGGCGGGTGCGACTCGCGCGGTCCCCCACTTCGTGAAGGTGACGGTGGTCCTCGCGCGGTCGGCCAGCACGACCGGCTCGGCGGCGGCCACCTTCTCCGAGTAGGCCATGGCCGCCGCTGGCGTGCTGAACTTCTTGTCGCCGACGTAGGTGGCGCCCTTCGTGCGCCTGCCCTTGGGGATCTCGCCGGGCTCGGGAACGTAGCCGCTCTCGAAGTCCCGGTTGTCCTTCCAGGTCTTGACCTTTTCTGCGCCCTTCCTGACCGCCTTGCCGGTCTGCTTGGCCGCGAACTTCGCGGTCCCCTTCGTCGTGCCCTTGACCACCCGCCAGGCCCAGTTGCCCTTCTTCGGCGTCGTCGGCTTCGGACCGAGCGCCTTGCGGATGAAGCCCTTCTTCTTGCGGACTCTGACCTTCTTGGCGGGCCGCGTCTTCGCCGCCCGTCGCGGCTTGGCCGCCGCTTTGGCCACGGCCTACACCTCCTCCTGTCGGGACTCCTGCTGCTCGCGGTACTTGCGGGCGATCTTGCGGCCGTAGCCGGGGGTGGTGCCGAAGTAGGGGATGCCGACCACGCGGTCCAGCTCGGCGCCGGTGACGTCGCCCTTCGCCTGCGCGAGGTAGGCGAGCATCGCCTGCTCGGCGGTCGCGCCCTCGATCAGCCACGCCGGACGGTCGGCGCCGTCGGTGCCGGTGGCCCGCAGCTGGACGACATCGGCCTGCGGCTCCTGCTCGCGCTGCTCGGCCCTCTCGCGCTCGCGCTGCTCGGCCCTCTCGCGTCGGCGCTCGTCGGCCTCGGCCCTGCGGGCGGCGGCCTCCTCGGCGGCGCGCTTCTCCTCGGCGGCCACGCGCTCGGCCTCGACGCGGGCGGCCTCGGCGAGACGCGCCTGCTCGGCCTGCGCGGTGGCCAGCGCCTCGGCCTGCTCGCTCATGCGCCGGACGAACCGGAACACCATCTCGACGACGAGGGCGAGCGCGATGGGCGGCCACCCGGCGATGGTCTTCTCCGCGCCCCACCCGGTGGTGTTGTGTGCGATGTTGGCGATGATCGACCACAGGATGCCCACCACGATGATCGCGTAGGCCAGCTTGTCGCTCTTGCGCCCGGCCCGCGAGTCCGCGTAGAGCACCGCCGAGGCGGCCACGATTGCGCCGTCCACCGAGACCGGGAACAGGTAGGCCCGCCACTCGCTGTTGACGTCGTCGTTCGCCTTCGCCCAGTCGAGCATGTGGCTGTAGCTGATCGCGGCGGCGATTCCGCCCACGACGGCGGTGGCGAACAACGCCACGCCGGTCGCCGAGAAGACCCGCCGCAGAGCGCGGCGAATCGGGCCGTGAGGGCGGGGCGCGTCGGGAGCACTGCGACGCGCTTGCTTCATGGCTGGTCACCCTCCAGGTAACGGTCGTGTCGGCCGCGCCACGTGGTGGCGGGCACTCCGGTCTTGGTGCTGATCGAATTCCAGGAGACACCTCGGACGCGGACTTGCACGAGTACCGCGTCTCTGGCGTCCCGTAGGTCACGGGCGGCGTCGTCCAGCGTGCACAGCTCGTCGAGCAGTGGGCCTCGGGCCTGGTCGGCGCTGGCAGCGATGCGTTCGCGTAGCTCGCGGACGTGTTCGGCCAGCGCTTTCACCTCGGCACCCAGGCTCACGGAGTCGATCGAGACAGCGGCGCTGTCGGTCATCCATCCGTCCCTCGGTCAGCCTTGCGTATTTACGCATACCCTAGCAGATCAGGTACCGCTGTCCAGCCGGATAGCGAATCCCCACCAGGGACGTAAGGTGCATATGCATGAGCACCTGCACCGTGTACGCCACCATCGGCAACAGCGACGACAAGCTGTCACAAGCACGCTGGTCGAACTTCGCGGCCGAGTTCGTCGAAACCATCCGCATCCAGGCCGACGAGATCCACGGTGTGTGGTGGTCGGAACCGAGCAGCCCGTGGCAGAACTGCTGTGTCGGATTTTCGATCAAGGACGAGGTGCTGCCGCTCGGGTCGGACGCGCCGTCCGCCGATCGCGGCAAGGACAGGCTGCGGCTTCTGCAAGAGTCCCTGACCAGATTGCGTGAGCACTATGGCCAGGAGGCCGTGGCCTGGGTACGCGGGTACCCGCCGGAGATGATCTAGGTGGAGCCCTTCGACCCTGTGGCCGGGTTCGGCACCGGCGAACCGCTCGGCATCCTCGCCACGCCTCCCACGCGACCAGTTCGCCCCGAGACCGGCTGGGAGCTGCCCGAGGAACTGGACGAGATCGTGCGTACCCAGCTTCGCGAGATGATGATCGACTACGACCGAAAGAGCCAGAACGCCCGCGCCGTCGCTTGGTGGCGCTCGCAACGTGGTTGACAAGCCGGTTGTTTACTGGTTTGCTAACCGACTGACACCAACCGGGAGGAAGGCCAACCATGCTCAACACGGACAACGGTGCCGGACACGATGGTGAAGCCATCGCCGACAAGGTCTACGACGCCGTCGTGGCCAAGACCGGCTCCGGCGCGAGCTGATCCACCCCCACCGCGACCCCCGGCCAGCTCGTTGACCGGGGGTCGCCGCGCGCCTGCGCAAGAACGCACCCCCTGGTAGCTACGCTCGCCACCAGCACGGACATCAGGTGAGGGGAGAACGCGGTGGCACGACGGACCTTGGCGCCCACCCTTCGCCGCAAGATCGCCGGTGCCCTCGGCAGGGAGACCAAGGGACTCTCGGGCCGGGTCCGGTCCTTCTTCCGCCAGTACGTCGTCGTCGGCCAGCCTTACCAGCAGGACTGGAACACCGACCGTGCCGTCCGCGAGGGCTTCGAGGTCAACCCGTGGATCTACCGGGCAGTGCACGTCATCGCCTCGGCCTCGATCGCGCGGAAGATCGTCATCCGGCAGGGCGACCCGGACAAGGGCGAGCCCGTGCCCGTGGCTGCCGACCCCACCCGGCTGACCCACCTGTTCAACGTGCAGGCCAACCCGTGGGAGCGCGCCAAGGTCTTCCGCTACCGGCTGATCGCGCAGTGGCTGCTGTCCTCGCGCGGCGTGTTCGTCGAGGTGATCCGCACTCGCGCGGGCTCGATCGGGCTGCTGAACCTGCTCGACCCGGACATGGTGGAGATCGTGCCTGTTCGCGAACGTCTCGCCGACGGCCGCGAGAAGGTGGATCCGCTCGGCGCCTTCCGGGTGACCGTGAACGACGCCAGCGGACCGTACAACGAGTTGCCCCGGTTCGATCCCAAGGCCAGCTTCGGCGAACAGCCCAGCAGCGTCCTGTGGCTGCGTAGCCCGCACCCCACCCTGATGTTCCGGGGCATGAGCCCCACGCAGGCGGCCGGACTGTCCGCCGACCTGGACAAGGCCGCCCGGCTCTACAACCGCCGGTTCATGGAGCAGGACGGCCGCCCCGGCGGCATCCTCGCCGTCAAGGGCCAGGTCCGCGACGACACCTTGCAGATCCTCGAAGCCCGGTTCAACGGCGGCCCCGCCTCGGCCGGGCGCACCAGCGCCATCCAGGCCGACGCCATGGAGTGGGTGGACACGTCCAACCACCCCAGGGACACCCAGTGGTCCGAAACCATGGACCGGATGCGCAAAGAGATCAGCATCGTGTTCGGCACGCCGGAGTCGGTGCTGGGCGACGCGTCCGGCCGCACCTTCGACAACGCCGACGCTGAGAAGGCCAACTGGCAGGAAGACACCCTGGTCCCGCTGTGGGCCATGCTCGACGACCAGCTGGACATCCTCACCGGCGCCTACGACGACGCCCTGTTCTTCCGGCACGACCTTGACGACCTGTGGCTGCTCAAGCGGCACGAGCGCACCGACGTGGACCGCGCCGCCGCCGACTTCGCCGAGGGCCGCATCACCCTTGACGAGTGGCGCGAGATCGCGGGTAAGCCGCCGTTCAACCAGCCATGGAGTCGCGTCGTCTACCTGCCCGGCGGCACCGTTCCGGCGGGCGACCCGGACGACGTCGCCGAGGTGATCAAGCTCCAGATGCTCGGTTCCGGCGTCGCGGCCGACCCGTCCGCCGAGGCCCGCGCGGGCGCCGAGGAGGGCAGCCAGCTCGGCGCCCGGATGGCCGAGAACATCAACAACTCGCGCCAGCTGCGGCTCGCCGCCAGCGGCGGCCGGGCCGTGTCCGGGGCACTGGACGGCAAGGCGGTAGTGGTCGAGGCCGAGCTGGAGGGTAAGCAGGGCGGCGCGCGAGACCGAGGTGGGCTCGCGACCGCTGGGTGGCGATGACCTACCGGAGCTGAATCCCGCGAAAATGCGGGTTCGCGAGGCGCTCCCCAGCCCCGCGCCCGGACCGGTCCGCGACGCGCTCGCCGCCGTCACCGACGCCCGCGCCCGCCGCGCCGAGGAGGAGTTGACCAAGCCGCTCCAGGCGTACCTCGACCGCACGATCGGCGTGGTCCGCGCCCGCCTGAAGGGGCCGAAGGGCCGCAAGGGCACGCGCTGGTGGGACGTCGAACACAAGGAAAGCCCGGTCACGAGGACCGGGCCGGGTACCCCGATGGTATCCACCAAGGCCCTGGACCCCGACTACATCCTGCCCGCCAAGGTCGGCGACGAGCTGCGCGAGCAGCTGCCCACCGCCGCGCTGCACATCGCCACTGAGGCGGCCAAGGACACCGCGACCCGGTTGGGCTCCGGCGATGAGCCAGACCTGGGCAGCTTCGACGAGGGCGAGATCGCGCAGGCTGTCGAGGACGCGGTGAGTCGCATCCTCGGCGTGGCCGACCGACACGCCAGCGAGCTGCGCAAGGCCATCCTGGACGCCGACGAGAACGCCGAGAACCTCGACGACGTGTTCGACCGGATCGAGGAGGCGCACCGGCGCGGCGGCAACTGGGTGCTGATGTCGGGCCGGACTCTGGCGAACGCGCTGGCCAACGACGCCGCCTACCGGCAGGCCGCCCGTCTCGGCGTCACCCACGCGCAGTGGCTGTCCCGGCGAGACGAGCGCGTGCGGCGCACCCACGCCCACCCCACCGGCGCCGACGGCCAGGTGCGTCGCCTGGGCGACAAGTTCCAGGTCGGCAAGTTCAAGCTGCGCTTCCCCGGCGACCCCACCGACCTGCCCGCCAGCTGGGGCGAGGTCGCCAACTGCCGGTGCGGGCTGCTGTTCCGCAAGCCGGACAAGACCGTCAAGCGTCGCCTGGCCCGCGTGTTCGACGCCGCCACCGACCGGCAGGCGCCGGGCGAGGCCCTCGACACGCTGCGCACCGCGCTCGGCAAGGCCGCCGCCGCGCCTGACGGGCCGGTGCTGATCACCGCACCGACCGGGATGGGGCTGCCGCCGGTGGCCACGCTGGTCACCCTCGGCCGCGACATCGTGGGCTACCGGACGCTGTCCGACCAGGTGGACGCGGTCCCTGGCCAGATGGTCACCCTGCCCTCGGCGCTGGTGCTCGCGCTGGCCCCGGCCGCGACGACCGCTACTACTTTGGCGGTCCTCATCCCCGCCGGAGCGGTGATCGGTGTGGCAGCCGGAGCGAACGGCGCGGCGGTCATCCTGCCCAGTGGTGCCGCGCTCGAAGTGCTCGGCGCCGGTGTCGACGGGCTGCGCGCCGTGTTCACGAGCGAGACCGAGCAGACCCCCTGAACGACGAAACCCCGGCCGCCGGGCCGGGGTCTGTCGGTTCCGCACGAACAACCCGTCGTGGAGACGGTGATGCCGTGAGAACCCCAGGTTACCTTGCGTTTTTACGCACGTCAATCGACCGGGCGCGCCTGCCACGTAACCCCGCGTCCTGCTGTGATGATGACCGGCATGGCAGACGAGCAGACCGGGGGCATGATCGCGCTCATTCCACGAGCCGACGACGCCGAAGCCCTGGCCGTCCCGCGCGGGGACAAGCCCGAGGAGATGCACCTGACCCTGGTCTACCTCGGCAGCGACGTGTCCACCATGGACAACCGGCAGCGCAACGCCATCGCCGCAGCCGCCGCCAACGTCGCGGTGATGCTGCCCCCGGTCGAGACCCGCGTGTTCGGCCACGCCACCTTCAACCCGGACGGGCACGGCGACCGCGAGCCCTGCGCGGTCTACCTGGTGGGCGATTCCACGGTGCTCGGCCCGCTGCGTGCCGAGCTGGCCCAGTTCGGCGGCGACGATCAACACGAGCCGTTCATCCCGCACGTCACGGCTGGCTACGGGGTCAACCAGAACAAGCTGTCGTTCACCGGCTCGGTGATCTTCGACCGCCTGCGCGTGGCCCTGGGTGGTGATCACTACGACTTCCCGCTGGGCGAGCCGATGCAGAAGGGTCTGAGCATGCTTGAACACCTGGAGACCAAGCGGACCGTCGGCACCGGCGAGCGCGAGAAGCTGGCCAAGTCCGGCAACGCGCTCCCTGACGGTTCGTTCCCGATCGCGAACGTCAGCGACCTGCGCAACGCGATCAAGGCGTTCGGCCGCGCCAAGGACCAGGCCAAGGCCAAGGCGCACATCGTCAAGCGGGCCAAGGCGCTCGGCGCCACCAACCTGCTGCCCGACCAGTGGACCTCGGCCGACTCGAAGTCGATCGAGGAGTGGGAGACCTTCGAGACGAAGGTGATGTCGCCCAACCCCAACGCGGCCAAGCTGCGCGAGTACTGGGCGCACGGCGAGGGGCGCAAGAAGTGGCGGCCCGGCACCCCCGGCGACTTCCGGCGGCTGCGCCGTCACCTGATGAAGTACGTGCACAACCCGCGCATCCTCGACGGGCTGACCGCGAACATCCACAAGCTGGCCACCGGCACCTGGCCCGGTCCACACGCGCATGGCCACAAGGACGCGGCCACCATCTCGGTCGAGGAGTTCAAGGCCGCGATGCTCATGGCCGACCCCGACGCCGACTTCGACCTGATGAACGAGTTCACCTCGACGGCGCCCGAGGGCGACGACGAGGACGGCGACGAGCCGATCGAGGACGAGGACGACGCCTACGAGCAGGCGCTGGTGGACGACTTCATTTGGTCGATCAACGCCGACGGCGAGCTGGAACGTGACGACGACGCGCCGGTGGACGACGAAGAGGAAGAGGACGACGAGCCCCCGGCGGGACCGCGTGCGGTGTCGGAGGCGTACAGCCTGTTCTGATTGACTTGCCGCTGTCAGAGCGGCTAGCATTCAGGCATGCTACTACCCCGCGCTCAGCTGAACCACCCTCAGCTCATGGGTCCGGACGACCTTGGTGCCCAGGACCCCTGCGTCACGTGCGGACACGGGCGCTGGCGTCACCACCATGGCGTCTGCACGGAGTACGTCAACTGCGCCTGCGAGGGCAAGTTCGTCGAGCCCTATGCGCTGTTCGATCGGCCCGTGGGCGCGCCTGACCGGCCGTGACGCACCGCGCCCATACGATCAGCCCGAGTCGGCTGGAGGAGATCACCGTGACCGAGCAGGCGCCCGCCGGGCTGGAGTACAAGACCCTCGCCCTGGCCGAGGTGCCGCTGCGCATCGAGGTCAAGTCGGTGGCCCTCACCGAGCCCGCCGGACCCGGCACCAACGGCGCGGTCAACGCCCCCTACGAGTACGTCGATGAGAACGGCGTCCACATCGGCGTGGCCGAGTCCTTCGTGGCCGTCACCGGTGTGCGCGACAAGGTGGGCGACGTCATCCCGCCCGGCTCGTTCGCCCGCACCCTCGGCGAGCTGGAACCCAAGGCGTGCCTGGGGCACGACTGGAACCGGCCCATCGGCTACCCCGAGCTGATCGAGGAGTGGCTGCCCGGCGACCGCCGCCTGCCCGAGAAGAAGGTGGACGGCACCCCCTGGCCCGAGCACGCCGGTGTGCTGTTCGCCCGCACCCGGTACAACCTCGAAACCGAGGATGGCCGCCGCGCCTACGCCGACGCCAAGTTCTTCGGCCCCCAGCGCACCGCCTGGTCCATCGGCTACGTCCCCCACGCCACCAAGACCCGCCACGGCATCGACCCGTACACCAAGCTGCCCACCCGCTTCCTGCACGACCCCGACCTGTACGAGTACAGCCAGGTCCTGCACGGAGCCCACCCCATGGCACTGTCTCAGTCGATCAAGTCCGGCGAGCCCGACGGCATCGAGAACAAGGCCCGGTTCGTCCAGGACTCCAACTACTGGGGCTACCCCAAGGGCACGCCGATCCGGCCCGGCATGCGCCCGCGCGGCAAGACCGCCCAGCGCATCCGCGCCCAGGGCAAGACCCCCTCGCCCAACGAGGGCGTGACCACCGAGGCGCCCAAGCCGGACAAGCCCGCCCCGCGCATGAAGCCGGGCGCGGGCAAGGTGGAGAACCGCGTCGCCGGAGGAGACTCCGAGGGCCTGTTCCCCGAGCCCGAGAGCGAGGGCCGCGTCCGCGCGGAGAACCCGAAGGGCGCCGACGAGCAGCATGTGGCCGACCTCGCCCAGAACGAGGCGGGCGACCTCGAAGGCGACCAGGACGACAACCGCGACAAGGCGTTCCGGGGACTGCTGAAGGAAGGCATCACCCCCAACGAGCTGCGTTCCGACCTGGAGAACGTGGCCGACAACGAGAAGAACACCAGCGGCTACACGCTCGAACCCGACCAGATCGACGACCTGGTGGGTGAGTACAGCGCCCGCTACGACGCGCTGGCCAAGCGGCAGGCCCGCCAGCGGCGCGGCGAGCCCGAGCAGGACGGCTCAGCGCAGGACGGTGCTGGCCAGCCAGCGCCCCAGGACGAAACCGACGGCGGCGCACCCGGCGAAACCCCCGAGGGCGGCCCCGAGGGGCAGCAGCCTGCGGGCGGCGCGGGCGAGCCTGCGGGTGGTGACACGGCTCATGCGCCCGAGGGTGACACGGGGGATGGTGAGCCCGCGCCCGCCGCGCCGAAGCTGTCCGCCGACAAGCTTGCCACGATGAACAAGCGGCAGGCCGCCGCCGCTGTCGCCGAGCTGGACGACGACAACCTGGCCGAGCTGGACGACGAGATGACCCGCCGCGCCGCCGCGCTGGGCAAGGCTGGCCAGCGCAGCGACGCACACCAGGCCGTTGTCGACGAGCGCGCCAAGCGGGCCGCCGCCGGAGGGCAGGGCGAGCCCGGCGAGCCGGGCGGCGAAACCGACACCGGCGCGCCAGCGGGCGAGACACCGCAGGTTGAGGACTTCCAGCGCCAGCACTTCGAGCGCCTGGCACGCAACGCCCGGCCGCTGTCCACGCGGGCTCAGCAGCTGCTCGCCGACGCCAAGCCGGACGCTGAGGGCCACCTGGCGGTCCAGGGCGTTCAGGGCGACCGCCGCATCCGCGAGTTGCAGAACGCGGGCCTGGCCTTCGGCAACGCCGACGAGAACGGCTCGGTCAAGCTGACCCCGCTGGGCGCGCAGCGCCGCCGCGAGCTGGCGGGAACGGACGGTGCCGGACCGGAACAGGGGACACCCGAGGGAACATCTGGGGGGACACCCGAAGGGACAGATCAGGGGGTCGATACCGGAGACGCCGGGCAACCCGCAGGTGACGAGCCGTCCACACAGGACGGCACGGAGGACACCGGAGGGGACATTCCGGCGGGCGAGGACATGCCGCCGGAGGACATCGCCCCCGCCGGTGACGGCCTGCCCGAGCCCGGCCAGGTTCCACCACGCACGCCGCTCAACGAACGCGGCGACTCCTACGACGAGCAGGGCAACCTGATCGAGGGCAACGGCCGCTTCGGCGACGCCGAGAACGCCGCCCTGGACGCGCTGCACGACCACGACGAGACCGCGCTGACCGAGGCCCTCGACCAGTTGCGCGCGGGCAGCTTCGTCGACCTCACGATGGCCGACGGCACCCACGTACGCCGCAGCGAATCCACCGCCCCCCTCGCCGCCGAACTGGTCAACTCCGACCCGGCCGAGGCCCGGCGCCGCATCCTGGAGTGGGCGGCCACCGCCAACGGCCGACACCAGGCCGACACCCGCAACCAGCACCTCGCGCAGGTGGCCGCGTACGACGCCCTCGACGACGCCGAGCTGGACGCCGAGGAAGCCCGCCTTCTCCAGCAGCGCGCCGACTTCGCCGCCGACGACGCCAGCCCCTACGACACGGTGCTGTGGGAGAACGGCATCATGCTGCGGGCGCTGGAGGAGTCCCGGCGCAAGCGCGGCGAGCAGACCCTGCCGGGCGCCGAGGACGCCGAGCCCGAGCAGCCCGACGGCGCGGTCATCACCGCCGACGAGATCGCCGACGCCGAGGAACTCGCCGACGCCTCCCACGGCGTGCGCGAGGCCGACGACGGCGCCGTGGAAGTCGACGACGACGTGGCGGCCCGACAGGACCGTGTCGCCGGTCTGCTCACCCAGGCCAGCACCGCCGCCGGACTCGACCTGTCCACCCGCGACGACAACCAGCTGCGCGCCGACCGCGCCGACGTCGTGGCCGAGCTGCGCTTGCAGACCTACCTGGAGGCCCGCCGCCGCAAGCAGAACGGCGACACCACCGGCGAGGACCCCGTCAGCCCTGACGACGCGGGCACCACCACCGGCCGCCGCGCCTCCGGCGAGATCACCGACAGCGAGGACGAGGGCAAGCCCCCGGCCCCGCCCGGACCGCCCACCCGCCCCGGCGTCGCGGGCGCCGCCGAGGACTTCGCCGACGCGCTCGAACTGCCCGAGGGGCCGGAGCGCGCCGAGGCGGTCGAACGCACCCGCGCCCGCCTGGCGTCCAGCCTGCGCCGCTCACGCTCGGACACCGACGCGGTCAAGGCGCTGCGCGCCCTCATGGACGGCCCCGCCGACCCGACCCCGCAGGAATTGCGCGACGCCGCCGAGGCCATCCGCGCCGACGCCCGCGCCCGCCGCAACGAGAACGCCCGCAACCGGCGCACCGCGCGCCGCTTCGAGCGCGAACGCCTGCGCAGCCTGCTCGGCCAGATCGAGGCCGAGATGTCCAACCGGGGCATCGAGTACGACACCGCGCCTGAGGACCTGGCCACCCCCGACAACGACGGTGCCCTGCCCGGCGGGGCGGTCAACCCCACCGCCGGAACCTGGGTGCACCGCGTCGAACGCATCGAGTGGGCCGGACAGCAGAACGACGTCGCCGAGGTCACCGGCAGCCACTACAGCGCCAGCGTCACCACCCCGCAGGGCCGCCGGGCCACCTACGAATGGGCGGTCACCGACGACCAGGGCAACACGGTCGCCAGCGGATCCGGCGAGACCCCGGACACCGCGTCCGCCCAGGCCGCCATCGAGATCGCGCTGGCGACCCAGGCCAAGCTCGGCAACCTGCCCGCCGACGCCCACCTGCCCACCGCCAACCTGCCCACCGACTCCTCGCGCCGCCCGGCCGAGGAGATCACCGCCGCCATGGACGCGGTGCGCGAGCGCCTCACCCGCCCCGGCCGACCGGTCAACCCGATCACCGGGCGGCCCGACCCGCTCACCTCCGCTGGCGTCACCACCCGGCCCGCCACCCGCCGCGCCTTCGACAGCTCGGCCGACGTGCGCGCCCACCTCACCCACCGCATCGCCACCATGGACGACCGCGACCGGGCCGGGTTCCTGAACAAGACCCTCGATGACATCCGGTGGGACGACGTCACCCTCACCCCCGGCGGCCAGTTCATGGTCGTCACCAGGGCCAGCGACCGGTCACCGGCGCTGTTCTCCACCACGCACGGGCTCTACGTCAGCCCCGCCGACGGCATGTCGGTGGTCCGCATGGGCAAGGCCGACCTGCTCAAGTACGGCAGCCTGCTCGAAACCATCCGGGACGACAACGGCCGGGGGATCGACTGGACCGTTGAGGCCGGGCCGGAGATGAACGCCCAGCTCAACGAGTTGGACTTCGGCAACGGCGTGACCGGCCTGAGCGGGCTGACCCAGGTGGCCACCCGCACCATCGCCATGGACAAGCTGCGGGCCGGGAAGTGGCAGGACAAGCTGGTCCGCCAGGTCACCGCCGCGTCCATCGGCAACGACGGGGTCAACAACTGGACCCGCCGCGACTACACGAAGTCCACCCACCGTGTGCTCGACCTGACCCTGGCCAACGGGTTCGGCCGCAAGCAGGACGCCGAGGACCGCAAGACCCTCGCCATCGCCGACGGCGCCGAGCTGCTGGCCAACATGGGCGCGCCCGACGCGGCGGCCGTGCTGCTGCGCCGCCGGGCCACCGAGCTGCGCGACCAGTACGGCACCACCGCCGACGACAAGGGCGCGAACCTGCTGGAGGCCATGGCCATCGGCATCCTCGGCACCTACTCGCCGGTACGTTCCTCGGGCGACCGCGCGGTCAACCTGCGCATGGGTGAGCGGCTCACCTTCGCCGACCCCGAGACCGGCGGCGTGCGGACCTTCCGTGCCCTGTCCCCGATGCGCTCGGAAGGCGGCTCCTACGGCGGCTCCACCGCGCTGGTGGTGGACGAGTCCAGCGGCAAGCTCTATGACGCCAAGATTGGCAACGCGGTCGGCGGCGGCCAGCGCATCTCCCTCTACAACCGCAGCGTCGCCGAGGGGCGCGGCTACGCCGACTTCACCAACGACCTCGGTTCCAGCGGGTTCGCCGTGACCGGCCCCGGCGAGCCGGTGCCCACCACCCGCGACGAGCTGCGCGAGGCGGCCACCGCCGACGCCTCGATCTTCGGCCAGGACGTGCTCGACGCCGCCGCCGACACCCTGCCCGAGAGTGCCGCCGAGCGCGCCAACCGGCGCGGCGCGGCCCCCGACGGGGAACGCCCGCCCCGGCGCACCAGCCCGCGCGCACCACGGCGCCAGGCCCCCAAGCCCGAGGACGTCAAGCCGGTGCCCGGCGAGGCATACCTGGCCGACGTGCAGGGCCAGCACCGCCAGAACTACATGGGCGGTGACTTCTCGCTCGCCGACGAGGCCGGGCCGAACGGCTTCGCCTCCCTCGACGAGGCCCGCCAGTGGGCGCGCGAGCAGTCCGCCACCATGCCCGACCTGGACAAGCGCGGCACGCCGGGCTACATGCTGGTGCGCGTCGCCGACGACCCGGCATTCACCGAGGCCGGTGGCGCACGCCTGTCGCCCGGCGGGCACTTCATCATCACCAAGGACGCCCTGGTCATCCACGCGCGCACCGGCGGCGCCGTGTGGGGCTTCGGGCCGACGATGGAGGGCACCACCTTCTCCACCCGCGACTCGGCCACGGCGGTCGCGGACTACTTGGAGCGCGGCCGGTTCGACGGCCAGGGCATCGACTGGTCGGCGCCCAGGGACAGGCTGGTCACCCAGACGCGCGCAGTGCTGGGGTCACGCACCACCGGCGAGAAGTTGCAGCCCGGCGCCCTGGTGGCCCGCGCCGCCATCACCGACATGCTGGCCAACACCAAGACCGCGCCCAAGGGTGACGACCTGGACAGCATGCGCAACGTGCTCGACGCGCTCGACCGGCTGGGCGTGGGCATCCGCAACGCCCCCAACCCGGACGCGTTCACCGTCTACGAGAACCGGCTGAAGACCAACCGGTACGTGGCCCTGTCCGGCCAGCGCGTGCAGGGCGAGGACATGGTGGCCGCCAACAGCAAGGCGGGCGAGCGGATCGCGAAGAAGGTCCGCGACGAGTTCCGTATCGCCGAGGCGCTCGGTCAGGCCGCCCCGCTGGACGCGGTGCGCCGCCTCAACCGGGTGGCCGACTCGATCGGCGACGAGAAGATCACCGACGCCAACGGCAAGGACTACACCCCGGCCGCCGACCTGCGCGCTCTGGCCAAGCAAATCACCGACACGTGGGACAGCGACAACCCCAGCCCGCTGGGGCGCCTGCTGCGCAACGACTCGCGCGGCACCATCCGCCCGAGGCGGCCCATCGAGATCGAGCCCACCGGTGCGGTCAACTCCACCGAGGACGCGCTACAGCGCGCCGAACGGGAGGCCGAGCGGCTGACGCGCACGCTCGCGCGCTACCCGCTGCGCCTGGACCGCGACGACAACGGCGACCTGCGGGCACGGTTCGGCCTGAACGAGATCATCTCCGACGGCTACGGTGAGAAGATCTCGATCAACGCCGACGGGTCGATCGAGATTGTCTGGCCGCAGGACCGGGTCGGCCGCATGCGCCTGTACCTGCCGCCCGGCTCGTGGGACTACGACCCGAACACCGACGACGCGCTGCCCGACGCCAGCGGTGTCGGCACCCCGGACAGCGGGGACGGCGGCGACCCGGCCCGCGAGGCGCTGACCAAGCTCGCCGACTTCCGCGAGAAGACCGCCAAGAAGGTCGCGGACCTCCTGGGCGCCACACTCAAGCCGGGCGGCAGCACCAGCATCGACGACGCCAACTACGACCCCGGCTACGTGATGGCCCAGAACGTGATCAACTACGTGCAGCTGGGCGAGTTCGACAAGGCCACCCAGGGCGTGCGGGTGCTCAACCGCTTCTACCGCGCCAACCTGCGGTCCGACTTCGACGGGGAGGACGTGGTCAACCAGATCGACTCCCTGTCGGTCGCCGACGAGGTGCTGGCGGACGCGGCCCCGTTCGCCCCCGCCGTCGGCGGCACCCCGGAGAAGCGGGCCGCCGTCAACGACCTGATGTTCACCATCACCGCCGACGGCGACCCGAGCGTGGTCCGGGACCTCAAGCGGATCCTGCTCTACGACGGCGGGATCGAGGGGGCCAAGCCGGAGACGCTGGCCAACTACAGCCTCGACACGCAGGTGATGAAGGTCGCCGGGACGGCGCTGGACAACCCCGACGACATGACCGATGAGGGCAAGGGCTGGTTCAGCCAGTCCGGCCTCGGCCTGCTGGACCGCACGCTGACCCACGAGTACGGCCACCACCTGCACAACATGCTGATCAAGACCGACTCGACCCGGAACCAGCGGATGATGGAGGAGATCGCCGAGTCCATGGGTATCGGGCTGCGCGGCGACGAACGCGGGTTCGGCGCACAGGACTGGGTGCCCAGCCGCCAGTCCACGATCATCGCCCGTGTCGGCACCTACGCGGCGACCAACCACTTCGAACTGGTGGCCGAGCTGTTCACCGAGTGGCGTGGCAAGAAGGACGGCGCCAGCGAGCCCGCCCAGATTGTCGGCAAGTACCTCGGCAACCCGAACGCGGGCGCGCCCGAGCTGAACGCGCAGCGCCCGCCCGCCGCGCCGAACCTGCCGGAGACCGGCGACCAGCAGCGCGCCGACCGTGAGGCCCGCACCCAGGACTTCTTCGGCGGCAACAACGACACCGAGCAGACCGCCACACAGACCGCCGAGGGGGTGAACGAGGATGACAACCAGGCTGCCAACGCGTGACCAGCTGACGACCATGCTGGCCGCCGTGCGCGCGGAGCCCGAGGGGCCAGACCAGGCCGTGGCCATCGAGCGCCTGGAGGCTCAACTGGCCGCGCTGGACGAGGGCGAGGGGCTGACCGGCCCGGACGCGGACCTTGCCGAGCCCGAAGACGAGGCGCTGACGACGGCCGCGACGCCTGCGGCACCGGCCGCTCCGGCGCCCGCCGAGAAGCCGGATAAGAAGCCGTTCTAGCAGCGGCTACTACAGAGAGTTACGCGACACGCCGAGCGGATCCCGTCCGCTCGGCGTTTGTCGATCTACGGTGTGCCTCACGTGCCAGGCATTGGCCAGCACGACGAGCGCGCCAGGTGGTGACCGGCGCGGGCAACACGTCACTGCGCACCGAAAGGCATCACCTGATGTCGAACATCACCATGGAGCGAGACTCGCTCCGCAAGCAGCTCGTCGAGAAGAAGGCGCTGCTCGACCGCATCCAGGCGGGCGCGGTCAAGGACGAGACCGGCAACGGTCACTTCGTCGTGTCCGAAGAGGGCCGCCGCGACTTCACCAAGGTCATGGGCGAGACCAAGCAGATCCGCGCTCGCCTCGCCGAGTTGGGCGAGTACGAGGCGCTCGACTCCTACCTCAACGACCCCGGCGCCGAGCCGACGCACAGCGGCGGCAAGGGCGGCGTCCAGCAGCTCACCATGGCCCAGTTCAAGAGCCTGGGCGAGCGGTTCCTGGAGTCCAAGGAGTACAAGGAGCGCGACCCGGCCACCGGCCTCACCCGCTCGTCGTTCACCGTCGAGGAAGACCTGACGGTCCTGGAACGCAAGGACATCTACACCGCCGCCGGTGGCACGCTGACCCGCTTCGGGTTCGGCCGCGTCGAGCAGGAGCCGCTGGTGCAGCGGCCCTACCGCACCGACCGTGTGCGCGACCTGTTCCCGGTCGCCCAGACCTCCTCGAACCTGATCGAGTACATGCGGGTCCTGGGCTACCTCGACGGGCAGAACAACGCCCGCCCGGTGCCCGAGCGCGAGACCGACGCCGACGACTCGCCGTTCGGTCTCAAGCCGCACACGCGGCTGAAGCTCCAGCCCGCGCAGGCGCCGATCCGCACGATCGCGCACTACGAGGTGGCCCACCGCAACACCCTCGACGACGAGCCGATGCTGCGCTCGATCATCGACACGGAGCTGCTCTACGGCCTGCGGCTCGTCGAGGACGACCAGGTCCTCAACGGCGACGGCAACGGCGAGAACCTGCTGGGCATCCTGCGCACGCCGGGTATCCAGAACTACCCCGGCGCGGTCACCCCGTCCCCGGTGCAGTCCACCGACACCTACATCGACGCGGTGCGCCGGGCGGCCACCCGCGTCATGCTGGCCTACTACTCGCCCACCGGCGTCGTGGTCCACCCGTACGACTGGGAGACCATGGAGCTGACCAAGGACGGGCAGCGCAACTACGTGCTGGCGCTGAACGTCGCGGTCGGCGCCGAGAAGCGCATCTGGCAGATGCCGGTCGTGGCGTCCCCGGCGATGAACCAGGGCGTGGGCCTGGTCGGCGCGTTCGGCCTGGGCGCGAAGATCTACGACCGCCAGCAGTCCAACATCCGCATCGCCGAGCAGCACGACGACCTGTTCATCCGCAACGCCATCGCCATCCTGGCCGAGCAGCGGATCGGTCTCACCGTGTCGCGGCCGGAGTCGTTCATCAAGATCGACCTGCCGGGCTCGATTCCGTGATCGACCCGCTTCCCGCATAGGCCACAGCCCCGGCGCTCCGTTGACCCGCCGGGGCTGTGCTCTGTCCGCCTAGAACTTGCCCGCGCAGATCGGGCCGATGCCCGCCTCGATCGAGGCTTCGTTGGTGAGCGTGCGCCCGCACACGCAGCACGTGCCGTAGAGGGCGCCGAACTCCTTGGCCTGCTCCAGGGTGAGCCGGTGGGTGGAGTTGAGCTGGCGGATGGCGCCGGGGGCGTACTCGAACGACCAGGCGTCGCCGTCCTGCACGAGGCGCTTGGCGTAGGGGCGTCCGTTGCCGTGCACCGCGATCTGCACCTTGAAGATCACGCCGTTGAGGCGGTACATGCCTTCGGTGGCGGGCTCGGGGCGCGGGGCGGGCACCTCGGCAACCGGCTGCGAGGCGGGAGCCTGGCGGGTCCGGGAGCACTCGCGCACCTCGGCGATGCTGCTGTGGTAGTCCTGGCAGTGGCCGCAGCGGATGTAGCGGCGGGTCTCGGTGGCGTTCATGGGCTTCTCCTCGGTGTCGAGCGGAACACCGATAGGTTAGCCGGTCTGAGCGCGGCTCGTCAATACCCTGGGACGAGGATGCCCGCCAGCACCAACGCCGCACCGCCGAGCACGAACGGCGCGGCGGCCGACAGGCGGCCCTCGCGGATCGCGAACACCACGCCGAGCAGCACCATGCCGAGGCCGAGCACAGTCACCACGGCGAGACCCCGAAGTGGTCGCACGACCGCGCGGGCAGATCCTCGGTGAGAATCTCCACGCACACCACGCAGTCGTCGGCCGGGGCGTCGGATTTGTTCGCCCAGCGGTCGAAGCTGTTCACGTCACCGCAGACCGCGACGACCACCTGGCCCGCCTGCGTGGCGCCGCGTGGGTAGCAGATCTCGCACAGGCCGTGGATCAGGCGGCGCTCGCGCCGGGTTGGGGCGGGGGCGGCTGTGGGGTCGGCGACCGGCGTGCTCACTTCGCCTCCAGGATCTCGACCTTGCCGGTCTCGGTGTCCAGCGAGCAGCGCAGGATGACCTCGTAGAACGGGCGACCCATCTTGTCCAGCAGGTCGTCGGTGAGCTTGAAGCCCAGCTCGCGCTCCCAGCTCTCGCGCTCCTCGTACGGGCTGCCGCCGTGCAAGGCCCACTCGAACTCCACGATCTTTGGCGGCGCGGGCTCGGGAGGCAGCTCGTCGCCGACCGGCTTGCCCTCGCGCATCAGCAGCGTCAGCGGACTGTAGAAGTCGAGGTTGGGCACGCTGATCTCGTGCTCGTCGTCGGAGTCGATGCCGTACTCGGCGACGGTCACGCCGGAGGCGAGGTGTGTCAGCTCGAAGGCCGCGTGGAAGTCCTGGCGACGCCACAGCGAGCCGCGCCGGTCGCTGACGATGTCTCCGGGCCGGGCCTGCTTCGCGGTGATGGTGACGCTCATTTGCAGCCTCCGCACTGGGAGCTGGGGCCGCCGCAGACGCCGCACGGCCAGTCGAAGTAGATCATCGGGTTTGGGCCTTTCCTTCTCGGCGCTCGCGCCGGTTGCTGCGGCGCTTGCGATACTTGGTCATGCGGGGCGAGTCGCCGACGTAGTCGCCCCGGCGCCCGGCCTTGCGGTCGTGCGCCTTGGTGTCCTCGAAGTCGACGCAGCGGCGGCGGGCCATGATCACTTCTCCTCATACCGTTCGGCGGCGCCTGGCTGGCGGGCGGCGGCGACCAGGATGCTGCGCTTCTCGGCCATGTCCACCACCTTGTCGTCGAGCAGCAGGTGCCAGTAGTAGCGCGGCGTCGGGTTGTGCACGTTGCCGTTGACCGGGTAGGCGTAGCCGGTGAGCACGCGCGAGATCATGAAGCGCGGCGCGCCGGGGATCGGCCGCTGGTAGTCGCCGTGCTCGGGACGAAGCGGTCGCATGGTCAGGCCCCCTCGTCATTGGTCACCGTGGGGACGTCGCCCGGCGAGGTCAGCTCGCTGATCTCCGTGTTCCAACCCTGCGCGGTCATCCACTCATCGGCGGCCTGAAGGTTCCGCTGACTACGGAAGGGGCCGACCACGATCGCGGTGTCCATGAACGGCGAGGTGCCGATGATCACGTGCTGGCTCATCGCGGGTAAACCCCCAGGATGCAGGTGTTGATCGGCTCGATGAACACGCGCCCGCCGGTGGTCTCGCGGACGTTCTCGGTCAGCTTCTCGGAGAAGACCCACTCGTCGGGGGCGTTGCCCTCCCACGCGATCGACCAGTTGCCCTTGGAGACCTCGCCCTGGGTGTGGTCGTACAGGGTGGGGGTGGCGTCGATCTCGGCCCAGGTCTTGGCCTGGCCGAACTTCTGCGCGGTCGTCCACATGCACGTGCCGTCGCAGATCACGTCCAGGTCGTCGGCATCCGGGCTCGGGTGGCCGGGGCAGACGTAGGAGTTGAAGGTGGTCAGGATGGTCTTCAGGACGGTGGCGGCGTCGGTGCGGCTGACGGACATCGGGGCCTCCTCGGGCGTTCAAGCGGAACATGGATAGTGAACCACCCCGACAGCGGCTTGTCAACCTCTCCGGAGTTTGCTCGCCGAGCAACTTCGGACAACTCCGGATACCTGCGGACGTCGAACGTCCCTGACCTGCGGGTTCCGGAGTTCCGCCGGAGTGTCCGCCGGACAATCCCGGACGGTGCGCCGTAGCCTGACCGGCATGGCAACGAACACCGAGGCCGCCGCCGTCCGCGCCCGCCGCAAGGCCGCCGCCAAGACCGATCCGGACAAGCCGCCCGCGCCGGTCACCGTCGGCGCCGACGAACCCGCCCGGCGCTACGAGGCCCTGGGAGATCCGCGCGAGCCCCGCGTGCAGGTCGGCACCATGCCCGACGTCCCGGACGGCCACCAGTTCAGCCGCCCCCACCCGCTCGCCCGGCCGCGTGAGGTCGCCGAGGCCACCGGCTGGTCCATGGACCGCGCCGACTCCGACGACTTCGTGGTGGCCGAGTGCGACGTCTACGAGTCGATCCTGCCCAAGGGCTGCACCACGCCCACCTCACGCATGCGCTGGGCCAAGGGCCAGCACGTGCCCGTCGAGGTCTACCGCGCGTGGGAAGCCGAGCGCGACGCCGCCGTCCAGGCCGCCGAGGAGACCGTGGTCCCCGAGACCCCGCAGGACTGACCGGCGCGCCACCCCTGATCAGCGCGGCGACCATGACACGATCGACCGCGTGCGGGCCAGCAGGTGGGACACAGATGCCGAGATCGGCGGGGGTTGGCGGGTCGTGCTGCGCCGGATGGCACAGGGGCAGGCCATCGTGCTCGCGCAGCCGACCCGCCTCGACCTGTGGGCTCGCGGCCTGGACCCCGCCGCCGACCCGCCCACCAAGACCGTCACCGCCGTGCTCGCCAGCGACAACCTCTCGGCCACCCTGGAGCTGTCCACCGCCGAGGTGACCACGCTCGGGCGCGGCAAGTTCGAGCACCGCCTGGTCGCCACCGACGAGGAGACCCACACCGCCGTGCTCATGCGCGGCGTGTTCCACGTTCGAGGCGCGGCAGGTGACCTCTGATGCTGCCCGGCCTGCCCACCTCCTCCGACCGCTCGGCCGACATCGCCGTGGTGGTCGAGCCGCAGCGCGAGATCGTCGAGGTCCGCACCGACGACGAGCGCGCCGTGTACGTCGTCGAACCCGTGGTGGCCTCCACCGCGATCGTGCCCACCGTGCTCGCCGACCTGACCGACGTGGACGAGACCGCGCCCGCCGACGGCCAGGTGCTCACCTTCGATTCCACCGTCGCCCGCTGGGGTCCGGCCACCCCGGCGCCGATCGCGCACACCCACCCCACCAGCGACGTGACCGGGCTCGACGCCGCGCTCACCGGCTTGGACGGACGCCTGGACACCCTGGAAGCCCGCCCGATCGTCGACTCGCCCGACGACATCGGCGCCGCCCCCGCCGGGGACTACGCCACCAACACCGCCCTGACGACCGGCCTGGCGGGCAAATCCGACACCGGACACACGCATCCGATCAGCGGCGTGACCGGATTGCAGGCCGCGCTGGACGGCAAGCAGGCGACCGGGGACTACGCCACCAACACGGCGCTGACCAACGGGCTCGCGGGCAAGGCCAACACCGTCCACACCCACAGCATCAGCAACGTCACCGGCTTGCAGACCGCACTGGACGGCAAGGCCGCCGTCGCGCACACCCACGCTGTCGCCGACACCACGGGCCTCCAGGCCGCGCTGGACGCGAAGGCGCCGCTGGCCTCGCCCACGTTCACCGGCACCGTCACCGCGCCCCGGTTCGTCACGCCGCCCGTCGTGCTCGCCGACGCGGCCACCATCGCCACCGACGCCGCCCTGGGCAACCACTTCCGGGTCACCCTCGCGGGCAACCGCACCCTGGGCGCGCCCACCAACCCGACCGATGGACAGAAGGCACTGTGGGAGCTGGTCCAGGACGCCACCGGCAACCGGACCCTGGCCCTGGACACCGGCGCCGCCGGGTTCGCGTTCGGCACCGACATCACCTCGATCACGCTGTCGACGGCCGCCGGGAAGCGCGACTTCCTCGGCGCCGTCTACTCGGCCGCGCTGAACCGCTGGCTGGTGCTCGCGTTCGCGAAGGGCTTCTGAGATGCCCAGCACCGCCGGACGCTTCGACGCCGCCAGCGACCGGGTCAGCTACACCGGCGCCACGCCGCCGCCCGACACGGCGACCGGCATCAGCTTCACCTGCTGGGCCTCCCTGGCGGTGGACCTGAACGACAACTCGTCGCTGTGGCGGCTGTGGTCGTCGGTGTTCGGAACGCGGGTCAACATGGCGACCGCCACCAACGGGGAGACGCCCGCCCTGTTCTCGGCCGGGAACACCGGCGGCGTGGTCGCCCCGCTGTCGCTCGTGGTGGACACCTGGCGCGCGGTGGGCTGCGCGATCTCCGGCACGACCGGCACCATCCGCATCGCCCCCGCTGACCTGTCGGCCGCGCTGTCGGCCTCGGGCACCGTGTCGGGCGGGGCGACCGCCGCCGGGTTCACCCTGGGCGGCCGGGACACCGGCGACTCCACCGAGTGGTTCAACGGCAGGATTGCCTACCCGCGCGTGTGGGCGGGCCTGCTGGACGGTGCGGAGATGCTGACCGAGTGGGCGTCGCTCACGCCGGTCCGGGGCTCCGGGCTGTGGGGGGCCTGGGAGTTGCCGAGCCTGGCCGATGTATCCGGCAACGGGCGCAACCTGACCGCCGGGACCACCCCGTTGACCGCCGAGGCGGGGCCGCCGATCACCTCGGGTTCGGCGACCCGCTTCCTTCCGTTCTTCTCGTAGGGGGTGCTCGTTGATCGTCGATGTGAAGCGGCTCAACAAGTACATGTCCAGTCCGCAGTGGACGGACGACCAGCAGGACGCGGCGGCCGACGTGCTCGCGGGGCTGGAGTCCACACTGGAAAGCGCGCTGTACGGCGCGTACATCACCCCGCGCTCGCGCGTGGAGGAGGGCACGGTGCTGGAGTCCGGGCTGGTCGTGCTCCGGCAGCCGGTCGCCTGGGTCGCCTCGATCGACGGCACCGCCACCGACGTCCCGGCCATGCCTGAAGACGCAACCCCCGGCGAGGGCCAGACGCTGCCGAGCCCGTGGACGCTCACCGAGCACCGCCTGCGGCGCATCGGCCGCCCCGGGTTCGGGCTCACCGGCTACTCGACACTGACGCCGTCCGACCCGACCGCCTGGGGCATCCCGGCCAGCCGGATCGGCAGCGCGACCGCCACGGTCACCGTGTCCTACCTGGCCGGATGGGGGAACGTGCCCGCGCTGGCCAAGGCAATCATGGACAAGGCCCGCGCGATCATGTTCAACACCCACGACGACACGGCCGCCATGCGCAACACCGACGCGGCCAAGGCGCCGCCCGCGCCCGCCGAAGACTGGACCGACGCCGAGCTGGCCAAGCTCGGCACCTTCCGCAACCTCGCGGCGTGGCGGTGACCCGTGACGACCATGCGCATGAACTTCACCTTTGACCAGGCGAAATGGGACTCGGTTCGCCGCGAGCTGCGTGCCATGCGTGCCCGCGCGCAGAACGTCCAGCCAGCCTGGAACGCGTTCCTGGACTGGTTCAGCCACGGCAACCGCCAGCAGTTCGGCACCCAGGGCAAGCGGTGGAGCACGCCGTGGCGCGAGCTGAAGCCCCGCACGGTTGCGCAAAAACGCAGTCTTGGGTTCACCACCGACATCCTGGTGCGCGAGTCCATCCTGCTGCGGTCGGTGGCCGACCGGCCGCTGGACTTCGAGCGCGTGGGTCCGCACGACATGAGCGCGGGCACGACCGTGGAGTACGCGGGGATCCACCACCGGGGGGCGCCACGCGCCCACATCCCGGCCCGCCCGCTGTGGGACACGAAGAAGATCGCTCGCGAAGGTGCGGCCACCTCCGCGATCAAGTCGTGGATCATCTCCGGTGAAGCGCGAGTGTCCGCGCGCACCGAGGGACGCTAACCAACCGGGAGAACCTTGATCATGGATGACGCCACACGCAAGCCATTCGTCGGCGAGCCCGTGCACTACGTCAGCTTCGGCACGCCGGGCGGGGAGTACCGCTCGCGCTGCCGGGCGGCATTCATCACCGAGCTGGGCCAGTGGGTCACCGTGAACACCGAACCCCGCGCGTCCTACGACCGCAGCGAGGGGCGGCCCATCCGTTACGCCGAGCAGTGGTTCTACGCCGACGCCGCCGCGCTGTTCGTGATGAACCCGACTGGGGTGTTCTTCAACGGCGCGGGGCCGGTCGCCTGCAAGCACGACGAGCTGCCTCCGCGTGACCGCATTGTGGCCGGTGAGCGCGCCGAGCACCTGCCCGGCACCTGGCACTGGCCCGACGAGTGGTGTACGTCGTGAGGGGCGCCAACGGGGTCCGCGACCAGATGACACTGCTGCTGGCCTCGGAGATGCCCCGCAAGATCCCGCTGCTGCGCGACGCGTGGAACATCGACGCGGCCAAGCTGCCCGAGGTCGAGCAGTTCGTCTCGGGCGACCTGCCCGAGCAGGCCCTGTCCGGCCCCGGCTCGCTGGTCGTGGTGATCAACCCTCGCCTGCTGCGCGCGGTGCGCACTGGCGACTTCGACGAGCGCGGGGCGCCGGAGTACCGCAGCCGCTACTCGTGTCGGGTCTACATCTGGGCGCTGGGACGGGACTGGGACGGGGCAATCGCGGCCCGCGACAATCTCGCCGCCTGCGCGCGGCTGTGCCTGTTCGAGTATCCGACGCTGACCAACGAGGGCGGCGACACCGGCTACCTGATGTACGAGAACACCTACACCGAGGACTTCGGTGTGCCGGTGCGCGCGTCCGGTTCGCGCTGCTGGGCCGCCGCCATCCTGTCCATCGACGCCGACGTGGAGGAGCACGTGGACGCGGGGTCCACCGTGCCGCCACTCGGTACCGCCCAGCAGATCGCCGCGACCACCACGGCCGTCGGCCCGACCCAGCCACTCCCAGGAGGATGATCATCATGGCCGCAACCAAGAGCAAGATCGTGCTGTTCAACCCGGAGCAGTCGCCCACCGTCTACGACAAGGAGGGCCGCACCGTCGCCGGTGCCGACCGGGTGACCGTGGACGAGCTGGACGAGGTCGGCAAGGCCGCCGTGGACGCGGGCCTGCTCGTGCGCGAGGAGGAGTCGAAGAAGGACGCCAAGGCGACCAAGGACGCGCCGCCGCTGCCGGAGACGGGCGAGAAGTCGGAGGACGCGGGGGGCTCCGGCGCGTCAAGCCCGGCGAAGCGTGGCTGAGGTGCCATGATTCGACCAGCGCCGGGCGGCTACAAGGTCAACCTTGAAGAATAGCCGCCCAAACGCTGGCAAGTCAATCCAGAAGGGGATAGCAGATGCCGGGTGTGACCATCACCACCGGGGCGGTCGCTGGCCCGAGCGCGCCGACCATCGCGCCCGCAAGCACCTACTTCGCGGTGGGACTTGCCGAGCGGGGTGCTACCGACGTCGCCGTGCTGTGCAACAGCTTCGCCGAGTTCGAGGCCAACTTCGGAACGCGACAGTCCTACGGCGCCCTGTGGGACGACCTGAAGACGTTCTTCGAGGAAGGCGGCACGCGCGCCTACGTCGCCCGCGTCGTCGGCCCCGCCGCCACCACCGGCGCCCTGGCCTCGCCGCTGATGGACCAGGCCGGAACGCCGGTCGCCACCCTCAACGTGGCCGCCCGCAACCAGGGCGCCTGGTCCTCGCGCGTCTCGGTCCAGGTCATCGCCGGGGCCACCGACGACACCTTCCGCCTGCGGGTCTTCCTCGACGGCAAGGTGGTGCGCGACTACACCAACCTGCACAACCCCGCCGAGGCGGTCAGCCGGGCCTCCAACGACCCGTACATCAAGCTCACCGACGCGGGCTCGACCACCGTCGCCCCGGACAACAACCCCGCCGTGCAGGGCAGCCCCGTCACCCTGGCCGCCGGAACCGACGACCGGGCCTCGGTCACCGCGACCCATTACGTGGCCGCGCTCGACCGCTTCGACATCGGCAAGGGCGACGGCGCCGTGGCCATCCCCGGCATCGGCCCCTCAGTGCACGCCGGGCTCATCGCCCACGCCGACATCAACAACCGGCTGGCCCTGCTCGTCGAGGCCCGCACCGCCGACACGGGCACCCTGATCGACACCGCCGCAACGCTCGACGCGAAGCGGGCCGGGCTGTTCGCCCCGTGGATCCGCGTCCCCGACAGCTACGGCGGCACCCGCACCATCTCGCCGGAGGGCTACGTCGCGGCGGCCCGCGCCCGCGCCCACGCCACCGGCCCGTGGCAGGCGGCGGCCGGGGAGAACTCGAAGGCCCGCTACGTGGTCGCCCCCGACGTGGTCTACACCGCCACCCAGGGCAACGACCTCGACGCGGCCAAGGTGAACGTGATCCGCACCGTCGCCGGGTTCGTGCGGCTCTACGGCTGGCGTTCGCTGGCAGCGGACGAGGTCAACTGGGGCTACCTGATCGGCGCCGACACGGTCAACCGGGTGGTCACCGAGGCGTACGCCCAGCTGGAGCCCTACCTGTTCGGCGTGATCGACGCACGCGGGCACCTGCTCGCCAAGATCGAGGGCACGCTGATCGGCATCGTGCAGCCGATGGCGGCGGCCGACGGCCTGTTCGCGCGGTTCGCCGACGACGGCGAGACCATCCTGGACCCCGGCTACCGGGTCAACGTCTCCCGAGAGCTGAACACCACCGAGTCCCTGGCCCTGAACCAGGTCCTCGCCGAGCTGGGCATCCGCGTGTCCCCCACGGCCGCGCTGGTGATGCTCACCGTGACCAAGGCCGCCGTCACGGCGGCTCTGTGAGCAGGAGGACAGAGCAGCTATGAAGGCGGCGCAGAGGCAATTCCTGTGGACCGTGGACGGCATCCCTGGCGGGTTCGCCTCCAAGTCCGGTGGCGAGATCACCTCGGACGCGACGAAGGTCTGGGACGGCGGCAGCCTCACCCCCGACGTCATCGCCAGTCCGCCCGAGGTCGGCGACATCACGCTGACCCGCCCGTACGACCCGGAGAACCACCAGGAGCTGCTGACCTCGCTGATCGCGAAGGTCGGGCAGATGCGGGTCACCATCTCCGGCCAGCCGCTCTCCGGCGACATGCGGGCCGTGCGCGGGGCGTCCCCGCGTGTGTACCCGAACGCGCTGCTGATCGGCGTGCGCGAGCCCGAATCGGACGCGTCCAGCGGCGACGCGGCCGACTTCGAGCTGACGTTCGCCGTCGGCTCGGCGGGCTGATCGAACAGACTCCGGCGCCGGGCGGGGTGCACGCCCCGGAGCACCCCGGCGCCGGTTCACGTCCGGCGCCGCCGGAGCGGACGCGGTGGATTGACCTCCCGGTTGGCCACCGCGTTCGCCCCAGCGGCGCCGGGCTCAACCGGGAGGAAAGGAACACCCCATGACCAGAATGTTCGACGCCAGCACCGGACACGGCGCCCCCGCCGAGGACGAAGACGCCCCGACGCCCCTGGAGGCCGAGGAGGTCTTCGAGGGGGCGGGCAGTCTCGCCATGCTCGGCGAGGCGGTCTCGGACCGGGCTGAGATCGAGCCCGAGATCGTCGAGGTGCCGGGGGTGCCCATCCGGCTCGTGTGCTCCACGGACATCCCGTCCAAGAAGCTGTCGAGCTGGCAGCGCCGAGCGCTGCCGCCCCGTATGCGCAACTCCTCGCAGATCAGCCCGTTCATGATGGACCAGTCGATCTTCCACGCGGCCGTGCTGGTGAACACCTGCGAGCGCGTCGAGGTGAAGCGCAAGGGCACCGAGGACGACTGGCGCACCATCACCAGCGCGAGCGGTGACCTGCTCACCCTGACCGACAAGGCGGTGTGGGAACAGCTGGGCGCGCTCGACAGCGCGGGCGTGATCAAGAAGCTGTTCCCGCGCGACTCGGACCTGGCGCACGCCGGGCAGCAGGTGCTCGACGCGGCCGGGTGGACCGAGAACCGCATGTACGGGACGGATGACGAGGACGCGGACCCTACGAACTGAGCAGCGTCAACCCGATCCGGAAACGCCGGGTCGAGGCGGCGCTGGAGTTCCTGAGCCATGACGCGCGTGTCGAGCAGGCCGCCCGCGTGGCCCGCGTGTTCCACCTCGACCCGGTGACGCTGCTCGACGACCACGGCGACGACTTCCCGATGCTGGTGCGGATCGCGGCCGTGATGGTGGTCAACCGCGACAAGAAGGCCGAGGCCGAAGCCGAGGCACGCGCGGCCCGGCGCAAGAGCCACAGGTAAGATCAACAGGCGGGAGCCGAGGGGACGGGGAGCCGCGCTACGGCCGGTCAGGATGTCATGCCTGACCGGCCGTTTCGCGTTCCTGGGCTCCCTCCGCGCGCCTTCCCGGTCCGGCCCCGTGGTCATGCAACGATCAGCCGGACCCAGGGCTGACGGCGGGGAGGTGAGGCGTGGCGGGCGAGGACGAAGTGCGCATCGACGCCAGCCTCAACGACGACATCAGCGAGGCGGTCGCCCGCATCGAGGCACGGCTGGACTCCCTGGAACGCGCCGTCGGCGAGATGGGCCGCGCTGGCGCGAAGGGCGGCGCCGAGTTCGCGGCCGGGATGGACAAGGCCGCCGAGTCGGCCGACGAGGTGGGCGACCAGTCACGGCAAGCCAAGAAGCCGGTCAAGGACCTGGGCGACGAGGCGGTCAAGTCCGGCACGAAGGCGGCCGTCGGCAGCAAGGGCCTGGACAGGTTCGCCAAGAAGGCGAACAAGGCGGGCCGAGAGGCCAAGTTCTTCCAGACCACGGTGAAGCTGTTCACCGTCGCCGGGATCGTCACCGGCGTGTTCGCCCTGGCGGGCGGCCTGTCCGCGCTGGGAGCGGGCGCGGCCATCGCCATCGGCGGCCTGTCCCCGATGGTCGGCGTGGTCGCCGGAGCCCTGCCGATCTTCGCCGCCGCGAAGCTGTCCATGCTGGCGTGGAAGCTCGCCGCCACCCAGCTCGAACCGGTGCTGACCCGCATCAAGAACCAGTTCACCGAGCTGGGCGACCAGATCGCCAAGGGTGGGCTGCGGTCGGGCCTGAACTACTTCTCGAACTCGATCGGCAAGCTGGCCAGCGTCACCGGCAAGGGCCTGGCCGGACTCGGCAAGGAGATCGGCGGCGCGGCGCGCAACGCGGGCGACATGGCTAAGTCGGCACCGTTCCTCAACCAGGTGAGTGCGATCTTCGTCGGGCTGCGGCCCATCGTCGCCAACCTCGCCAACGGCCTGCTGTTCCTCGCGCGAGCCCTGCTGAACGTGCTCCAGGCCGCCCTGCCGATGGCCCAGGACGCCGCCCAGATCTTCCGCGACGCGGCCGAGGCGATGGCCGCCTGGACGGCGCGCAACCTGGAGAACGGCAAGCTGACGGCCTGGCTGAACAAGTCGTGGGAGATCTTCAAGCGCACCATCGGCGTCATTGTGGACGTGCTGATCGGCCTGTTCAACATCTTCCGCGTCGGCGCCGGTTACGCGGGTGAGATGGGCAGCTCGATCGAGGACGCGGCCTACAAGTTCCGCCTGTGGACCGGGTCCGCCGAGGGGCAGGCCCGGATCAACCAGTACTTCCAGGACAGCCTCCCGGCGCTGCGCGAGATGGGCAAGCTGCTCGGGATGATCGTGAAGGGGTTCGGCGGGCTGGCCGCGAACCAGAACGTGGCGCCGCTGCTCAACCAGATCCGCACCGAGTTCGCGCCCGCGCTCGGCGAGCTGGTCTCGAAGCTGTCCGGCCAGCAGGGGCTCGGCCCCGCGCTGATCGAGGCGGCGACCGCGCTGGTTCGGTTCATGTCGCAGCTGGACTTCTCGGCGCTGACGATGTTCGTGCTGGCCATCGCGAAGCTGGCCGAAGCTGTCGTGTGGATCATGCAGAACGTGCCGGGCGCCTCGTTCCTGATCTCGGGCCTGGTCGCGGCGTTCCTCGGCTTCAAGCTGCTGGGGCCGGTGTTCACGTTGGTGGGCAAGGGTGCCGAGGCGTTCAAGTGGGTGAGCAAGGCGCACGCCGGGGTAGGGGAGCTGACGGTGGCGCAACGCCTGTTCGGCAATGTCACCCGCTGGCTGGGGCCGATCTTCACCAAGGTGGGCATGGCCATCGTCGGCGTCATCCGAGCCATCGGCGCGGCGATGCTGGCGAACCCGATCTTGATAGTGATCGCGCTGGTGGTGGCCGCGATCATTTTCATGTGGTTCAAGTTCGCATGGTTCCGAGACGCCGTGATCGCCGTGTGGAATGCGATCAAGACGGCCGCGATGGCGGTGTGGAATGCGATCCTGGCAGCAATTCACTGGGTAGTGAATACTGCCGTTAGTATCTGGCAGACCCTGGTCACAGCCTGGAACGCCGTGGTCAACGCGATCAAGACGGCCGCGATGTGGCTGTGGACGAACGTGTTCGAGCCGGTCTGGAAAGTGATCGTCGCCGGAGCGCGAATCGCTTTCAACATCATCAAGTTCATCGTTCAGACGGTTGTCTACGTCATCATGGTGATCGTCTGGCTTATCGCCAGCACTTTCGAGGCGATTTTCAAGGCCATTATTGCGATTGCAAAGTGGGCGTGGGAGACCATCCTGCGGCCGATTTTCCAGGCCATAGCAAACGTCGCCGTCGCCGTATGGAACGCGATCAGCTCCGCTGCGACCTTCATGTGGAACCTGATCAGCCAAGGCGCGATGTGGCTGTGGAACAACGTCCTCCTGCCGTTCTTCACGACCCTGAACTCTATCGCGACGGCAGCCTGGAATGCGGTCTCGGCGATTGCCACGGCAGCCTGGAATGCGATTTCGGGCGCCGCGAGCGCAGTATGGAATTCCGTCCTCCTGCCAATTTTCAACACAATTCGAAGCGTCGGATCCGCGATTTGGACGGCCATTCAGTCGGTGGCCTCGGGCGTGTGGAACGGGATAAAGTCGCTGGTCAGCGGCGTGTGGAGCTTCCTCAAGCCGATCTTCGACGCGATCGGCAAGGCGGGCTCGGCCGTGTGGGACGGGATCAAGGCCGCCGCCGACGCGGCAGGCAAGGTCATTCACGGCATCTGGGACGGGATCATGTCCGTCATCAAGGCCGTGTGGAACGGCATCGCGAACGTGTGGAACGCGATCCCGTCGGTGACGATCCCCGACTGGGTGCCCGGCATCGGCGGCTCGACCTTCGGCCTGCCCAAGATGCCCAAGCTCTGGCACGGCGGTGAGGCCCCGCCGGGCAAGGCCCTGGTCGGCGAGCACGGTCCGGAGCCCGTGGTGGTCAACGGTCAGGTCACCGGCATGGTCGGCGTCAACGGCCCCGAGATCACCACCCTGCCCTCCGGCGGCTACGTCGTGCCGAACCTGTCGACCCTCGACGCGCTGCCCGGCCTCACCAAGACCATCCCCGCCGGGGTGGCGGCGGCCGTGGCGCGGTCGGTGCCCGGCTACGCCGACGCGCTCGGCCCGGCGGCCAGCAGCGGCGGCGACGGGCTGGCCCGCTCGATCGACCGGTTGGCCAGCTCGATCGACGGCCAGATGCCGCCCGTGCACGTGCACGGGACGGGGGACACCACCAAGGACGTGCTGGACGCCTGGCGCGCGTACCGGCGCGAGGAGGAGGCCCACGGCCGGTACAAGTACGAGACGGCAGGGAGGTAGGCGTGGCTGTCGTCCTGATCCGCGACCCGCTCACCGGGAAGTCCTTCCCCGGCATCGAGAACGAACGGATGTACCTGTACGGCGAAAGCGGGAAGATCACCTTCTCCGTGGCGGTCGCCCCCCGCGCGATCACCTACGACAACATCGGCCAGGTGTGGGTCGAAACCGAGCGCTCCGGCCGCGAGCCGCTGCTGCTGCGCAAGGGGCTGCGGCTGGAGACCATGGCGTTCTCGTTCCTCGCGATCGACACCGCCAACATGTTCGCCCCGCAGGCGCCCGCCGTGAACGCCATCCGCGCGCTGGCCTACACCCGCGAGCGGGTGATCGTGCGCTACGGCCCCCAGGAGGCCGGGCTGTGGCGAGTCGACGACATGGGCTACACCTCCGAGCTGCGCCATCCGGTCACCAACGAGATCACGCGAGCGACCATCTCGGTGACCCTCAAGCGCGCCAGCGACGCCGCTCCGGCCGTCGGGCCGATCACCGGCGGAACCCAGCCCGCCCCGGCGCCGCCCGCGCCCGCGCCGCAGCGGCGGCACACCGTGGTCCGAGGGGACACGCTGTGGGGCATCGCGCAGCGGTACTACGGCAAGGGCACGCTGTGGCCCCGGATCTTCGATGCCAACCGCAACCAGATCAAAGATCCACACTGGATCTACCCCGGTCAGGTGTTCGTGATCCCATGACCACGCTCACCGCCGCGCAGGTCGCGGTCCTGGTCAAGCAGGCGGGCTTTCCCGAGTCCGACTGGGTGACGATGGTCGCGGTGTGCAAGGCCGAGTCCGGCTTCCGCGTCGAGGCGAAGAACCCCAGCAGCTCGGCCTCGGGCCTGTTCCAGATCCTCTGGTCGGTGCACAAGCAGTACGACCAGCGCAAACTGCTCTCGGACGCGGCCTACAACACCAAGGCGGCCTACGACATCTACAAGTCGCAGGGCAAGCGGGCGTGGGTCGCCTACACCTCCGGCGCCTACCAGAAGTACATGAACGAGGCCCGCCAAGGCGTGGCGCAGGCCGCCAACGTGACCGGGAACCCCTCCCTGCCCGGCAGCAGCGGCACGGCCAACGGCGACAGCGGAACCACTCCGGCGGTCACGTACGGGCCGCTCGGCCCGGAGGCGACCAAGGCGGGCGTGGGTACGCCGCTGGCGGCGGCCGAGGAGACCGCGACCGAGCTGGCGGGGCTGCGCATCCTCGGTTCGGAGATCGCGGGCGACTTCTCCTCGGTGATCATCGGTAGCCCCACCTACCAGGCCGCCGTCGACACCGTGCCGCACGTGACCTTCACCATCGCCGACCCCGAGGGTGAGCTGCTCTGGCAGGCCCGCAACCTGTGGGTGCAGGGCACCCGCGTCCAGTACCGGGACCTCGACCTGCGCATCGACGAGATGAAGTTCGAGCCCGGCAGCCACGGCACCGGCCAGCTGACCGTCACGTGCATCGACGACATGGTCTATGCCCTGATGAAGCTGCGCGGCCCCCGCACCGCCGAGGGGCAGAGCGCCACCAGCTGGATCTGGACGGAGATGTTCCAGGCTGGGCTCCGGCCAAGCCTGTACTTCCTGGGCGAGGCGGTGCCGACCCAGTCGGTGATCGCTCGCGACGCCGAGGACCAGTCGGGCACCGGCGGCAGTGGCGAGATCCCCAGCGCCTGGACCACGATCGTGCGCCTGGCCAAGGAACTCGGCAAGCGGGTGTTCATCTCGGGGCGCCGCCTCGTGTTCGGCTCATCCGCGTTCGCCATGCAGTGGACCGCGCCCGGCCCGCTGCGGCTGTCCTGGCACGCGCCGCCGACCGAGGGCGAGCGTTTCCTGACCATGCCCAGCGCCCGGTACGTCTCGATCGGCAGCCGGTCGGACGTCGTCCAGGTGACGGCGCGCATCCCACTCAACCGTGCCCAGTACTTCCGCCCCGGCGTGCCGGTGATGATCCGCAACACCCCGAGTGTCGCGGCCAACGACTGGATCACGTTCATGTGCACGTCGATCTCGCACAACCTGGGGACCGACACCGACGGCGCCGAGATCACCCTGACCCTGCCGGTGGATCCCCCGCCGCAGCCACCCACCCAGACGACCAGCGCGGGCGCCAACGGCGGCTCGACCTCCTCGGGCAGCTCGGCCTCCGGCGGCGGCGCCGACGGGCAGGTGGGCCAGTTCGTGGCGCTGGCCCTCCAGCAGGCCGGGAAGCGCTACGTCTTCGGCGCCGAGGCGTCGGTCTCGGATCCCAACCCGCGCGCCTTCGACTGCTCTGAGCTGGTCGAATGGGCCGCCGCGCGAGCCGGGATCAACCCGAGGGTGCCGGACGGGTCGGCCGCGCAGCTCGCGCACTGCAAGTCCAAGGGAACCCTGATCAGCGTCCAGCAGGGCATCAACACCAAGGGCGCGCTGCTGTTCATGCCGGGCCACGTCGCGATCTCGCTGGGCAACGGCAAGACCATCGAGGCGATGAACCCCAGCCAGGGTGTGCGGCAGGGCAACGCGAACAACCGGGGCTGGACGGCGGCCGGTCGCATCCCAGGAGCACAGGGGTACTGATGGGCGACTACGGCTACCTGCACATCGGTCGGGTGATCAACCAGGATCCGACCTCCGGCGGCTACTACCTCGAATCGGTCGCGCTCGCCCGCGACCGGAAGTTCGGACCGTGCCCCTCGTGTGTGCCCGGCCTCCTGGCCGGTGACCGGGTGGTGCTGGCAGCGACCGGGACCAGCCGGGACAACCTGGTCATCCTGGGGGCGCTGGACCCCCGGTATCCGGACATCAGCGACATCCCCGGCCTCACGGCCGCGCTGGCGGCCAAGGCCGACCAGACCGCGCTGGACGCGGCCGTAGCCAACATCACCACCGAGCACAACACCAACGTCACCCAGAACACCCGGCTGGACGGCATCGACACCCTCAACACCACGCAGAACACGCGGTTGACCGCCGTCGAGGGCGTCAACACCACGCAGGACACCAGGCTGACCACAGCCGAGGGCAACATCTCCAGCAACACCACGACGATCAGTTCGCACACCTCGACCCTGGCCACGCACACCAGCCAGATCTCGACAATCCAGCAGTACACGCAGGTCTTCCGGGACGCGCACGAGTTCGACATCTACGGCGACATCATCAGCCCGTTCCCCCGCACTCTCACCACCAACACCCGAACGCTGGGTGCGCAGGTGGCCTACATCTGGCGCACCCGCATGCGCCTGGGCGTCGGGTTCGGCCGCATCCGGGTGATCGTGCAGACGGCCGGGACCGGTGCGGGCAGTTGCACCGCGTCGCTGCTCACGTCCAGCACTGCGGCCGGTCCGTACACGGTGGCCGGGAGCGGGACCAACACCCTCACCGCGACCGGCGTCCAGGACTTCACTTTCACCACCGCCAGCGTCAGCGCTGGCACTTACGTGATCTTGCTGCTGTGGGTCAACAACTCCTACACCACGACGCCCAAGATCGTCACCATGCAGAGCAACGTCCAGGTCACCGGCGGGCTCAACCCGACGATCGTCTTCGGCACCAAGACCGGCCAGGCGTCGGCGCCGACCTCGGTCACGATCACGGACGGCACGTGGACGGCCGAGCCCAACCCGTGGTGGATCGCCGCCGCGAACTAGGCACTCAGGCTGGCATGCCACGCGTCGTGTGTCTCGACGTTCGCCATCGAGACGAAGCAGCCGCACGCCTGGTGCACGACGACCACGCGGTTCCGGTCGGACTCGTCCGGCCAGTAGATCTGGCTCGACTGGTTCGGGTCGTCCCAGCTGAATGGGCCGACCGCGCTGTTGATGAACGCGTAGCCCTCGGGCGGCTCAATGGGTGCACTCATGATCCATAGCCTGGCAGCGGCCTCGGCGGCGCGTCTACCCCTGGTCAGCCTGGCCCGATGAGACGATGCCCGCATGCCCCGGCTGATCTCGTTCCCGTTCCGGCTCGACCCGACTGGCTCGATTGCCACGGTCGAGCAGGACAGCGACGGCGAGATCGACGAGCAGATCGCGCTGGCCATGCTCACCCGGCCAGGCGAGCGCGTTCAGGTGCCCACCTTCGGCGTCGCCGACCCCGCGTTCGCCCGCTTCGCGGTCGGTGCGCTGCAACGCCACTGCAACGACTTCGGCCCCGAGGTGGACATCATCACGGTGAACACGACCAGGCCAGCGGAGGGACGCGAGGAAGTCGTGATCAACTGGAGCCGCCGCGACGAGACACGGGAGGTTCCGGCCCAGTGACCAGCCCCAACGTGCAGCCCTCGCCGGACATCACCGCCTACGTCGACCTGCGGATCTTCGACGTCTCCGACCAGGACATCGTCAACACCGGCCTGGCCGCCGCGCAGCTCAACCTGCCCGGTTGGGTGCCCCGCGAGGGCAACACCGAGGTCGTGCTGATGGAGTCGCTCGCGCTGGAGATCAGCGAGGCGGTCGTGGCCATCAACCGCGTCCCCGGCGCCGTGGTCGCCGCGCTGCTGCTGCTGGCCGGTGTCGACAAGGACTACGGCGCCGCGCCGGTCGCCACCGCCACCTTCACCCTCGGCGACACGCTCGGGCACACCATCCCCGGCGGAACCCGGCTGTACCTGGTGCTCGACGACGGGACCACCGTCACCTTCCTGGTCGAACCGCCCGGCCTGACTGTCGCCCCCGGTAGCGACACCGGCACCGTCTCGATCATCGGCGACATCTTCACCGACCAGGCCAACGGCATCGTCGCGGGCACCCGGCTGGTCATGGTTGACCCGGTGCCGTTCATCGAGCACGTCGAGCTGGCCACCGACGTCGCCGACGGCCGGTCGGCCGAGACGGACAACGAGTGGCGCGACCGAGGCGTGGCCCGGCTGTCGCGGCTGTCCGACGCGCTCGTGCTGCCCCGGCACTTCGAGGCCGCCGCGCTGGAACGCTCCGAGGTGGCCCGCGCGGTCGCGCTGGACCTGTGGGACGGCTCCGGCGGCGCGCCCGGCGACGACCCCGGACACATCACCGTGGCGGTGCTCGGCGACGGCGGGGCCGCCCTGTCGGGCGCGGCCAAGACCGCCATCGAGGACGACCTGGAGGCGCGGGCGGTCGCCATCCTGGACGTGCACGTGATCGACGTGACGATCGTGACCGTGCCGTTCGCGGTGCAGTTCCACCCGCTGCCCGGTTATGACAGCGCCACCCTGATCCAGGCGGTGAAGGACGCGATCAACGCCTACGTGGACCCGCTGACCTGGCAGTGGGGCGGGACCATCCGGCGCTTCGAGATCGTCTCCCTGGTGGACCGCGTGGACGGGGTGGACTACGTGATGACGGTGACGATCAACGGCGTGGCCTCCGACTACGTGATCTCCGGGGCGGCGAGCCTGCCCGACGCCGGTGTGCTCACGGTGACCACGGGGTGATTCGAGTGTCCACACTAGAACGCAACTTGGCTCAGCCAAGCCAAGATCACCGTCCGGATAAGCCATGACGACCCCTCTGGCCAGCGAGCCGATGCCGGGCGACGGCCAGGTGCCCGAGATGAGCACGCTGGCCGACCGGCTCTATCAGCGCCTGCCCGAGGTCTACCGCACCATGGACGCGGCGGATTCGACCTGGCCGTTCAAGCGCTATCTGGCGGGCCTGCTCGCGGTCGCGGGCCAGATCGATGACACCGTGGACGGCATCGGCGGCGACCGCCCGATCGGCCCGGCGCAGCCCGAACCCTGGGCGTTGCCCGCCGACCAGCTCGCCAACTGGCGCGACGCCCGCTTGAGCAGGGCGTCCGCGCTCGCCGACCCCACGCAGGCCGAGGCCGCCTGGCTGCCGTGGCTCGCGCAGCTGGTCGGCGCCGTGCTCGATCCGGCGGCCAGCGAGCAGGAGAAGCGCGACACCATCCGCTACGCCACCTCGGGCTGGCGCGGCGGCACCCGGCAGGCCATCGCCGACGCCGCCAAGTCGGCCCTGAACGGCACCCAGTACGTGCGGGTGCTCGCGCACACCAAGAACAGCGGCGGCTCGCTGGTGGCCGGGACCGCCTGGGAGATCACCGTCGTGACCCGGCTGTCCGAGACGCCGGACGTGAACGCGGTGCTGGGTGCGGTTTTGCGCAAGGGCGTCAAGCCCGCCGGTGCCGTGCTCTACCACTACCCGGCGACGGCGAGCTGGTCGGCGGTCACCACCGCCTACAACACCTGGGCCAGCCGCGTCGGCAAGACCTGGCTGGAAATCGAGGAGACGGGCTTGTGACCGAGACACGCAGCAACTACTTCGCGTTGCCCCGCTACAGCGCCGATTCCGACGAGGTCATGACCCGTGCCGACTGGGAGGAAGCGGCCACCCGGATCGAGGAGCGGGCCGCCTACGACGACGGCACCAGCAACGCCGCCCTGCCCGCCACCCTGCTCAAGCCGGGCCGCTACACCCGCCAGGACCTCACCGACGGCTACGCCATCCACCGCCGCAGCGCCAGCGCCTGGGAGTGGATCGGCGGCACCATCGCCCCGGTGCGCGTGCGGTACCGGGCCGCCGCGCCCGGCGACACCGTGCTGTCCGTCGACCAGGGCGCCGACGCGTCCACCAAGCTCACCGTCACCGGCGCCGGGGACGTGACCACGACGGGCGCCTACGCGGGCGCCTACGGCATGATCGCGGCCGACGGCGAGGCAGTGGACGCGGCCGTACGCGGACGGCTGTACGTGCGCACCAAGGCCGACGGGGAGCGGGGCGTGGTGCTGCGCCCGCACGGCGCGGGTGCGGGCTACATGCTGGCCGCCGAGGACACCGGCGGCTCGATCGTGACCACCCTCGATTCGGTCGGCCGTCTTCAGCAGCGGTCCTTCTCCGCGTTCGGCGGCGCCACCATCCCGACCACGCAGACCGTCGCGGTCGCCCCCACCAACGCCGACGACAGCGTGAACGGCCTGCTGGTGCACGGCTGGGGGGACAGCGTGACCCCGGCCATCGCGAACAAGCCGGTCCTGCGGGTCCGGGAGATCGCCTCCGGGAACGACCTGCTGGTGGCCGCCAAGAACAGCCTGGTGCTCGGTCGCACCGGCTGGACCGGCGCGGTGATCGACCTGAAGGCGCCCACGATCAACCTCACCGGTGCGGCCGTGGCGACCTCGCTGGCCTCCGGGCCGCTGACCACCTTCGGCAACGCGCCCGCCGTGGTGACCTCGTCGCTGGCCTCGATCACCAGCCCGGTCACCAACATGTACGCGCTGCTGACGACGGACCTGGTGTGGTACCGGTACACCGGCGCGGTGTGGGCGGCCATGATGCCGATGAACGGCGGCACCACCAACGCCACTCGGCACGAGGCACGCTACGCCCAGACGGTGGCCCTGAATGTCCCGAGCACGGCGAACGCCTTCACGACCATCGCCTACGCCGCCGACGTCGAATGCTCCGACGTCAGCCCCTCCGGCCCCGGCAGCGGCAGCGGCCAGTACGACCTGTTCACCCTGAATCGGGGCGGTCGCTGGACCATCAGCGCCGCAGGCGGGTACTCCGGCAGCAGTAACGGCGTCAGCGGCACCCGCCGCGTGCTGATGATCTCCGACACCAACGACGGTCCCACGGCCAAGTTCCTTGCGGGCAACTCGGCATGGCCAGCGGCCGGGCACGCTGCTCAGCTCAACGCCAGCGTGACTCGGCGGTTCCCGGCGGGCCAGACCATCCGCGTGCTGACCTTCCAGGACGTCGGGCAGACGCTCGCGCTGGTGACCGACCGCGAGGGCGGCTATGTCACCTTCGCGTGGGAAGGAAGCTGATCATGAGTAGCTACCCGTTCGTGACGATCGAGCCCGGCGACATCAGCGTGCTGCGGCATGAGCGCCTGCACGCGCTGGAGGTCTCGCTGGTGCGGGTGCTCTTGCAGATGGAGGAGGGGCCGGGCGACCCCTCTCTGGGGCAGCAGCACGATGATCTCGTGGCGCGGCTGGCCGTGCACCGTGCGAGCCTGGGGCTGCCGGACGCCGAGCCAGAGGGGGAGTCGGATGGAAAGCCCGCCGGGGAGCCTGCGCAGGGCGATTCTCCTGCTGAGCTACGCGCTGCTGGGTAGCGCGGGCCTGCTCGTGTTCGTGTCCACTCCGTCCAGCTCACTGGTTGATCAAGGCGGCTGGATCATCGTCTACATCTGGGGCACGTTCTGCCTCGTAGGCGGCACCGGCGGCGCCGTAGGGCTGATCTTCAAACGACGCCCGATCGAGGTCCTCGGGGCCGCTCTCGGGGTCACGGCGAGCCTCACCTGGTGCGCCTCGCTGGTGTTGCAAGCTGTGTCCACACAGAACGCGGTCCCACTGACTGCCGCGTGCATGACTGCCTCGCTCGCCGCGATGTTCGCGCACCGATGCTGTAGCGGGACCGTGGCGGAGCGAAAGGGGCGGGCGCGTTGGTGGTGGCACAGGCGGACGCCTTAGCCGGTTCGTCCGGGCTGCTGCTGTTCCTGTTGGGCGGCGGCCTGATCGGCGCGTTGATCTCGGCCTACCGGTTCTACGTCAACTTCCGCACCACGGAGCGCGGCCTGGCGCGCCAGCGCATTCAGCAGGCGGCTCGCAACGAACGCAGCGCGCAACACGAGGCCGGACTGTGGCAGGCTCGCTGCGCCGATCTTGAGTATTTGATGAGGCGCGAGGGGATTACCGTCCCGCCGCTGTCGGCCGAGTTGCAGGCCCTGGTTTCGCCGAACGCAACGGAGCAGACTGCGGTGGACTGGAACATCACCCCGAGCCCTGGAAACGCCAGCGGGGGACCGCCATGACCGACATCGACACCACCGGGATCGAGCCCGACGGCAAGGACGACGAGCCCCCGGCCGACACCCGCCGCCGAACGCACTTCTGGGCGGCGCTCCTGGCCGCCTGTCTGGCCGCGCTCCTGATCGGCGGCTCGCTGCTCTACTCCATGATCAAGACCAACGAGAACAAGATCGACGCCCAGGGGCAGGCGCTGGCCAACTACGACATCGTGGTGGGCCAGATGTGCGAGGTGGCGGGCGGCCAGGTGAACACCGACCCGGCGGCCAAGACCTGGTGCGCGCGAGTGCAACGCGGCGAGCCCGCCGTGCCGCTGCCCGCCGACGTCGCCACTCGCGAAGGCCAGCCGGGAATCGGGGTGGCCTACACCCGTCAGGTGGACCGCTGCTACATCGAGGTGGGCCTGACCTCCGGCGTCAGCAACCGGTACGGGCCGTTCTGCGGCGACCCCGGCCCCACCGGACCGAGCGGTCCGACCGGCCCCACGGGACCGACCGGCGAGAGCGGCGCGGCCGGGCCGACCGGGGATCGTGGCGAGAAGGGCGACACTGGCGAGCAGGGCGTGGGGATCGCGGACGTGCGGGCCAACGGGTGCAACGTGGACGTGCTTCTCACCGACGGCACCACGCGCACCGTCGGGCCGTTCTGCTCGCCGTTCGGCTCCTGGACCGTCACCCGTCCCGACGGCTCGGTGGAGCGGTGCACCCGCGACGGCGGCGAGGACAGCGCCCCCAACTACCGCTGCGAGATCATCAGCGGGCCGACGAGTCCCGAGCCGACCCAGCAGCAGCCACCGGCGAGCAACCAGCCCGAGCAGCCGCAGACCACCACCACGCAGGGCGGTGGCCTGCTGCCTACGTTGGGTGGCGGCTGACCCGCGTGTCCTCCCCCTGATCGGGGGAACCAAGGGTGAGGATGACCAAGGACATCCCACCGGGAGGACGCATGAGCTACGCCGACGGACCCGACGACGCGAACCCGCAGACGGTCGAGCAGGTGATCGAGGAGAACCCCGAGCCGGTCGCGGACACGGAGACCAACCCCGCCCCGAGCGAGGTGGCCGACGATGGCGAATAGCCAGAACGGCTGGCCGGTCGGCACGGCCGCGCAGATCGGCATCACTTCCCTGGTGGTCGCGGGCATCGCGTTCCCGCCGGGCGTGCGCGGCGGGGACGTCGCCACGGTGCTCGGCTACGTGGCCCAGCAGTTCCACAACCGCGTCGAGCACCTCTACACGCCGGGCTGCTGGGGGTACGCCTTCCGGCCGATCGCGGGCCAGACCACCGGCTACAGCAACCACGCCTCGGGCACCGCGATCGACATCAACGCGCCGAGCCACCCGCTGGGCAAGGTCGGCACGTTCACCGGCGCGCAGGCGGCCGAGATCCGGCGCATCGTCGCCGAGGTCGCCCCGGCGGTGCGCTGGGGCGGGGACTACTCGGGCCGCAAGGACGAGATGCACTTCGAGATCAACGCGAGCGCGGCCACGGTCGCGGCGGTCGCGGCGCGCCTGCGCGGAACCCCGGCCCCGCCGCCGCCCCCGCCTGCGGCGCCACCGTTCCCGCTGCCGAGCGGGTACTACTTCGGCCCGCGCTCCGGTCCGAACCAGTCGATCTCGTGCATGGCCCGCAACGGCTCGGACCGCCGGTGGCGCCCGGACCTGCGGCGCTGGCAGCAGCGCATGATCGATAGGGGCTGGGGCTCCTACTTCCGCCGGTACGGCGCTGACGGCATGTACGGCGAGACCGTGGCCAGCTCCGAGGCGGGCCAGTGTGCCCTCGCCTTCCAGCGCGAGAAGGGCCTGGCGGTGGATGGGCTGATCGGCCCGCAGACCTGGGCGGCGGCCTGGACCGCCCCGATCACCTGAGAAGGAGTCACCCGTGTTTGCGTATTTGCGCAAGATGTGGGCTCAGGTCGGCGGCGCGCTCGCGACGCTGGTCTACAGCCTGATCACCGACGGCGGGATCATCGGCGTGGAGTGGGCCGTGCTGCTCACCCAGGGCGTCGCGATCGTGCTGGTCTGGTACGTCGACAACACCGGCAGAGCCCCCTACGCGAAGGGCATGTCGGCGTTCTGGTCGGCCGCCTCGGTCGTGTTCATGACTGCGCTGCCCGACGGCATCAGCTCCCAGGAGTGGGGGCAGATCGCCATCGCGGGCATCACGGCCGTAGTCGTGCTGATGGTGCCCAACGGCGCGGCCTCCCGGACCGTTGTGGCTGGTGAAGGTACGGTGCGGCCATGAGCGATTCCCGCGCCGACGCGAACCTGGCCAAGCCCCAGGCGTTCGAGACCAAGCAGTTGCCGGGCACCTACAGCCCGGCGCCCACGCCGGAGTTCCACCAGCAGACCATCGACCCCGGCTACAGCAACTCCCCCGGCCCGGAAGGCGACGACGGCGGCTCGGAGTGGCCGACGTCGGACGCCGCTGCGGGCAAGTTCACCGCCGACCAGCCGGAGAGCGCCTCGGGCGCCGACTCCAGCGGCAGCGACTCGTCGAGCACGAAGACCGGCACGGCGAGCCGCAAGACGTCCAGCTCGAAGTGAACCCGACGGGCAAGGCCCGGTCACCACAATGTGGCGGCCGGGCCTTGCTGGTGTTCGCCGGGGAATATTCCCGCTGAGTGCGCCTCGTACTCGTCTACCGAGTCGAGCAGCGCGAGAGTGGCCTGCCCCAGCTCCGTTGCGACGAGCTGGTCGGCGTGGCCGGTCTGGATCATCAGGGCCGCCCACTGCTGTGCAGCGGCCACGATGCGTGTGGCGCTGCGGGCGGCGTTCTGGGTGGGTGATGCGGGTGCGTTCGGGACCAGGGACAGACCGCCGGGGATGAGGCTTAACGCCGGGCGGCCCGCCGCAGTCATACCTCTGGCACCGCAGGCGCACCAGGTCCGGTCAGCGGGTTGACGTACTCGGGGTTGGCCGCGTTCGCGAAGATGGCACGCACCTCCTCTACTGAAGTCGCCCAGCCGACGAGCGCCCCCGACGCCCGCCACTGGAGCAGCCGGGCCATCTGGCGCCGCGTGGGCGTCTCGCCCGGCCGCTTCATCTCGATCTTGATGCTGCGGCCGTTCACGCATCCGTCGATGTCGGGGTGGCCGCCCTCGCCCATCGGGCCGGTGTGCAGCTTCCAGGCGTAGCAGCCTGGTTGCGCCTTGAGCCACGACAGGGCCTCGTCGGTGATCTCCTTCTCCGAACGAACCTGGGGATGTCGTCGCGGTGGCCTGCCGGGGTCGAACCGCTCGTCGAGCACGTCAGCGTTCACGCGGGCACCTCCAGGTCGGCGGGCAGCAACTCGCGGCGCTTGAGGTAGTTGCGCGGCCCGAACGGGGCCAGCAGGCGCAGCTCCTCGAAGGCGCGGGTCATGGCGACGTAGAACAGCCTGATCGTCTGGTCGCGGCCGTTGATCGAGTTGGTCATCTGGCCAATCCCGGCGGCCGACATGTCGGGGGCGACGTAGACGACGTCGGCGGCGGCGCCCTTCACCGAGTGGATGGTGCCCAGCACGACCTTGGGCTTCTCGTCGAGGGCGACCGCGCCCCGGCGGCGCGCCACCTGCAACGGATAGGCCGCCTGCTTGGCCTTGCTCGGCAGGATGGCACCGGCCAGCCACTCCAGGTCCGGGGAGACCGCCCGGTTCAGCGCGTCCTCGTCGGCGAACAGCGCGGCGATGTCCTCCCACGGCACCTCGCCGTCCGGCAGGCGGTCAGCGTGCGCTTTCACGCCGCGCCGCAGCCCGGCCGCCTCGGCGGACACCAGGGGCAGCCAGGCCCGCACGTCATCGCCGGTCCACGGCCGCGACCGGTCCACGGTCAGGATGTGCCCGGCCTCGTCGACCAGCTCGCGTTGCGGCAGGTCGGGGTCCAGCACGAGGTAGCGGAAGACGCGCTCGGCGGTCGAGGTGCCGTTGCCGGTGCCGAAGGGGTTCCAACGCGGCTCGGTGGGCCGGAACGGGTTGTGGAACGGGATCCCGCGCTCGCGCAGCGACTTGATCAACGGCTCCAGCATGTAGGCGCAGCTCGCGATCACCATCACCGTGCGGTCGCGGCCGATCTCCTCCTCGATCCGGTCGGCCAGCACCGGGTCCTGGATGTTCTCGGGCACCCCGTAGGCGGCGCCCTCGATGATCTCGCCGGTGTCGTGGTCGCCCTCGAAGCGGGTGCGCGGCCGGTAGACCTTCTCCTGTCGCAGCGACAGGCGGTGCACCCAGCGCTCGGCCACGGCGTGCACCGAGCGCGGGACGCGCCACGACTTGTCCAGCACGTAGCGGTTCACCGCGTACTCGTCGCCCTGCCCGAGGGTGAGCAGCCGCCGGGGGTCGCCGCCGCGCCACTCCATGATGGCCTGGTCGTCGTCGAGGGCGACCACGAGCGAGCTGGCTTGCCTGCCCCAGGCCAGCACCAGCTCGGTCTCCAGGGGCGTGTTGTCCTGGGCCTCGTCCACGATGAACACCTGCGGGCGGCCAGGCGCGTGCTCGCCCTCGCGGGCGCGTTCCAGGGCGCCCTCGATCATGTCGGTGTAGTCCACCGCGTCGTTGGCCTGCTTCCACTCGGACCACATCCCGGCGAACGCGGCGAGGTCCGGCGGGTAGTCGGCCGGGTCGGTGAAGGTGGCGCGGGCGCGGTCGAGCGCGGCCAGCAGCTCGTCGCCGTTGGCGGCGGTACGCATGTCGGTGTTCTGGGCGCCACCCTCGGTGGCCGCCTGCGGCGCGGCGCGGCGCGAGTCGGGAGTGATGCGCCACTCGGCGCCGACCGTCTTGTTCCAGTCGGCCACGACCTTCGGGTCCAGGGCGACGTTGAGGCCCGAGCCCAGCGACCGGTAGGCGAAGCTGTGCAGGGTGCCGATGCGCCGCTTGGGCAGGCCCACGCCGCGTGAGGCGATTTCCTGGGCGGCGGTGACGGAGAAGCTGGCGATGGAGACGGACTCGGGTCCGTTGGCGTTGACGATCTCCTTCACGCGGCGTGAGAGGTAGCTGGTCTTCCCGGTGCCGGGCGGGCCGTACACCTGGTGGACGACCCCGGCGGGTGCGTCACTGTCCATGTCGAACTCCTGGGTTGATCTTGCGGAACCGTCGTCTTCGCGACCGTAACCCGATCATGTACGACTTCGCCAGCCATGTCGGTGTGTCGCGCTTGCCTTGTAACCCTCGGTGGGTCATCGACCCGCAACCTTGCGTAGCTACGCCGGTTCGGGTGACTCGATCTCTAGCCGTGTCCACAGCGGACAGTCAACGCGAACCGAGCAGTAGGTGCAGTTGCTGCCGTCAGGAGTCGGCCTGTTCTCGCGGTCGCCCTCGGCCTTCTCGGCAAGCACGTCATGCCCGATGACGACCTCGCGGGCCACCGGAAACGGGACGTCGGCAGTCACCTCGCGGTTGTCCAGCGTCGAGTACAACCCCACCGACACGCGCTTCACCCAGGGCCAGGACAGCCGGACGGCGTAGGCGTAAAACGCCATGGCGTCATCACGGGGCAGCTCGGTCGAGCGGGGCAGGTTGCGCAGGCGCTTGCGCTTCCAGTCCCGGATGTGCACCGCGTCGTGCCCGATCTGCAACGCCAGGTCGAGCACGCCGCGCATCATCCGCCCGGACGGGGTCGGCACGACCAGCTCATGCTCGACGCCGAGCACCGCCGACGGGCGCGGCACCGGCAGCCGGGCCAGGACGTCGAAGACCTCGGACTGGATCGACAGGTTCAGCTCGTACCCGTCGACCCCCTCGTCAGGCATGCCAAGGCGATCCCAGGCGGCATCGATGGCGTCCATGGCTTCCCTCGCGAACGCCGACATGCGCCCGCCGGGGTCCGGCTGCGGGTGTGCCCGTTCGACGGCGGCTCGGTAGGCGGCCTCCAGGCCCGCGTGGCTGATGGTGCCCAGCCGCAGCTTGGTCGCCGTCTCCGGCGTGCTGGCGACCACGCCAGGCGTCTCGGCGACCGCCGTGGGCGTGTGCACCCCACGCCGGTAGCGCAGGAACTCCTGGCGCGGGCAGGACCGGTAGGTGAGCACGCGCGAGGGCGACCAGACTTCAGGCGCGGTCACCGCTTGGTGGCCTTCTTCTCGCTGGCGGCGGTGTGCCGGTCGTCGGCCGAGATCTCGCGGATTCGCAGCGTGGAGAAGCCGCTGGTGCGGACCTCGATTAAGGCGTCGTCGGGGATCTCGTTGCGCTCCGCGTCGGCGATGAACGACCGCAGCTCGCCGAGCGTGAGGGCCTTGTCAGCCCGTCGGGGTTCGTGGGTGATCTTGCGCATGGCTGTCCTCCAGGTGAATCAGGGCGTACTGGGCAGGGTCGGGAGGGTCGAACCGGGGCGCCCGTGGGGTCACCCCGGCCCGTACCTCCAACTCCAGGGCCAGCTCGTCGCGGGCCGAGCGCAGGCGGCGGCAGTCCTCCGGGCCGTAGCCGGTGAACTCGTCGTCGCCGAGCGCGCGAACGGCGGCGGCCACCCGTTGGGTGACCAGCCGCCGCGCTGCCCGCTTGTCCATCAGGAGTACAGCTCCATGTCCATCATGGCCTCGCGCCGCATGTCGTAGGCGGCGTCGGGGTCACCGTAGCTTGCCTGCTCCAGCCAGTCCGTGAACTCGCCGTCGGCCGGGTCGTCGGCCGGGTTGGCGTAGTCGTGCAGGTAGGCGCACTGGTTGGCCTCGGCGTCGGTGTAGTGGCCACCGCCGCAGTCGGAGCAGAAGCAGGTCTCGCAGCACAGCTTGCCGTCGCGGTCTTCGGCGCCGAGCTGACCGAACGGGTCCACCTCGACGGTGAACGCGTGGGTGCAGTAGTGGCACCGGGCGGTGATCCGGACCGGGCTGAGCGGGCTGGCAAGGGTGCTGATGGACATCGGGATCCTCCTGGCGTCGAGCGGAACAAGGAGAATACTAGCCGCCGATCTTCCGGCTTGTCAACCTTCGAACCGGTGTTCACCGCGCAGCAACTTCGCCGACTCCGACAGTTCCGGCGGCAGTCGCAGGCTCGGCGAGGACTGCTCGCCGGTCTTCAGGTCCTGGAGGTAGGCAACATGCTCGCGCTCCTCCTCGGCGTGCCGTGCCTCGATGGCCCGCCGCCGCGCCGTCCGGTACCGGGCGAACCAGATGGCGAAGAAGATGGCGCCGACCGTGACCCAGAAGCCGCCCACGAGCACAGCCAGCACCAGCAGCGGTGAGGGGGAACCGGGCGCCACCAGGCCGCCCCGCGCGATCAGCTCGGCGCCGTTCACAGCGAGCCCCGGCTAATCCAGTACCGCAGCGCCCGCGCGTCCAGCAGCGACCACACCACATCGTCGGCGGCGCGGTGCTGGATGGTGGCGCTGCGCTCGAAGTTGAACGGGACGCCCTGCCGCAGCGAGTTGATGTTAACGAGGTGCATCACCTCGTTGTCCACCTGCTGCTCGCACTCGATCAGGTCGAACGGCAGGGCGGCCTCGTCACGGTCCGGGTCCGGCGTCTTCTCCAGCCTGGCGGCCACCGCGTCGACCGCCGCGCGGGCGCCCGGTCCGGCGACCCACAGGGCCACGCTGGTGTCGAAGCACCGGTAGTGCCAGCGGCCCACCGGGCTGACCCCGCCGTCGATGATCGGGCGCCGGGGGTAGAACTCGTCGAACACCTCGGTCAGCACGCTGTCGTCGAAGTGGCTCACACCCGCGCCCGCGAGGGCGATGCGGTCCTGGGAAGTGATCCCCGCCTTGTGCATGTCCTCGACGACGAGCCGGTAGAAGTCGCGCGAGTGGGTGAGAATGCCGTTCGGGTTGGTCGCGTAGGCGTCGAACCAGGCCGACCGCAGGCCGGACTCCTCGTGCATCTGGCGGGCCACCGGCGAGATGAAGCTGTTGTCGTGCCAGCTGGACTCGTCGGTGGGGTCCAGCAGCCGGTTGTACTGGTCGGCGGGACGCCTGCCGTCACGGCCGGTGGCCTTGGCCGCCAGCTTCGTGAAGCGCTGGCGCAGCGGGCTGATCATGCGCAGGTGCTCGTCGGTGAAGCACCAGGCGACCTCCAGCACGGTGTCGACGTTCGGGCGCAGACCGCCGGTCTCGCAGTCGAACCAGAAGAACACGTCTCGGGGTGTGGTCTCGGACAAGGGGGTCGGTCTCCTCGGGTTGATCGGGACGTTCTCACTCGAAACGCTAGCCGCGCACAGAGTGGCTTGTCAATCCCCCGGACCGGGGGCGCGTCACCGCGCCGCCCGGCCCTGCTGCTCATCGATGCCGACCCCGGCATCCGGGTCGTGACCATCCGAGACGGCCCGCAGGCCGCGCTTGCCCGCGCTCACCTCGTAGGAGTGCCGCGTCACCGCGATGATCGCCTCCCACTCCTCAGCGGAGAACTCGCCCGGCTCGATCTCGTACCAGGTCTGCCGAGCGCTCATGCCGGGGGCACCGACACGAGGGCGGCGCTTGACCAGCTTCAGGTACTCCAGCACGCCGGTGTTGCCCCGCCCGAGCACGGCGCCGGGCTGGCGGCGGCAGTGGTCGAGAAACTCGTTGCGGCCCACGTAGATCACCGGCGGGTTGGCCGACGTCCAGCCGCGCGTCTCCTTCACCCACGGGCGCCCCTGCGCGCCCACCTCGTTCGGCTCGCCGGTGCCGTGGTGCAACATCAGGTAGTCGAACAGCCAGTCGTGCGCGTAGCTCGCCAGGTCCGCGCCCGAGGAGTCCTTGCGCCACAACGGAACCAGCGCACGAATGCAAGCGGACCAGTCGGCCTTCGGCCCGTCGTCGCGGGCGATGATCAGGCAGTCCCGTTCCAGCGCCATGATGAACCCGGCGGGCCGGTCGAAGACGTCCCGGCGCCACCACTCCGTCGGCAGCAGGCGGCCGGGCCGGTAGCGGCTGGGCCTGCCCACCGGCCAGTCGAAATCGAGCGGCAGACGGATCATCAGGCGCCCGCGCTGGGCGTCGCCGTAGTCGCGATACTCGATCGCCCACACCTCGACGCCCCGGCTGCGGTACACCTCCGGGATCAGCAGGTCGGTCAGGACCGCGAGCTGCGCGGCCTCGATGTCGCCGCGCTCCGGCAGGTCGGCCGCCCGGCGGGCCTCCTCGGCGTGCGGGTGCTCGACGGGCTGCCTGTCGTTGGCGTCGGCCCGGACCTGCTGGTCGGCCGCCGCCACATACTCCTCATCGGTGGCGGGCTCGTGCTCGATCAACTCTTCAGTGAACGCGGTGAACGCCTGCTCGTCGGCGTCCGGGTCGCCCTTGTCCTCGGCGGGCGGCGTCGGCTCGGGCCGGGGGCGTGGCTCGCGCATGCCCAGCCTGCTCGCGGCCATCTGGGCAATGCGGTCGTCGTGCTCAGCGCGGACCTGGGCTACTCGGTCGGCCTCAGCGCGAAATCGGGCGACGGTCCGGATGATGTAGTCCAGCCGCCGCCGTGGGTTCACCTTCTCCGTCTTCTCGCCCTGCCGCAGGCGGCGACACATCAGGGCCTCGATCAGCCCCTCGGTGTCCACCTCCAGGTTGGCGAGCAGGCGCATCAGCGCCGCGTCGTAGCGGTTCTGGTCGTCCTTGAACTCGTTGCGGCGTCCTTCCCAGGTCTTGACCAGCTTGAACTCGTCGCCACCCTCGGCGGCCAGTTCCAGGATCTCGGCCAGCCACTCGGGGGTGTATTTGGCCTGGACGTAGGCGGGCGAGTTGACCCGCGCCCACACGGCCGCCAGGTTGACCGAGGACAGCAGGCGCTCCTGCTCCTCGGTCAGCTTGCCGCCGGAGGGGGCGATGGGGTTCACGTAGGCCGCGAGCACCGACGGGTCGGGCAGCACGTCCTCGAACTCGGACGGGTTGTAGGTGGCGTCGGGATTGTGCTCGATGATCTTCACGGGCCGGGGGCGGCCCGCGATCTTGCGGTTGGTCGTGCCCGCCGGACGCAGCAGGCGCGCCAGGTCGTGCACGCTGTCGACCTTCCAGCGGCCCAGGCGCTCGGCCTGGTACCGCGCCGCGCCCACCCAGTCCCGCTCCAGCTCGGCCATCTTCTGGCGCTCGGCTGCCTGGTCTTCTGGACTGTCCCCGCCATCGCGGACCAGCCACGGCTCGTTGAGCACCCACCAGCAGTGGACGCCGCCACCTGAGTGAATAACCAACGTAGGCGGCAAACGCATCTCGGCCAGGACGCGGCGCACCGCATCGAGGTCGGGAAACAGGTGCTCGGACTCGTGGCCGTCACCGGCGATGTCGAACTCGGCCCACAGCGCGACCAGCCCGGCGGACTGGTGCGCCTTGGGGCGCTGGTAGACGCACGCTCCGGAGTGCTGCCCGCGTTCCTCGCGCGCAAGCTTGGGGCAGTCGCACTCGGTCGGCGGCTGGTCGTGCAGGGTCGTGCACAGGTAGACGGCTTGGCTGCCGTCCCGCTCGTCTAGCTCAGCCACCAGAGAAGCGACGGCGCCCGGCTCGTCTGCCGGGCGCCACCGCGTCGTCTTGTCCCCGGAGGTCCACAGGGTCGTGTAGAGCCCGTGCAGCCTGTCGTCACCTTCGGGGCCGCCGAGCAGCGCCGAGCAGAACGCGAACGCCTGCTCGGCACGGCTCATGCGGGCGCGCCCTCCTGGGAGTAGTCGGCCACCGGCGCGTCGCCGATGGAGACGCCGCCCTCGCCGGGCACCACGTTGTCGGTGTCGGCCGGGCTGGTGACCGGCGGGGCCTGGTTGAGGATCGGCAGCATGGCCTCGCCGACCGCGAGCGCGGCCTTCTTGGCGTCGCGGCCGAGGTCCTCGCCCCTGGTGAACTTGATCTCGTAGTAGTCCGGGACGCCCTTGTCCTTGCCGACGATCTTCGTCAGCGTCAGCTTCGTCTCGACCTGGGCGACACCCTTGCGGGCCTTCAGCAGGTCGGCGCGGTAGCGCTTGAAGTTGCTCATCGAGGTGCGGGGGACCTGGATGTACCAGGGGAAGGTCTCACCGGGCACCAGGAACAGCAGGGCCTGCTGGGGCTTGCAGGGCGGCGGCACGCGCTTGCCGTTGACGTCGGACCACTGCCCCATGGGGCAGGTCTCGCAGGCGCCGGTCGGGTTGTCCGGGGAGTTCACGCCGAACAGGCCCTCGCCGATCTTGCCGTCGCGGCTGGTGCAGTCCGGGCGCTCGCCGGTGACCTCGTCGGACTCCCAGTAGTTGCGCCGGTTCTGCCAGGCGCAGACGATGCCGGTCAGCTCCTTGGCGCTGGCGTCCTCGCCGTTGTCGGTCCAGCCGAACACGGCGGCCGAGTTGCCCGACGGGATCTTGACCATGGTCAGGTTCTTGACCGACATGGCCTCGTCGTCGTCGAAGTTCTCGGCGAGCAGCTCCTGCAACTCCTCGAACCCCTCGGGGTCGAGGGCGGGGAACCTCTCGATCACCTCGGACGGGATGGCGAGCGCTGTGGTGGCGCGCGTGGCGACCTCGCTGCCGGTGGTGTTTTCGCTGGTCATGGGGATGCCTCTACCTCCAGAATCGGGTTGTTGATCTTCCCGGGGGCTGCTCGTCGGCACAGCCCGAGGGGAGCCGGGGCCAACCGAGCCTAGCCCCGGAACCGGACGGTTCAGGCCCACCGCGCGGGGCGTGTCGGGCCATTCCGACCGGAGCTACTTGCGCGCCGCGCCCACGCGGATCTCGGCGTTCTCGCCCAGCTCGACGACCTTGGCCAGCGCCTCGGGCACCGGCTGCTCGGCGTCGCGGTACTCGCGCAGGATGGCGCCCATGGTCTGGTAGTTAACCGTCTCGGGCTGCACCTGGGCGCCGCGTCCGATGGCGCGCAACGCCTCCACGGCGTCGGCGGCGGTGTACCGGCCGCCACCCTCCTCCACGGGCTTCTCCTTGTAGAGGGGGAAGGTGGGGCGGTGGATGTACGCCTTGCGGCCGTCGACCCGCATGTCTTCCAGGCCGTGCAGCTCGAAGACCTCCAGGATCTCCTCGCTCAGCTGCTTCTTGCGGGCCTTCAGGTCGGCCACCGCGCCCTCGTGGGCCTTCAGCTGGTCGGTGACCGTGGCCAGCTCGCGGATCTTGGCGACGTCGATGGTGGGGGGCTGCTCGGCCTGCGGCGTGGTGGGCGCTGTCGACTCGGGCGCGGCGGCGGCTTCGTCAGGTGTGGTCATCAGTTGCGTGTCTCCAGTGGAAGATCATGCGGAACGTAGGGAAAGACTAGCCGGTCAGACTTGGGCTAGTCAACTCCAGGCGCTGACCAGGTCACTCCCGGCGGTGGTCAGCGTGACGCGGTGCACGGAGGTGCCGCCGACCTCGATGGCGCCGTTGCTCCGCAGCTCGGCGAAGGTCCGGCGGCGAGCCCCGGACACGGTGCCGTTCTCGTCGCTGTAGGTGCCGGTGCGCGGGTCGTAGCTGATCTTGCCTTCGCTCACCTCACGCAGCGCCACCAGGCGCGAGTCGGTCTTGTTCAGGGCTGTCATGGGTCGATCCTTTCGCAGGTCGGCGAGGAATGTCATGGGGGAATCCTAACCGCTGATCAGGCGGTATAACAATCTCGTCCGGTCCCGCCGGTGACGGCGCTCGCGGTGAGCGCCGCCACCTCGGCCGAACGTGCCGCACGCGATCCGGAGCCGGACCGCCCGGACGCGGTCCATGGCCAGCGCGCGGATCCTGCGCAGGGGCACCTGGCGCTCCCAGTGCTTGATCGTGGCCTCGTCGTCGAGGTCCACCAGGAACGCCCCGCGTGTGCCGTCGGGGTTGCGCAGGAACACCTTCACGTCTCGGCCCGCCGCTCGCGCCTGGACCTGGTCACGATGTGCCAGCCGCCGCAGGTCAGGCAGATCTGGGCCTCGCGGCCCTCGTCGGCGCGTGATCCGTTGATCGCGGACTTGATCTTGCTGTCGAGGATTGCTTCGTCAGCTGCGGCCTGGCTGACGTAACGCGGTGCGCGTGTGGCCACGCACTTCTTGTTCTTGCCCTTGCTGGCCAAAGTGGTTGATCTCCCGGTTGTCCACATATCCACAGGCACCCTGTGGACTGGTTGCTGCTACCTCTTGGCCTCGCGGACCTTGGCCGCCGCCTCCATGGCGGTCAGCTGGCGGTCGGCGAAGCCGGGGTCGAAGTCCTCGATCAGGGCGGCCAGCTCGTCGGCGCCGACCGGGGCGAAATCCCAGACGTCCACCCCGACGTTGATCTGGTGCATCGCCGGATCGATCGCCCACTGCGTGTGGACGTGCCCGTGTATCAGCCACGGCGCGACCCCGCGCTTGGGCAGCTGGGGCCGGTACTCCACGTACCGATCGGGGTAGTCGCTGCGGGACTCGCCGGTGTAGGGGAAGTGCGAGACGAGCACGGTGGGGTGGCCGAACATCGGGCCGCCGAGCAGTGGGACGTGGATGGCGTAGCCGCTGCGGCGGATCGCCTCGCCGGTGATCACCGCGTCGAACCCGGCGGCGTCGCGGTACCACTGGACCATGCGCGCCAGCTCGGCCTTGCTCATGCCCTGCGAGATGACCTCGCCGTCGGCGTTGCGGACCTTGCGTCCGTGGAAGCACAGGTCGTGGTTGCCCGCGACGAGCCGCTTGTGGCCGTGCAGGCGGCGCACCAGGGGCAGCGTGACGTCCCGGTCGCCGAGCGCGATGTCACCGAGCAGCCACACGGTGTCATCGGGGGAGACGCGCTCGTTCCAGCGGGCGATGATGGCCTCGTGCATCTCGTCGAGAGTCCGGAATGGCCGGTCGCAGTGTTCGATGATGCTGGCGTGGCCGAAGTGCAGATCGGCCGAGAACCACATCTTGGTCTTGAGTGCGCGCCATCCGGGGCGGGCGGGGTTCACCGCGTTACCTCCTGACGCGAAGTGTCGTTGAGCTGGTCAGACATCTTCTCTCCCATGGAAGCTAGCCGCGCTCAGAGCGGCTTGTCAATGTTTTGTCCAAAGAAGAAACCGGTATCACCCGCGCGGGGGATACCGGCCTCCTCTGTCTACTGTGGGTAGTCCTACTTGGACTCGCGCAGCAGCGCCACGACCTCGGCCGCCACCTCGGCGGTGTCCCGGCCGCTCGCGTTGGCGAGCAGCTCCGCGACCGCCGCCGCCTTGTCCTGGTCGGCCGACGAGGCGGACGCGCCCGGCACCGGAACCTCGGTGAACTCCGAGCAGACCCACGCGCGGCCCTCGCCGATGAACTCCAGCAGCTCGGCCCACTTGACCGCCTTGCCGCTGAACGGGCGGCCCGAGACGTACCACTTGCCGAACTTCCGCACGGCCACGTAGTCGTAGACCTTGGCCTCCTCGTTGCGGAGCAAGTCGGCCTCGAAGGTGTGCTCGAACTTGATCACCGTGCCGTCGCCCGGCTCGCCGCCGAACCGCTCGACGACCGCCACCATCCCGGCGAACGTCTTCAGCATGTTCTCCAGGTCCTCGCGCATCCGCGCGATACCGGACATGTCCATCGTGTACTTCTCCTTCGGGTTGTTGTTGTCCTGCGGAACGAACGTGCTGTACTGCTCGATGAACCTCTTCAGGCTGGGGAACTGCCGGTAGGCCCAGTCGGTGTAGGTCACACCGGTCTTGCGGCTTCTGCGGGCGACGTCCGCGAACAGCCCGGACGCCTCGTCGATCACGATCATGGCGCCGTCGGGAACGGCCGGGTCTACCGCGATCCGAATGTCACTGGGCAGGTACGACGCGCGACCCTTCTTGCCGTCCTCGGTCCAGAAGGTGCCGGGCGGGTCGCTACGCATGGGCGAGGCGACCTGAAAAAGGCCGAACATGTCGTCGTTCATCAGCGGATCCTCGCAGGCTGGCGCCTGTTCTGACGCCGCAGCAGGTAGTCCATGTCGTCGGCGTCGGACCGGTTGAACTCGACGGACGAGTAGTCCTCGTCGGTCCAGCCCAGCGCGGCCAGCAGCGGCCGGACGGCTGCCCACCAACCCATCGGGTGCCCGAGGTTCACCCACATCTCGGGGGTGAACTTGGACCACTCGCTGGGCTCGTGCACCAGCACGCTCTTGGGGTTGACCGGGTCGTGGATCACCTGCACGAGCAGGATGCGCGTCATCGGCACCTGCTCCATCGGGCCGTCGGCGTGGACCGGTGTGGCCTGGATCAGGTGAGCGCGGTAGCGGGTGGAGTCGCCGGGGGAGTACCAGACCCAGCCCGAGTAGCCGGACTGGCGGTGGCGCTCCAGCGCCTTGAACACCTCGACCGCCTTGCGCAGTTCTGTCATCGTCACCTCCTGGGTGTCTGCCTTGCGGAACACCTCAAGTCTAGCCGCTGTCTTACCGGCTAGTCAACCCATGAAGGGTTGCGCATTCCCGCACCCATGCGGCAACCTTGCGCCATGGTGGGCGCCTACGCGCCGTGTCGGGGATGCCTCCGAGCTTCGCTGTCGTCACAGACCGCCGCTCGAACTCTCTGGTCGCGGGCCGTCGTCGGGTAGCGCGGGCGCCCACCCTCAGCCGGTGCAGGACGTATGGGCCTGCTTTACCGAACAGCCCCCGCGTCCGGGCGAACGCGGGGGCTGTCTCGTGCGGTCCGGCTACAGCGGAACCGTCTCGGTGGTCGCCGCGACGAACGGGCGGATCGGCCACTGCCCGGCTTCACCGCGCACCCGCTCGGCGTCGGCGGCCTTGCCGGTCTTGGCCAGGTAGTTCGCGAAGTCCCGCGCCTGGGCGCGGTGCCAGTCGCGCTGGGCTTCCTGTAGCTCGTGGAGGGTCATGCCGCTGATCGGCATCCGGTGGGCCATCTTCCAGGCCAGCCGCCACGCGGCGGTCGTGTCGCCCTGCGAGGTGTGGGCCTCCTCGTCGGTGAGCACGATGCCGTAGCGAGCGCAGGCGTTGACCAGCTTGCGCCCGCCCTTGCCCCGCACGTACTTCTCCAGGCGCTTGTCGCACACCAGCGGGTCCACCACCAGCGGCGGGCACACGTTGCCGTCCTCGTCGACCGGGCTGGCCAGCAGGCCCTCCGGGTAGCCGGGCCAGTCCTGGCGGCGCATCTCCCGGTCCAGCAGGGTCAGGTCGTAGGGGGCGTTGTAGATCACCACCGGCTCGCGAGCCACCCACGCCTGGCACAGCAGCTCGACCATCTGGCCGACCGCCTCGCGCGGGTCACCGCCGTGCTCGCGGGCGTACTCCGTGGTGACCCCGTGCACGTCGCTGGCCTGCTTGGGGATCTCGACGCCGGGGTCTACCAGCCAGTTGGTGGTGGACTCCAGGCCGTCGGCCGAGCCGGTCAGCCAGGTGCCGGTGACGATGCGGTCGTTCTCGACGTCGATCCCGGTGGTCTCCAGGTCGAAGGCGTGGATGCGGCCGTCCAGCCACGGGGCGCGGCTCATGCGGTCGCCTGCTCGAAGACGTGCCACACGAACGAGGCCATCGGCACCGTGCCGAGGTAGGCCACGCCGTCCGGGATGGGGTGGCCGGTGCCCCGAATCAGGAACCGGCGGGACTCCAGGCCCTCGCTGTCCTTGCGGTCCATGAGGTCGAAGTCGCTCTCGAACCACAGGGTGATGTTGCCGCGCTGCTCACCGACGTGTCGGACGACCGCCCCGGCGGGCAGCTGCTTCACCTGCTCGTCGGTCAGGTCCAGCGTGAGCTTGAGCATGGTCTTCATGCAGTCGTGTCCTCCTCGGGCAGTTCGTCCTCGCCCGCCAGCGCGGCCAGCCAGCGCCTCTCTTCGAGGTCACCGACGCCGTTGTCGATGGCGATGCGCCCGAGCACGAACGCCTGCGCTCCGGCGAAGTGGGTGCGCGCCCGGTCGCATGCCTCTCGTACGACGTGCGGGACGCTGCTGGACCGGGCGAGCCGCAGGTAGCCGAGCCCATCGGCGTACATCTTGGGGCCGTCCAGCTGCTCGGGCTCCGACTCCTCGGGCTGCTCGGCGGCGGGCGCGAACACGAAGTTGTGGCAGGGGCAGACGCCGCCGAGCGCGGTGGTGGGCACCCGGCCCGCCTTGCCGAACTCGACGGTGCAGCCGGTGCCGTTCGGCCCTTCCCCGAAGTGGGCGCTGCGGGGGTGCTCGCACCGACGACACGGGTCGTTGCTGTCAGGTTCCGTCATACATTCCTCCCGGTTGGTTAACCAGCCACGGGTGCGCCGACGCGCGCCCGCTCGTTCTTGATCAGGCGGTCGAACGGTAGTACGACCTCGCCCTTGCCCTCGATCCACCGCTCGGTCGTGTCCTCCTCGGGCGCGGTGAAGCCGACCGCCGAGGCGTCGATGCCGTGCGCGTTGAGCACCGTGGTGATCAGCGACTGGCGGGACTCCAGGCCCTCGTAGACCTCCATGTCGGCGGTGTTGGCGGCCAGCAGGTGCACCATCACCACGGGCCGCTCCTGGCCGGGCCGGTGCAGGCGCTTGCGAGCCTGGAGGTAGTCCGACAGCGAGTAGCCCAGGGAGTACCAGACGGCGACGCGGGCGCGGGTCAGGTCCACGCCGGTGCCGCCGGACTGGATCTGTACCCCCACCACGTCGACATCCGGGTTCATCTCCGAGTCCATGGTGAGTCCGTCGGACCGGCGGCCGGACACCTCGGCGTAGCGCAGGCCCGCCTTGTTCGCGATCTCCTCGACGGCGTCCAGGTCGGAGCGGAACCGGCAGAACACCACCGTGGGCTCCGGCGGCTCGTCACCCCCGGCGACGCAGCCCACCTCGTCGAGCACCTCTTCGAGCAGCTCGGCCTTGCCGGTGGAGACGCGCACCTTCTCGCCGTCGTCGTCGGTGACGGTGCCGCCGGTGAGCTGCTGGAGGCGCAGCAGGCGGACCATCACGTTCGCGGCCGTGACCGTCTTCGAGTCGTCCCGCTCGGTCAGGTCCCACTCGTTGGCCAGGCCCTCGCCGCCGTCAAACGGGAAGTTCTCGGCGCGGGCGAACAGCGGGTCGGACAGGAAGGTCTCGCCGTGCTCGGCGAGGAAGTCGGCCAGCGCGGCAGCCTTCGCCTTGCCCTCGGCGGTCTCGGACAGGTCCGCCCACAGCTCGGTGTCGATCTGGTCGTAGATCTTGCGGGCGGCCGGTTCCAGCTCGAACTCGCGGGTGATGTCGGTGACGGCGGGCAGCTTGAGGTCCACCGTGGGGCGGTAGGTGATCGAGAAGAACTTCTCGGCCAGGTCCTCGATGTTCTTCACGCCCACGATGTGGTAGTCGCCCAGCGGCCCGGTGATCGCGTACTGCGAGCGGAACAGGGTCCAGGACACCCCGAAGATGCCGGGGTCCAGCGCCCGGAAGATGCCGAACACGTCCAGCGGGGTCTGCGGCATCGGCGTGCCGGTCAGCCCGATGCGCTTGCCGGTGAAGTCGACCCACTTCGCCAGGTTCTTCGAGATCTTGCCGTTGTGGGCCTTGACGCGGTGCACCTCGTCGTAGATCGCGACGTCGATGCGGGCCGGGGGCCGCCAGTCCGCCCACGGCGCGTGGGCCAGGGCCTCGTAGTTGATGACGGCTGCGTGCACCGGGGCGCCACAGGCGCAGTCGAACAGGCACGACTCGGCCTCGTGGAGGCGCTCGGCCAGGTTGAGCGACACGAAGCCGCGCTTGGCCCGCCGCGAGGGCTTTAGGCCGGACACGATGTGCCAGCCCTGCGCGGAGAACTTGCGGACCTCGCGCGGCCACACGCCGCGCACCTTCGACGGGCAGACGATGATCACCCGCTTGCCCTCGGTGCGGTTCACCGTGGCGATGGCCGCCAGCGTCTTCCCGCCGCCCATGATGATCGCGTGCAGGCTCGCCGAGGCATGGCTGCCGAACTCGACCGAGCGGCGCTGGTGCGGGCGCAGGCTCCACTCGGGCTTGATCAGACCGGCCTCGGCGAACTCGGGCAGCGGCGCCGACTCGTCGAGCAACGCGAGCAGGTCGCCCTTGCGGTGATGCTCGGCCGCCAGCTCGGCGACGCGCGGGCTGACCTGGGCGTGGCTGCCCTCCAGGGCGGCGAGCAGGTTGGCCGCGTTGGTGGGGGTGGCCGCGTACCGCCATACCCACGCGCCACCCTCTTTTGAGGGTTTGCCGCCCAGCCGCTTCAGGGTGTCCTTGAACGCGAACGGGGCGGTGGCGCCGATCTTGCCGTCGGCGAGCACGCGCAGCACCGGCACGTTGCGCGACTGGCCGCCGCCCGCCTGCGGGCTGGCTGCCTGCGGAGCCTCCGGCTCGGGCGCGGGCGGCAGCGGGATCCCGGCGGCGGCCAGGTTCGAGCGAGACAGCAGGCGGTGCGCGGTGCGGGCCTGGGTGACCGACAGGGTGGCGCCCCGGCGGACCATGCTGGCCAGCGCGGCGCCCCGGCTGATCTCGGCGTAGGGCACGACTCCGGCGTCCACGGCGGCGACCAGCGCGCGGCCGACGGCCGCGATGCGGTCGAGGTGGGTATCGGTCACCGGGGCACCTCGACCCCGTAGGAGGCGAGCGTGCGCAGCGCGGCGCGTTCGGCGGTGCACTGCGTACCCTCCTCGGCCGCGCAGCCGCGCTCTCCGGCGTGGTCGTCGGCGGCGGTCTCGAACCAGTCGGCCTGGAGGTCATGGCCGCGCTGGCGAGCCTCGGCGGCGGCCAAGCGCAGGACCTCGGGCGCGAGCTTCTCCGGGATGCAGTTGGGGCAGTAGTCGCCGCGCTGGTCGCAGGTCCATCCGAGTTGCTTCACCACGTGCTTGCGCACCACGCCGAGCCGTTCGGCCGGGGTCATCTCGGTGGAGACGATGAAGTCGCTCTCGAAGGTGTCCAGGCAGCGGTCGCAGAACACCCCGAGGCGGCAGGGGTACATCTCGCCCTGGTTCATGGCGGCGGCGCGCACCACGGCGGCGACCGAGGCGGCGGCGTCGGGGGTGGGGGTCGGTTCGGTCACCGGTTGTCTCCCTTGTCGATCTCGGCTATGGCGTAGGTGACGGTCTCGCCGTCGGCGTGGCGCACGGTCCGCTCGGCGACGTGCGTGCCCACGAGCACCTCCTGGTCGTCGGGCTCGCTGAACCGCTCGACAAGCACCAGGTGGCCGACCGGCAGCATGCGGGCCGGGCCGATCAGGTGCCAGTTGCCCTCGTAGCTGATGAAGGCCACGCGGTCGCGCTGGAGTTTGAACCCGCCGGGGATGACGGGTAGCTCGGCGGCGGCGCGTCCGGCGACCAGGCGCACCGCGTCGGCGGGTAGCCCGTCGTTGAGGTACCGGCCGCTGCGGTACTCGGCGGCGATGTAGCGGCCACCGCCGAGACTGTCGGGATGAGTCCGCGAGATCAGCCCGTGCTCGGGGCTCCAGTACAGCTCGGGCGGCTCACTCATCGGCCGCCTCACCTTCGATCCGGCGCTTCAGTTCGGCGGCCACCTGGGCGCGCGTCTCGGGTGAACCAATGGGCGGAACCCCAACGGGCTGGGTCGCGAACTTCAGGTCGGCGCCGTTGAACTGGGGGCTGGTGCGCCGCACGTGGTTGACCACCGACTCCAGGACCTCGACGCGCATGTCTCCGGCCAGCCGCTCGAAGTCGTAGTGCAGCTGCTGGGTGCGGCCGACGAGCAGGCAGTGCGCCCACGAGGTGAGCAGCTCCAGTCCGTCGTCGCCGGAACGCCCGTGCTCGTTCATCATGCGGATGAGGCGGCGCTGCTGAGCCGAGGTGGGCGGGGGCAGGTCGCCGTCCTTGACTCCGGCCTCACGCAGCAGGTGGCGGGTCCAGGTCCCGGCGAGCACGCCGAGCAGCAGGGTGGCCGCGTGGTGCTTGTCCGTGCTGACGCCTTCCATGCGCTTCTCGTAGTCGGCGTCGAAGGGAAGCGGCCAGGTGCGGCGCTCGGCCTTGGCGGCGTTCCAGGTGTCGAGGAACCGGGCCACCATGTGGCTGTCACCGCGCGCCAGCGAATCGATGTTGAGGATCTTGTTGGGCTCGGTCACGCGACACCACCGATCAGCAGTTCGGACCAGGTGCAGGTGCAGCCGGGGTAGGAGCACACCCGGACGGTGCGGTCGGCGCCGTCACGCTCGAACAGGACGCCCATGCGGTGGAAGCCGACGTGGCCCTGGTCGCACTCGGCGTACGGGGTGAAGACGCGGTCGAGGTGGCGGCCCATCCTGGTCTCGCCGGGCATGGGCTCCAGGGGGAAGCGCAGCCAGTAGCCGTTGCGCCGGGCCTGGGCGTCCAGCCAGCGACGGCGGTCCCGGGCGCGGGCCTCTTCTCGGTCGTTCTCGGCGTGCTCCTGCGCGACCGGTGAGTTGGGCGCATAGCGACCGAGCAGGTAGAGCAGGACGAGCACGAGCGCGCCCGCGACGTAGATGTTGATGAACGCGGCCGTCAGGCCGATCATGACACCGAGGATGGTGCCGACGATGACCTTGGGGCCGATGGCGCGTGTGGCCATGAGGTCCTCCGGTGGGTGAGACGGAACCCCTGTAGGTTAGCCGACCACCCACCGGCTAGTCAATCAGCGTCGGGCGTGTCGTCCTCGAAGGTGAACTTCTCCAGGAACGCGCCCAGGAAGTAGGCGCTCGCGGCCAGGGTCAGCGTCCAGAAGGGAATGGCCCTGGAGTTGCCCACCTCGGCGGGGTTGCGCCACGCGCCCGAGATCATCCACACCACGAACCCGGCCAGCACGATCAGGTAGGCCAGGCAGCGGCCCAGCTTGCTCGGGCGGTACCGGAAGCGCAGGCGCGCCAGACGGCCGCTCATCAGTTGAGCCACTTCGGACCGGCGGTGTTCTCGATGCCCGCCGCCGTGGCGTCCTCGTGCACCACCCGCCGGATCAGCAGGCGGTTGTTCATGCCGGACAGCCACACCAGCACGCCGCCGTGCTCGCCGTCGCTGGCCAGCTCGACCGAGGACAGGCGGCCGGTGATCTCGGCGCCGTCCGGGTAGCCGAGCTGCTCGCCCTGGATCTCCACGGTGATCTTGTTGCCGAGCAGGCCGCCGAGCCGGGACAGGATGGCGGTCACCTCACTCAGCGCCGCTTCGTACGAGTCAGGTTCACGCGCTACGGGCTCGGACACTGTCGCTCTCCTTGCGGTTGGGACCTCGGGCCGTCGGGCAGTCGATACGATCATCGTCCCACCACATCGGCGGCGGCCAGCCCTCCTCCTCCGCACGCTGCTTGATGGTGCGCGCCCAGCGCTTGGCGAACGGGTTGGTAGCCCGCTCCTCGCCGTCCACGTCCCAGAAGCGATCGTAGAAGTCGATGACCAGGGCCTCCACGCGGACGGTGACTGTCTTGGTCCTGCCCAGCAGGATCTTGCGCAGCGTCTCGCTGGACAGCCTCAGGTCGCGGGCGATGGTCACGAAGCCGTGTCCCATGCGGGCCAGCGCCCGCAGGCGGCGCAGCGTGCCCAGCGCAGGCACCCGGCTCGTGTCCCCGCCGCGCACCGCCAAGAACTTCCGGTAGCGGACGTAGGCGGCTCGGGCGGGCGCGCAGCGGCAGCGGTACCGGATGTAGGCCAGCTGGTCGGCAGCGTGCACCTCGCTGGTGCAGGCCGGGTCCACCTGCTCGGGCGGCAACGGAACCATCAGACGGCGCGGGCGGCCGGTGCGTGCCATCAGTCGTGCCCGCTCTCGCCGGTCTCGTCGGCGCGCATCGTCTCGGCGACCAGGCCGCGCAGGCGGTCCAGCTCGTCCAGGATCGAGTCGAACGTCTCCACCGCCATCTCGACCCGCGTGTGTCGCGCGTAGCTGCTCTGGGAGTCGGTGACGCCGCCCTTGTAGCGGTCGATGTTGAGGCCGAGCTGCTTGGCGCGGGTCAGGGTCGCCACCATGTGGTCGTATCGGACCGCGATGGCGCGCTCTTGGTTCTCGCGCGCCTGCTTGGCCGCCTCGTCGCGCTCGTGCTTCTCGCGGGCCACCGTCGCGTAGTCGCCGTCGAGGTCGCGGGGGTGGATGACGGTCAGGATCAGGCCGCGCTGGTCGTTCTCGTCCTGCCGCATCTCCTTCAGCGGCACCCTGCCACGCGTGGCCAGCTCGGCGACCGCCTTGTCCAGGAGCAGCGCGGCCTCACGCATCACGTCGTGGGCGGCCTGCTCGTCCTCGTCGTGCACGATCCAACGTTGCACCGCGTCCCACGCGGGCTTCTGGAGCCGGACCGCCAGGTAGCCGGTGGTGTCACCGCGCCGGGACCGGGTCGCGGTCATGCTGCCGTTGGGGTTCGGGAAGACCTGCATCGACTCGAAGTTCCAGCCGGTGACCGAGTACCGGTCGGTGTTGTGCACCAGGATCGGCTGCGGGTGGCCGTACTTCTCTTTGGTGCCGTACCAGGTACGAGGCTGGATGTCGCTCGTCTTCATGATCAACTCTCCGGGTGAGGTCGGGCGGAACCAGTCTAGGTTAGCCGACCTCACACCGGCTAGTCAACTCATCACGCGGGGCGCCGGATCCGCGCCCACAGGATCCTGTCCAGCGGCACGATCTCGCGCTCGTTCTCGTCGCCGTCGAAGGAGTCGAACATCAGGACGCCCGCGCCTACCTCGGCGACCAGGCCGTGCAGCTCGTCGTCCGGGCCGAAGTGCAGGCTCACCCGCGCCCCGTGCTCGCAGGCGGTCGCCAGCGACTCGCGCAGCTCGTCCAGGCCGACCTCGACCCGTAGGCCCGGCACGCTGTCGTCGCCCAGCTCCTGCAAGTTGATCTCGACGCCGCTCACAGCTGCCCCACGTCCCGTCCGTTCTCGATCATCAACTGCTGAGTGCGGTGGTACGCCTCGAACATCGTGACCGGGGCCGCGCCGCCCTCGGGGTCGTCGGTCCGCATGTACGGCAGCATCACCTGGTCGATCGTGACCATCTCCGTCTGGATGATCGCGAGCTGGGCTTCCACCCAGTCCTTCACGATCCGCCAGGCGACCCGCTTGGCCTGCTCGTCGGTCTGGAGTGATGGGGTGACCTTCTGTCGCCGGAGCACGCGCTGCACGGCCTGCCAGTCGGCGGGCACGGTGAACTCGCGCATCCCGAACGGCGTCATCGCGGTGAACGCCAGCGCGACCGGCTCGCCGTTGTCGTAGCGCATCGCCACGCCGGAGGCGCCCGCCTTCGCGAGAATGGTCTGGACCTCTCCGGCGGTCTTGGCGGCGTCGATCTTCGTCGTGTAGTCCTTGATCGGCATCTACAACCCCAGCTCCTTCTTGCGTCCCTCCAGGTAGGAGACCAGGTTGTCGGCCGCCGCGTTCAGCTGGTCGATCACGCCTTCGCAGGCGGTCATCTCCTCGCCGAAGTCCCAGATGTTCCCGCCCAGGGCCTCGGCCTCGGTCGCCAACGACCGGGCGTCGTCGAGCAGGCAGGACAACGCCTGCGCCCGCTCCTGCTGCGTGGCGTTCTTCATCGTCGGCTCGTCCTTCATTGCGACCCCCTAGACGCTCTCGGACTGGCGCAGAGCCCGGTGGATGTCGCCGAGCTGCCGTTCCAGCCGCGTCAACGTCGTCGCCGACAGCTCAGACCTCGAATCACCGATCAGCTCGGCCAGCGCGGACTCAAGCCGCCGCAGCTGGGTCCGCAGCGCCACCGCGTCGTTGCGAGCGTCCACCAGCGCCGTCTCGGCCAGGTTCTCCTCGGTGACGTAGTAGACGATCACTTCGCTGTCGCCAGGCCGCACCTTGATCGTGTCGGCGTAGACGTCCACCCCGGCCGCCGACAGCTCGGCCCGGCAGGCGGCGACCGCCTTCTCCACCTCATCGTGCGCGCAGCCGTCCCACACGCCCTCGCCGTAGCAGGGCACCGCGTACTCCCGGCGGATCACCTGGACCCGGCGCATCGTGTAACTGGGCATGATCACTTCCACCGGTTGAAGGCGCACCAGCTGACCCGGCAGCGCAACCGGCCGCCGACCTTCTCGGCCTTGTGGTGGTTCGGACAGGTCGGCAGCGCCTTGGTGCGCACCTTCTTCTTCGGGGCCTTCTTCTTCGGCTCCATGATCAACCCACCTCCACGGGGATCCGGTTGGGCGCGTGCTCGCGCTCCCAGCGAGTCAGGCGGCACTGCCGCCGCGTGCCGCGCCAGTGCGCCCGCTGGGCGCCGCCGCAGAAACAGTTCTCCGACGGCGGCCAGGTCGTCAGGTACGGCTGGGCGTCCAGCGCCCAGTGGCTGCGCCACTGCGGGTGGTTGAAGTGCGCCCAGGCCAGCGCCCGCAACGTCGGGCAGTGGTCCAGCATCGCGGTACGCGGCATGCCGTCCGGGCCGAACCCGCAACCCACGCAGGACAGGTCCCGGTCGTCGCGGGTGGTGTGCTCGGCGAGCACAGCCATGATCGCGTCGGCCAGGTGTGGGTCGCGGGCGGTGTACTGGCCGGTCCGCGCGGCCTCGGCGCGGTCGCTCAGGAAGTGCCACAGGCGGCTCATGCCAGCACCCCCGCGTCCTTCAGGATCGTGAACGCGGCCTCGAAGAGAGCCTGGCCCTCCTCGGACCCATCCACCCGCAGCTGGGCGTGCGCCACGATGTGCGGCGCGGCACACAGCGGCGTCGACTCGTCGTAGCCGCCGGTGGTGCGCATCCACTCCCACGCCTGCATGAAGTTCGGGAACACCGCCGAGCCCTCGGCCGCCTTCTCGATCAGCCGCTGCTTCATGTAGGCCGCCGCGTCCAGCAGCTCCTCGTACAGGTCCAGGTCGGCGTCACGGCCGTTGAACGGCTGCAACGGTGTCCCGTACCGCGTGATGCCAATCGCCTCACGGGCCATCAGGTCGGCCGCCACCTGCGCGTGCACCGACGGGTGCGCGTTCGGGGTGGGCAACACCTGGTCCTCGGGCCGTTGCTTGGTGGGCACCGGGTCGTTCAACGCCTGCCGCGCCGCGTGGCCGCGAGCGAACGGACTCGGCAGCATGTTCTCCTCGGTCATGCCTGGCCTCGCATCACGTAGTCGATCACCTTGTCGATCGAGAAGTTGTCGACCTCGGCCGCCAGCCGAGCCGACTCCCACCCCCGGTTCGGGGTGTGCGGCGAGCCGACCGGCAGCCACTCACCGGTACCGTCAGCGCGGCGCCGGTAGTCCAGGTCGCCCGCGTAGACCGCGTCGTGCTGCTCGGCGGTCATCCGCTCGCCGGGGCAGTGCGTGGTGGTGGCGCCCTCGAAGCTGTTGCAGCGCTCGCAGGCGAACAGGCCGCCGTCGCAGAACATGCACGAGCGGCCGTCCTCGCCGTCCGGGCACGAGCCGGGCTCGTGGCTGACCGCGACGTGGCCGGACTGCTCGAAGGTCACCGCCTGGGCCGCCTCGTTGTCCAGCGCGCCCACCGGCAGTGCCAGCTCGCGCAGGCGGGCCTCAACCTCGGCGCACAGCCGGTCATAGACCCGCAGCAGCCCCTCGCCCCAGGTGTACTGGGCGGTCACCGCGTCCAGCTTCGGCCGCTGCTCGGTGCGCATGTCCACGAAGTCGTCCACCGTCAGGCCCTGCACGGTGATGTCGTGGCACCCGGCGAACAGGTTGGCGATCTTGACGATCACCTTGTCCAGCGCCCACACGAACCGGGCCTCGGCCTCGTCGCGCTGCTCGTAGCGCAGGATCATCTCCGGGAACCACGGCAGCGTCGCCCCGAACATCCGCGCGATCGACTCGGCCGACCGCGCCTCGCGCTCGATCTTGCGGCCCCACTCCTGCGGCGAGATCTTCAGCGTCGGCGTGTCCCCGGCCAGCGCCTCCACCGCGTCGTGTACCACCGCGAACTGGCACACCAGGCCCACGTCGAGCGAGTCGGTGCACCGCGCGGCCAGCGCCGGGGCGAGCCAGGCCAGCATGACCGTGTGGTCGGCGTCCGACTCCGGGCTACCGTCCGGCAGCCTCGTCGCCCGGTTCACCGTCGCGAACCGCAGCGCCAGGTCCGCCATCTTCTTGATCGGGTGGTACAGCCCCGCCGCGCCCATGTCCGTCGTCGGCGGCCACTTCGCGGTGTCTGCCTGGTTCCTCATCAGCGTCAGCCTTCCCGCCGGGCTCCCGTTGGTCCGGCTTGGTTGGATCAGGGAGAGTCGTGATCAACTCGTCGTAGATCGGTGTCGGGTCCTCCGGGTCGGCCAGCGGCCACTCCCAGCCCGGCAGCATGAACCTCGGCAGCGAGGACAGCGCGGGCTCGAAGGCCCGCGCCGCCCGCTGCGCCGAGCCCGGTGGGGCCGGAGCGGAGACCGCCGGTAACACCTGCGTGGTCTCCGCGTCCGGCCCTACCGGAGCCGTCGGCGGTCGGTCACCGTGAACCCCAGAGTCTCCAGCTGGTCCCGGCGCAGCATCAGCCGCAGCCGCCGGTCCAGCCAGGCGTCGATCCGCGTCATCTTGTCCGGCCACTCCATGGCGACCAGCAACTTGATCTCCGCGTCGACCCGCCGGATCTCCCGCAACACCTCGTGCCGAAGATCGCGCACGCCGCCTCGCCCTTCTCGGACCCCTGGGGTTGGGCACCAGGTGTTACCTGCCACCAACCGGCAACGAGGTGTTGCCTGGGTCACCGATGATCACGGTGCAGTTCTTCGAGACCTTGCACGCCTCGGCGGCCTGCTTCTGCGCCTCGATCTCCTGCAACCGCACGTAGCCGGGGCTGTTGCCCACGCCTTCCAGGATGGCCGCCCGGTCCGCCTCACCCTGCGCCTCGATGCGCTTGGCGTTCGCGTCCTGCTCGGCGGCGTAGGCTCGCGCCCGTGCCGCCGCGATGTTCGAGTCCTTGAAGTTGACGTCGGTGATCGTGATCCGCACCGGCGGGCAGGTGCCCTTGACCTTCTTCTCCTCGTAGACCGGCTGGCCGTTGGCGTCCAGCACCTGCTCCTCCATGGAGCTGCCGCTGTTCTTGACCTTCGGCCGCCACTCGGTCCACTCGACCTCGGCGCCGCCCGCGAAGCCGGTGCCGCAGAAGTACTTGCCGCCCAGCTTGTCCTCCAGTGTCCGCTGGAAGGTCGGCGCCAGGTTGCGCTCCATGGTCGTCCACACGTTGCCCGTGTTCGCGTCCAGCGCGTCCGCGTCGTACTTGCGGGTCTCCTGCCGCAGCGCCGTCTCCTCGGCGGGCACCAGCGTGTTCAGCAGCATCTTGTTGAAGTTGCCCTGGTTGAAGCCGTCCTCGCCGTCGGCCGAGATGCCGTAGCGGCGCCCCGTCGACTCCCAGAACCGCACGATCGGCGACTTCGTCCCGGCCTTGCAGTCCGAGTTGAGGTAGAAGTCGGCGGTCGCGTACACCACGACCTCGGGGCCGGGCTGGCTGGCGCCGTTGACGGTCTCCGGCAGCGTGCCCGAGGCGATCGGGTCGGCCGTGTCGCCGCCCTTGGGCCGGATGTTCCAGGTCCGCAGCGAGGTGGGCAGCGCGTAGATCTCGTCGTCCACCGGGTACGAGCCCGACTGGCCCGGCTGGATGCACTCCTGGAACTGGCGGGACTCGCCGGTGCCAGCGGTGTAGTACAGGATGATCTGGTCCGGCGCGGCGTAGGTCGAACACGCGGTCAGCGTGACGCCCAGCGCGGCGACGGCCAGGAAGATCCCGCCCCTCCTGATGGTCTTGTTCATGCGGTCTGGTCGATCCTTCCTCTGCGGTATTCCCTGACGTGCTGGCGGATCTTGGCCGCCAGCAGGCTCTCGATGTCGCTGACGTTGTCCAGCTCGGTCTCGATCTTGTCGACGGTGATCTCCAGCGCGAGCAGGTTCTGGCCCGCCTTGTGGGCCTCCTGCTTGGCGCGCTGCCACTCGTCGCGGCGCACAGCCTCGCGACGGTCCTTGACCGCCCACGCGATCAGCGCGGCCACCAGCACGACGATGATCACCACCAGGACGGCGATCACGACTTTCACTCGGTCCTCCTCGGGGGGATCGGGGGCCGCTCACGCGGTCCGGATGCGGTAAGGCTAGCCGTTGGGTGCGCGGCTAGTCAATGGGGTCGTCGTCGAGGTCATCCAACCCCAGCAGCGGCCCCGCCACATGCGGCGCACCCGCGCCCCGGCGGGTCACCGTGTCGCCCGGCTCGAACGCCCCGTCGACCATGCCCGCGACCACCTCGGGCTCATCGTCATCACCCACCGCGAAGCCGGGCGGCAGGCGGAACCACACACCCCACCGCTGCCTGCCCGGCTCGGCCAGCGCGGTCACCCCGCGCACCCGGACCGCCCCCAGGAACTCCAGGGCCTGCGTCGCCATCGACACCGTCACCGGCACGTTGTCCAGCGATGAGCCGAACGAGGCCACCGCCTCGGCGCGCACGTGCACGACCTCGGCACGCTGGCGGGTCTTGCCCAGCAGCGGGGCGTTGTCGAGTAGGGCGCGGTCGTACGAGGCCGTCGGGGGCACAGCATTCAGGTAGGCCCGCAGCGCGGCCTGCACGCGCAGGCGGTTGCGCTCGTCCACCAGTAGGCCGTTCGCCTGGGCCGCGTTGCGCATGCGGACCTCGACGCCGCTCACGTCGTCCGGGTGGAACCACATGCGCATGGGCTCGCCGGGCTCGCGCTTGATCAGAGTGGGCAGCACTCCGGCGCGCACCAGGTCGCGCACCTCCTGCTCGTTCTTGTCGAGGATGTCGGCCACGTCCGGGGTCGTCAGCGCGAACCCCAGGGCCTGGTGATCAACCGTCATGCCGCAGATCATGCACCAAAGGCTTGGAGATTGGCAAGCCGGTACTGACTGCGCTCCGCAGTCAAGCGTCATGCATGGACAGTCATGGGCTGTGATTTATGTTGGTCACCAACATCAGACAAGGGTGTCCAGAAAATCGGGTACATCCCCAGGTCGCGCATGCATGTGGGACACCCTCCAGTGCATGGTTGTCCAGCTTGACTCAGACCCATGACCTTTGTGGACAGATGCATGTACCGGCCGGTAACAAGCCTCCTACTGTGGCTTTTCCCGCCCGCCGAGCCGGGGCCGCCGCAGGGGCCGCCGAGGGGTCGAAACCGTGCCCTTATAGGGGGTGGTCCGGTCACGCCAGGGTCGAAATTTCGACATGACCCATGATGCATGACTGCTTGATCTGGTCTGATCTGCGGAAAGGGTACTGAACCAAGCATGAAAGACATGACCTGCATCAAGCATCATGCATCAAGCGTTTGAGTCATGGCTGAATCAGCACCCCAGGGTGTCCAGTCCACTCGGATGAACCCGCAGGTCAGAGCCGGTCAAGCTGGACAACCATGCATTGGCGCCCTGACCACATGCATACCGACCTGCGGAAACGCGAGGATGCATGGACACGCTTGATAGGGAAGGGTGTCCACGAATGGCCGAAAATACCCCCCGGGGGTATCGGACGGCTCGTCAACCGGGCTTGACTGGCCCATGATGCATGCCGACCACGCATGACCTGCTTGACTCACCCAGAGTATCGTTACCAACATTGTTATCCGGATGAGACATGATCTTGGTAGTAATTTAAAGCGCTGATTTGCCGGAGCTACGCAGAGTGCCGTGACCTAACGCGCTGTGCTTGGTGTCGCGTAGCCGCCACGAGACCGGCTAGGCTGTGCTCTGTCGGCCCCGGCAGCGCCGCCCGCCCTCCACTTCCTCGCAGCGCGAGGCGTGCTCGACAGACCGGGGCCGACACCTAGTTGACAAGCCGGTGATCACGCGGCTAAGCTACGCGGCATGAGCAATGCGCAGACCGCCCTCGCCGCCCCGCCCGCCGTCACCACCGCCGAGAAGGCCGCCATGCTCGCGGGCACCGTGCTCGTCGCGGTCCTGCTGACCCTGCCGGTCACGCGCGGCATCGTCGTCGACTCCGTGGTCACCACCCTGCACTTCGTTGCCGACGTCGCCGCGAGCGCGGCGCACGCCGTCGGCAGCGTGCTCGGGCTGGCCTGATGGACCCGGCCAGCCTCGCGGTCGGCGCGGCCATCCTCGTCCTGGGCTACCTGTTCGGCAGGGTCGGCCGGTCGCGTCGCGCTTCCAGGACCGGCAGCCCCTCCTACGTGTGCGGGTGCAGGCACCACCTGTCCCTGCATGACCCCACAACCGGCGCCTGCAAGGCCAGCGACTACAGCGTGGCGCAGGACCGCTACCGCCCCTGCTCGTGCCAGCAGTACATCGGCGAGCGCCCGTTGGACCTCAGCCTGATTGAGCAGCAGGCCCAGCGCGCCCGGCAAGCCGAGGGTGACTCGTGAGCGGGGACCACCGCGAGCTGTCGTTCGCCATCCTCACCGCCGACTACGAGCACTGGACGCCCGAGCAGCGCGCGGCGGCCGAGGCCGACCCGAACACCAGCCTGTACTCCGATTACGCGGTCGCCCTGGTCGCCGAGGCTATGCATGCCGCAGGGCAGGCTGTCATCGACGCCCATCCCGAGATGTTCCGAGGAGAGTTGATCTAGTGACCGACACCCGCGCCTTCGACGACGACCGCACCACCGGCCCGCTGCGTTCCTGTGGCAGGTGCACCAACGGTGAGGGCGAGACCGTGCTGAAGTTCGACTGCCCGGTGCACGGCCGCCTCGCCGAGTGGGCCGCCGACAACGCCGACCCCAAGATCGTCGAGAAGGTCGCCGACGCCGCCAGCTCCCACGAGCGCGCCGCCGCCGCCTGGGGCGAGATCACCGGCGCTGTCGCCGACGTCTTCGAGACCTTCGCCGGAAAGCTGCGCGGCCGTGGCGACCGCTGACCACCCGCAGCGCCGCGTACTGGACGGCGTGGCCCGCTTCGGCCACTCCTTGCCCGCGCTGGCCGCCCTGACCCTCGTGCTCTCCGTGCCGTCCTGGCTGCACATCGACGCGCTCTACCCGTACACCAGCCCGGCCTGCTTCATCGCCGCGATCCTGATGTTCCTGTCCCTGACCCACACCGTGCTGCCAGAACACGACTGCCAGCGGTGCGACCGCGCACGCGGCCACACCCCGCAGGATGTCGCCGACCGGCAGCTGTGGACCTTCTGGTTCTCCCACCGCCTCGACGAGCAGCCCTCGCTCACCTGGGGCTGCCTGATCGCCGGGGTGATCGTCACCAACACCGCCGTCCACGTCACCGGCGTGACCCTGCTCTACATCCCGCTTGACCTCGGCTTCACGGCCATGTGCTGGAGCACCTGGCGCCACTTCTTGTTCGCCCCCTGGTGCGCGTACTGCCGCGACGGAGGCGGCGGTGGCTGGGACGGCGACCACGAACGCATCCCCGACCCCGAACCCGTTGGGCAGGGCACCCGATGACCGAGACGACCGCCATGGCCTACGGTCCCGACCGGCCCGACGAGCATGGCCACCGCAACCCCACCAACGCCGAGGTCGTCGTGCTCGGCGGCCATGCCGCGCTGTGCGTCCCCGACGAGGCCCTGGTGGAGGTCGAGACTCTGCCGGGCGACTGGGCCGAGCCCGGCCAGCGGATCACCGTGCGCCGCATCCAGCTCGGGCACATCCGGCGCCCCGGCTACAACCGGCGGGCTGCCATCGCCGCCAAGTGCGCCATGTCCACCCTGGCCAGCCGTATGCACCCGGCGTCCGGCCCGTTGCGGTCCTCTGACCCCGTGGCCTACTGGGACCTGCGCGCCAGCATGGACGACCAGCGCGCCGCGCTCTGCCTGGCCAACGGCATCCCCGTCGAGCAGGTCAGCCGGGACGGCTACGACGTCAGCAGGACCGCGCGCAGGTGATCGACCACCGCAGCGAGGCCCTCAACCGGTACTGGCACCGCTATGCGGCCTGTCCGCGATGTGGCGTCGAGGCGGGCGACATCTGCATCGACCAGCGGTTCCCGGACAAGATCCCGTGGCGGCGGACCCTCAAGCCGCACGCGGAACGTCCTCGCATGGACGGCAGGCCGAGGAGGAGATCGTGAATCGGTTCTTTGGCGAGCCCTGGGGCGCGCCGTTCATTGCCGACGCCGAGCAGGTGGCCGCCCCGGTCGGCAAGCCGTGTCTGGAGTGTGGCGAGCTGGTGGCCGAGGGCGACCAGGGTCTGCTCGTCCCGCACGCCCGCGCGGGCGACGATGGGCGCCCGCTGTCCACCGATGCCCCGGTGCATCGTGAGTGCCTGGTGCTCGGTGTGTTCGGGCACGTCGCTGGGACCTGCTTCTGCCATCAGGGCCTCGGCACCATGCGCGAGCGCGGCCGGGCCACGGTGGCGTGGCTGGAAGTGAATCGTCAGTAGGTAACCAACTGGGAGGACACTGTGGGGAGAAAGGGCAACGACAGCAAGGACGAGAAGAAGCCGGACCCGCCCAAGAAGCCGGACCCGCCCAAGAAGGCGTGGCAACACCGCAAGGGCGGCACCGGCGCCGGAACCCCGCCCCGCGAGGGCATGAGCACTGCCAGCCGCAAGAAGTGCGGCAACGACCACCCCGCCAACAGCGAGGGCAAATGCTTCACCGCAGGCTGCGTCCACTACGTTCGCGGGTGACATCCGGCGGCGAGGCTGCCTGACGAGGCGCTCAGTAGAGGATCGCCGGTAGGGGTGGGCGGGGTCGCGCGACGCGCGCTGAGCGGTAACGTGCCCCCCGGCCCGGCCGCGCAACGGCTCCGGCCTACCCCGCCTGACGGCCCCGGCTCGATCGAGCCGGGGCCGTCGGCCTTCTGTGCCAGATGGCACGCTCCAGCCCCGCCGCACGGCGTACTCTGCCCGCGCCCGAGCTGGCAGCCTTGGCTCATGGCAATCGAGCAGCTGCTGTCCTTCGCCCTCGCCGCGCTGGCCCTGACCAACGCCGAGCTGGCCGGACGCAAGCGCCGCGCCGCCTGGGTGGTCGGCATGGTCGCCCAGGTGGGCTGGATCTGCTTCATGCTGCTCACCCGCAACTGGGGCTTCCTGATCTCCATCACCGGCTTCACCGTGATCTACATCCGCAACTACCGGGCATGGTCGCGCAGGCCGGAGCCCGCCGCCGCGTAGGCGCTCACGCCGCCGCACTCCAGGGCAACGCCAGTCCGTCGCCCGCACGGCGGGGCACCAGGTGCACGTGCAGGTGGAAGACGGTCTGGGTGGCGACCGCGCCCTGGTTGGTGATGATGTTGCAGTCGGCGTAGCCGAGCCGCTTGGCCAGCTCGGCGGCGCGGGCCATGGTGATCGCGGTGACCAGCGGCTGGTCGGCGGCGTCGCGAACGTGCACGCGCGGGATGACCAGGATGTGACCCTCCGTGCACCCGCGCTTGCCGCCGCGTTCGCGGGGGAAGATCGCGATAGTGTCGGGCCACTCGGCGACGATGGTGGCGGGGCCGGTCCCGGTGGCGATGTCGCAGAACGTGCAGGTCATGTAGCTATTCCAGCGAATGACGAGCCGTCTCGAAACCGGTTGATTGTTTCCTAGGCCAACAGGAAACAGGAAGCCCTCGGCGAGCGATGTAGAGATTGACTAGCCGTTGACGAAACGGCTACGATAACTACGTTCCGCAACCAGCCCGAGGAGTACCTAGTGATCAACACCGCCTGCCCCGCCGCCCTGCCCCGCGTCTCCGAAGAGGAGTTGGACGCGGCCGACAAGATCATCGACGAGCTGCACAAGAAGCACGGGGACGTCTTCGACTTCAGGGGTTGACGAGCCGGGCGGAACACGGCTAAGCTATCCATGTTCCGCCCGATACAACTCCACAGAGATGAGGCCCCCAATGGCTGCGATCACCTGCGGCAACCGCGCCCGCCACAACGGCACGACCGGCACCCACGCCACCGTCGACAACGTGCGCCGCTGCTACCTCGACCCCGATGCCGAGATCTGCAACTGGTTGATTGAGATCCCCGCCCACTGGGTCGAAGAGATCGAGGACATCGTGGACGCCCAGATCGTCGAGTGCGGCGCACTCGCCTGGGAACTCCCCGACGGACGTGGCTGGACCTGCGAAGCAGGCCACGAGCACATCCACGCCGAGGTCCGCGACCAGGAAGGCTGGGACTACGCCGAAGACCTCGACGAGGCCAACCGCCTCGCCAAGGTCGGCGTCGCCTCCGTCCAGATGGACGGTCGCCCGTGGGTCTGAGCACCCACCCCCGCAGCCCCGCGCGAATCCCCCCGCGCGGGGCTGCGGTCTCTCCTCATCTCACCTCACTGAAAGGCTCGCCATGCTGCAACACACCGTCGCCCCCGTCCCCGCCCGGCTGTCCGGCAAGCGCGCCGCACTCATCGAGGGCATGAAGCGTTACTACCTCAACCCCAACGCGCTGTGGCAGCCCGTCCCCGCCTACGGCCTGTCCATCCGGTTCAGCAGGCGCGGCCTGGACACCCCCGAGATCCACCAGCGCACCTCGAACTTCCACGGCGTCCACATCCGCGCCCGCTGGCCGAGCCCCACCTACGACCAGCACGTCTTCCTCACCCTCACCTCCACGCAGTCCACTCCGATCCTCGGCGTCGCCCGCGCCCCCTGGGTCGGCCGCTCCGACAGCACGATCACCTTGGCCCGTGCCCTGGAGGTCCTCGACGACCCGGCGAGCGCGCTGTGAAGATCAGCCACCACACCGAGCGGTTGATCCGCGAGGCCGCCGTGCTCGGCTTCGTCAACGGCTTCTGGTCGGCGGGCGGCCAGTCCGGCGACGTGCCGCCGGACCTCGACATCCTCGCCGGGGTCCTCCGGGCCGCCCGGAGTAACGCCGACCTCTACCCCACCCTGTCCGGCATCGAGTTCTCCGACAGCAACCCCGTGGTCGCGCACATGGCCACCGAGGACACCGACCGGCTCGCCGCTCTGCGAGCGCTAATCGAGGAAGGTCTGCGCTGATGCTGTTGCCCGAGCCGCCTCTGAACGAACACGGCCGCCTCGCGGTCAACACCGCCGACATCGCCGAGCACCTGGAGTACGGCCTGACCGCCGGGTGCACGGTCTGCGACCACTCGGCCATCCACTGGTGGCGCATGCCTACCGGCGAGTACATCCCGGTGCACGCCGCATGCGCCCGCCGCCTGGTCAACGGCTGGCACGAGCGGATCGAGAGCGGCGACGTCGGCCAGCCCGAACTCGGCGGCGGCGCCCGCCGAGGCGCCTACGCCCGCCGCGCCACTGCCACCGGCGCCCGCGTCCATCCGCCCCGGCCGCGCTCGGCTCCGTCGCGGTCGCTCGGCTCGCCGTACTTCCGGCCTGGCATGCCCAAGGGTGCCCCCTGGGTGATCGTGATCGAGTCCACCCACGGCCGCCTGACCTTCGTTCACGGCGACAACGAATCCCACGCCCGTAAGGTCTTCAACCAGGACGCGGCCCTGACCGAGCGCGGCCTGCCGCTGTGGCCCAGTGGCCCGATGGCCCTGGGCGCCGCCCTGCTCGATCCCACGGGCGCGATCGTGGACGGCTGGGGCGAGGAGTTCGACCTGGACTCGCCATCCCCGCACAAGCGACCTGAGCCCCACCGTCCAGTCGTCGCCGACAAGCCCGGCAAGCGCAAGCGGGCCAGCGCGAAGGACAAGACCTACGACTAGCCCTACGATGTGGCCATGACGACGACTCTCGCGCTGCTCAAGCCCGGCGACCTGGTGCATCTGGTGATCGAGAACCCGGACGGCGACCCGAACCCCGAGGTGTGCTCGAAGCTTTGCCACGAGACCACCGTGGCCGACGTCGACCCCGAGGCGGACACGATCGGCCTGGAGGGCGGGGTAGCCGCCGCGTTCGACGGGGTCAGCCTGCCCAAGATCGAGGCGGGGCCATCGGGCCGCGAGCTGGGGACGTTCCACCTCCCCGCCATGTGCGGCTGATGCTGGGCGCGCTGATCGCGGCCGGGCTGTCCCTGGTCGGCACCTTCCTGATCATCGGGTTGTGGAACCGGTCTTTTCGTCCCTGACGTCTACCTGGTTGATCATTCAACAGATGTGACTTACCCTCGCGTTGCGGCCCCCGTCTGACCATCCCCGGTGCGGGGGCCGTGGCGTATCCACTCTCCTATTGACGAGCCGCTGTGACACCGGCTAAGCTATCGGTGTTCCGCTCGATCAAGGGAGAACCGCCATGCACCCCAAGTTCGCCGAGTTCATGACCGGCAAGCCGGACGCGCTGCTCATCGGCGCGCTGCGCCTGGTTGACGCCAAGCCCAACCCCGACGAGCACGAGCGCATGACCCGCGCCGCGCTCATCGAGGAGCTGGAGAACCGGCACCCCGACGCCAGCGCCGCCGTCGAGATTGCGTTCGACTCCGCGCAGCTTGCGCTCATGGAGACCGGCGTCGAGCCCGAGGTGGACTACGTCGCCGTCCTGCTCGCCGCCATCTCCGCCTGACCCAGGGCGCACGAAGGCCCCCCGCCTCGACAACGGGGGGCCTTCCCATACCTCTGGACAACCGGCCCGCTGAGCGTACCTCCGCGAGCCTGCCCTGCGCATCCGCGCATGCCGCTTACCCTGGGCGCATGGCGGAAGATCAGCACCACGACCCGGTAGCCGAGTGGCCCAAGGGCGCCCGGCCCGCGCAAGCCTGGGCCGACCCCGCCGACCCCACCCTGCCGCCCGTCTCGGCGGGCTCGGCCGCCGACCGCAAGGCCGCCCGCATCCTCGCCGACCGCCTGCCCGGCTACGGCGACCCCGCCGTCCGGCCCGTCCAGTTCGCAGAGGCGTACGCCCACCTGGTCGCCGTCTCCTGCGCCCGCGCCGAGTTCTACGGCATCCTGCTCGCCCAGCAGTACGAGGCCGAGGGCATCGGCGCGCTGATCGGCCACAAGCTCGACGTCGACCGGTTCGGCGACACCCACGAAGTCGCCGAGGCCACACGGGGACTGGCCGCCCTCGAAGCCGAGGAACGCGACCGCGCCGCCAAGCTGATCAAGGACGGCGTCCGGCTGGGCATCGAGGCCCAGAAGGTGGACGTCATGCGCTCCTACGGCCGCACCGTCGTCGAAGCCCTGAAGGCCCTGTGTGGCGAGCTGGGCATCCCCTGGGAAGTCGAGGCCCGCCGCGCCGCCCAGCGCGCCATCCTCGCCGCCAGGACCACCCTGGGCTACCAGGTGGCCGCCCCCGACCGTGCAGGCCCCGCGCTCACCGAGACCGAACGTGCCAAGCTCACCGGAGGCCACCATGCGGACTCGTAGCCTGCTCGCCCTCGCCCAGCTCTGGCGCTGGCGTCGCGTCCGCCGACACGGCGTCGTCCTCGTCGTCCCCCGCCAGCCCGCCCCCCTCGGCATCGCCTACACCTGGGACGGCCGCTGCGTCGGCACCGCCGACCGCGACCACCTGGCCCGCCAGCTCACCCGCACCGAACGGCGCCGCCAGCACGCCGTAGCCGCCGACATCCGGCGCGCCCACCCCGGTTGGCCCGGCCGTGACTGACCCGCTCGCCGACCTGTCCGACGAGGGCCTGGCCGGACTCTGGGCCATCGCCCAACAGCTCGACCAGAACCCCAACGGCACCGTCACCGACTGGGCCAACCTGGGCAGCCTCGACGACATCGGCCCCGAGTTCGACCCGGAAGACCAGGTGTGGGCCGGGATCCAGCGCCAGATCCTGACCGACCTCGAACCCCCCCGGCCGCTGCCCTGGCGCAACACCGCGCGGACCTCCCAGCTGCCCCCGCCCGGCCGCTGGCGGCACTGGCTGATCATGGCGGGCCGTGGCTGGGGCAAGACGTTCGTCGGCGCCGGGTGGCTCGCCGAGCGGGCGCTGGCCGACCCCGGCGACTACGCCATCGTGGCGCCCACCCTCGGCGACGCGAAGCTGATCTGCGTGGAAGGCCCCTCCGGGCTGCTGAAGGCCCTGGGCGGCGAGGACGGCCCGCACGTCGCCAACTACAACCGGTCCGAGTACACGCTGTACCTGAAGAACGGCAGCCGCATCCGGCTCGGTTCGGCCGACGCCCCCGCCCGCATCCGAGGCTGGAACTTCAAGGGCGTCTGGTGCGACGAGGTGGGCTCGTGGAAGGACCTCACGGTCTGGAACGAGGGCATCAAGTTCGCCACCCGCATCGGCGACCCGCGCATCATCATCACCACCACCCCGACGCGCGGCAACAAGATCCTCGTCAAGCTACTCGACGCGCACCGCGACGCGGGCGGCTCGATCGCGGGCGGCCTGGCCGCCAACACCTACCTCACGCGCGGCGGCACCCGCGAGAACGCCAAGAACCTCTCGGCCGACTGGCTGCGCGAGATCGAGGAAGAGTTCGCGGGCACCACCCTGGGCCGCCAGGAGCTGGACGGCGAGCTGTTGCGCGCCGTGCCGGGCGCGCTGATCACCCTCGACATCATCGAGCAGACCCGGCTTACCGCCGAGCGGACCCCGGACCTGTGGCGCGTGGTATGCGCGGTGGACCCGGCGGTCACCAACACCGAGGACTCCGACGAGTGCGGCATCATCGTCGCCGGGCTCGGCCCTGCCCCGACCGACTGGGTGCAGCCGCCCAACACCCCGCCATCGCTGCCCAACGCCCCGCACCTGTACCTGCTGGAGGATTATTCCCGCCGGGTGACGCCGTACGCGTGGGCGCAGAAAGCCCTCGAAGCGTCCGACGACTGGGCGGCCGGTGCGATCACCGCCGAGACCAACCAGGGCGGCGACCTGGTGCACACGATGGTGCAGCTGGTCGCCGAGCAGTCGAAGCTGCGGGTGCCACACCTGACCAAGGTCACCGCGTCGGTGGGCAAGCGGGCGCGAGCCGAGCCGATGGCGGGCATGTGGGAGCAGCACCGCGTGCACGTGGTTGGAACGCTCAAGCACGTCGAGGACCAGTGGGCCTCGTGGGTGCCGGGTTCGGCGAAGGACTCGCCGGACCGGCTGGACGCGTCGGTGTGGGCGGGCGTCGAGCTGCTGCCTCACCTCGGGGTGAAGCCGGGCTCGACGGTGCGGCTGATCGCCTGATCAGGTCGAGTCGGCGACGTAGGACGCGAGTTCGAGCGGGTTGCATAGCTTGCACGCCACGGCCCGGCCGTTGTCGTCGGCCAGCCGCAGCACCTCGGCCGCGTCGATCGGCACGGCGTACCGGCCGTTGCCGACCCGGCAGGCCGCCAGGTGCAGCACCCGGCGGCGCTCGCTGACGCCGCGCTTGCGCGACGTGTTGACGACGAACATGGTCAGCTCGCTGTTCAGGCGGCGGCCACCGCGTCGAGGACGCGGGCCGCGATCAGGTGGTAGCAGGTCCGCCCGTGCTGTCCGGCGGTGCAGGTGCACAGGGTGGCGTCGGTGCGGTGGATGGCGCTGGTGCCCTTGACGACGTAGAAGGTGTCAACCCCGGAGGGGGTGATGCCGCCGGAGGCGATGAGGGCCATGGCCTTGTCGACCTGGGGCTGCTTGAAGGTGGCGACGGTGGCCGCCACCTTGGTCTCGACCTTGGCGGCGCAGGTGCGGCCGTAGCCGCGTGCGACCGAGCGGGGGTCGGTGAGCTTGCGGTGGCAGCGCTTGCAGATGGCGGGCGCCTGCGTCGTCGTGGTCATGAGGATAGTATAGCCGGTCAACCGACGGCTAGTCAACCTTCACGTCGTCCCAGGTGACCTGAGCCCAGCAGCGCGTGATCTCTGGACGGTAACCCCAGTCAAGAGGCTGCTTGTCGTCCTTCCAGCCCGCGCCCGCGACCAGCACGGCCTCGGCGATGGCGGCGTGCTTGCGGGCCAGCATGTCGCGCACCATGTCCGAGACGGTGCCGCCATGCTCCGCGATGCGGGCCTGGACGCCAGAGTTGTACCGGACGTAGGCGCGGACGGCGGTCTTGCGCTGGTCGTCGGTCATCTCGCCGGACAGAGGCAGGCCGTACAGCTTCAGCATGCGCACCGCGTCGTGGGCGTTCATCAGGGTCTGGAGTCGGGCGCCGGTGGCGGCCGAGCGGACGGCCGCGCCGCCACCGCGAACGCCGAGCGCGCGGGCCGCGCAGGTGGAGCCGTAGTAGCAGGGCTCGCCGTCGTCGTTGCCCTCAGCGTCCACCGGCATGATGATCACGGTGCAGCGCAGGTCGGCCTTGCCGCAGTTCTCGCACTCCACCACGTCGCTGGTGGTGCCGATGTAGCGGAAGTTGCCCTTGTCCGTCGTCATGCCAGTAGACTAGCCGGTGGTTCACCGGTTCGTCAACTCCGGCCCGGCGACCCCGCCGCGAAGGACGGGGCCGCTTGCTCTGCCGGGCTGAGCTACCGCCCCCACAGGGTGCGGACCGGATTCGAACCGGCGACCGTAGCGGAGACAGGATTCGAACCTGCGGCCTGCGGGTTATGAGCCCGCCGCGCTACCGAGCTGCGCCACTCCGCTGCACCCAGACTAGCCAGGCTCGACAACCTCTTTCGCCGTGAACCACACCCCGGCTCGCCCGCGCCGTTCATCTACGGCCCAGATCTGTTCGCCGTACTCGTAGCCCAGCCGGTACCAGCCCACCTCGGGTTCGACCGCTGACAGCTCGGACCCGAACCACGCCTTGATTGAGGAGTCGGCCAACACGCGCGCCCGGTCCACGTCATGCGTCCCCAGCACCACCGCGCCAGCCGACCAGCCATGAACCGTGTCGTCTTCCCACGACCACGCAACGATCTTGCGCGGTCGGTAGGTCCGCCCGTCGGGCCGCTCGATCGGTTCCAGGTCAGCCATCGTCCTCACCGATCAGCATGGACTCGTCGGTGTCGAAGTCGCGGCCGTACAGCGTCCGGTGCTTCTCCTTGCCGAGCACGAACGGGTGACCGCGCCGCAGCGCGCACGGGTGGGCGGCCACCGATTCCAAGCATGGCTCGTCGCACCCGCAGCCGGGGTAGCGCCGGTTGATGGTGAACACCGCGTTGCACGGTTCCGCGATCGAGCCCGCCTTGCCGTCGGCGCCCAGCAGCTGCTCGAACAGCGGGCTGCGTTCCTCGGGTAGGACGGCGTTCTGGAAGTGGTGCAGCGCCGACACGGCGAGCCGGTGCTGGCGGCGCAGCTCGGCCAGCTCGTGCTCGCGTTGCCGGAGCGTGTCCGCGATCTCGCCCACCTTGCGCTCGGCCATCGTGGTGTTGTTGCGCGCCGACGCGGCGGCCAGGCGTTCCTCGACCAGCTCGGTGCGCAACGCCTTCAGCGTCTTGGCCCGCTCGGGATCCCCGCCGAGGGGGTGGACCTCGGCGAACAGGTCGGCGTGGACGTACACCCCTGGCGCCAGCTTGATCATGTCGTCATCGCGCACGGTGGCGACGAGCGTGGCTTCGACCTTGTTGTCAAGACCCTCTGGCTTGCTGATCATGAACTCGCCTCGTGATTCGTGAATCGTGAATGCCCGTCGATCGAGCAGCAGGTGCACGGCGTGTGCTTGCGGTGCAGGTGCCGCAGGCCGCCCTCGGTGGCGCGCTCGCGGGCATGCCGGTCCGGCTCCTTGCCGATGGTGGCCCGGTAGCGGTCCTCCATTCGGTCTGACCGGTGGTAAGCCCGCCGCCCGCAGATCCGGCACTCCCACATGTAGGTGACCCGACCCGCGTCCCAGATGGGCCGCCGGGCGCGGCGCACCGAGATGGGGTTCTCAGGCGCCGCGCCCAGCTTGACCGTCACCGCTTCCTCCGGCGGCGCATCCTCGGCGCGGTCGCCGAGTTCAGGCCGTGCGCGCAGCAGGCGCAGACGCGCAGCACGTACGGCCTGCTGCCCTCCAGGTTCATCTCGCCGCCGGGGAAGGCGACCGCCCGCAGGTAGTCCTCCCCCGGCTCGATCCAGCCCGAGCAGCCCGGCCCGAGGCGGTCGCCGCACGGCCACCGCCTGCGGGCCGTCACCGTGTGCTGGGTCTCCATCAGCGCCCCAGCAGCTCGTTCAGCACCCGCTCGGCGTGCGGGCGCAGCTGGTCGGCGTACCGGTCGCGGCGGTCCTCCAGCAGGCCGGACTCCTCCACGTACGCGGTCGAGAGCGTGATGGCGGCCCGGTCCAGCAAGCCCTCGATGTCCGACGCCTCGATCACCTCGAAGGGCTGGTGAATCCACAGCCGCAGCAGGTACTCGCCCGCGCGGGTGAGGAACACCGGCGACCAGTTGATCACCTGTCCGGCCGAGTCGATCCGGTCCACCGGCGTACCCGCCGGACGCAGGTAGTCGATCAGGCCCGCGTCGAGGAACCGGTTGGCGTACTTCAGCAGCGCCTCATGCCACCCGACGTGGCCGCCGACGGTGCGCCAGCGCCGGTTGAACGGCGGCACCGTGCCGTCGGCGTGCAGCCGGAACTGGAGGCGGTTCTCTCCGATCAGCCCGAGCGTGTCGGCGGCGCGCTTGCTCACCTGGTAGGGGTTCTCCATGATCAGCCCCTCATCCGCAGGTCGCCCATCGTGACCACGCCCCGGCTGTCGCGCGGCAGCTGCAAGCGCTCCAGCTTCTCGTTCTTGCGCCACCCGTTCCAGCAGCGCACGTAGAAGTAGAGGATCTCCGCGCGCTCGCGCGAGCGGGCCTTCGTGGACGCCCAGTAGATCAACTTGTTCCGCAGCAGCAGCACCGGCGAGCCGTTGTCGAGCCCGGCGCCACTGGTCAGCAGGCCGAAGAACTCGCTGGCGGTCTCGGCACCGGCCGCCTCGGCGGCCATGAAGTAGACCGCGCCCGAGGTCCCCTTGGACGCCCTGGTCGCGTGGTACAGCGCGCGGGCGTGCGTGGCGGCGGCCTCCACGGCGTTCGTGTTGGCCTCGACGAACTCGACGATCTCGAACGTCGAGTACTTGATGTTCATGCCCGGCAGGTCGTTGCCTTTCCAGTGCATCACCAGCGCCGCGATCTGCGCGACCTCGTTGGGGTGGGCCACCCCCTCGATCTTCAGCTGGTCCGCCGGGCTGCGCTTGACCCCGGAGTCCATGTAGCGTTGGCTGTCCGGCTCCAGGTTGCGGATGACCACGAAGGTCTGGGGAATGCCGGACTCGATCACGGCGGCGAGGCGGTTCTGGCCGTCCAGCAGTTCACCGCCCCGGTCGAAGCGGATGGGGTCGCCGATGAAGGTCCACTCGCCCTGACGCATGGCGCGGGTGTACTGGTTGATCGACTTCCGCTTGAAGGCGCGGTTTTGCGCGTTGTGGTGCTCCAGGATCTCCTTGGCCTCGGCCGGGCCGATCATCTCCGTGGTGATCTTCGGGTTGCTGTTGGTCATCTCTCTCCCTCGGGACGTCAGGGGCTCGCGCTACCGCGTCGAGCGCGGCTTGGGTGGGGTGTACTTCGGCGGGGTGTACTTCGGCAGCGGCGTCGAGCCGCCGCCGGTCGGCGTGGCCTTCTTCGGCGGGGCGGGCGGCGGCGTGTACTTCGGCACGCTCGCCGTCGGCGCCGCCTTGCTCGGCTTGGGCGCACCCGAGGGGCGCGGCTGCGGGGTCGGCTTCGCCGTGGTGTTCGCGTTCGACGGCCGGTAGCCGTGGCCCGCGACGTGGCCGCCGTACGGGATGTAGGGGTGCCAACCGACGGGGCGGTATCCGCCGTAGGGTCCGACCCAGTACCAGGTGACGAACGTGCCGTCGGCGGCCCAGTAGCCGCAGTCGTCTTCGAAGTGGGCGAGGTCCTCGGCGTCGCAGTCCTCGGTGTGGTAGCTGGTGTCGTCGGCGTAGCCGGTCGAGTCGCAGGCGGTCAGCACGACCGCGAGCGCGGCGACGCCGGAGCCGAGCGCGGCGGCCAGTTTGGTGATCTTCAAGGTTCCTCCAGGGAGACGGGATGCCGGGCTCGGAAGTCCCGAGCCCGGCGGGGAGGTCAGGGGCGCGAGGTCTTGACCGAGAGGCGGTAGACGCCGTCGCGCACGGTGTCGAAGTCGCCATACGCGTACGGGCCGCCGACCAGCAGGTCATCGAGGCTGCCCTGCTCGGGAAGGCCGGACTCCTTGCGGACCTGGGCGGCCAGCACGGAGGTGAAGCCCTCCGACAGGGCGCGCCGGGTGCCCACGCTGGTCGTGCCGAAGTGCACCAGCTCGACGTCGCCGCAGCACCGCGAGTTGGTGGGGCCGTTGTTCTCGGCGATGTCGCAGCCGTAGGTCTCGGCCGAGCGGGCGCCGTGCTTGCGGCAGTACCAGGAGTTGGCCGAGTAGGAGCAGTCGGTCATGCCCTCGAACCGGCCGCCGTTGAACCCGTAGGCGGCGTTCTCGACCTCTTCGACGGTCGGGCCGTCGGTCCATGCCACGTCGATCGAGGCGCCCATCGAGTAGCGGTCGATCCGCACCGAGAACTTGACGCCAGGGAAGCACGCCTTCAGGACCGGGCGCAGCATCCTCGCGGCCTCGGCAACGTCGATCCAGCGGGGGCGGGTGGTGGTCTCGGTCATGGTGGCTACCTCCTGGGCTTCGAGCGGAACAAGCGAAGTGTAGCCGACCTGACAGCGGCTCGTCAACCTCCGTCCAAAAACGAGCCCCGACCGGCTGCGACCGATCGGGGCTCGCCCGTCCCGCCCAGGACGTCTACCGGGTCACAACCACCCGAGGTACAGCCTGCTGTCGGTGGGCGACCGCTCCATGCCCAACGGGCAGAAGATGCGCCCCGGCCCCAGCTCGACCGGGTGGGCATACGTGCTGCCCACCGCGTCCACCGTCGAACCCGCAGGCATCGGCATCAACTCGCGCTCCACCACCCACGACACACCCTTGTCGCCCGAGCTGGCCAGCTTCGCCGCCCGCGTCGCCGTGTCCCGGTACACCGTGTAGATCCGGCCGTTCGAGGCGTACACGCTGGCGCTGTTGCCCGTCGCGTTGGGCAGCACGTTGCGGTAGATCGGCGACCACACGTTCGCCGCCATGTCCCACGACCGCACGGCCAGGGACTTCCACGAACCGTCCCGCATGATCAGGATCGCCGTGTTCCCCGTCCCCACCACCCAGGGCTCCTGGAACGGGTTGTTGCTGCCAGGGTCGCCGATCGCCACCCGGTTCGTCGACCAGCTGGCGCCGTTGTTGTCCGACCAGGCCACATACGCCGAGTCCGTCGTCTCGCCCACCTTGCGGCCGTAGAAGCCGGTCACCAGGCGGGCGCCGATCTTCACCACCGGCGCCGAGATCGCCGCGTACGGCATGTTCGGGTCGATCCGCACCGACGGCCCGAACGTCGCCCCGCCGTCGGTGGAGCGCGCCACGCGGGCGCCCGAGGGGACGCCGTTCACCGACACGAAGTAGGTCAGGAACACGTCCCCGCCCACGGCCGACAGACCCGACGGTCCCAGGTGCGGGTCGCGGACATCCCCGCCGTTGTCGACGGTCACGTGGGTGGGCGTCGACCAGCTGTCGCCGTTGTCGGTGCTGACCGAGGTCAGGATCTCCCCGTCCGCCGAGGCGTGCGCGCTGCCGTGTCGCCACATCATGCGCAGGCGACCGTCGGCGAGCCGAACCACCGTGGGGAAGCCGGAGTGGTCGCCGTCCAGCCCGAACGCGCGGTACTGGCCCGGCACGGGGGCCGGGGCAACAGGTGTCGTCATGCCCGCGACGCTAGCGGCCTGGACCGTCACCAGCGGGGATGTGTCGGTCGGCGCGCTGTGCCACGGCGCCACCATCATGATCAGTGCGGCCAGGCTCGCCGCCAGTGCGGTGATCTTCATCAGGGCCACACCACGGCTACACGTTGCACGGAGCCGCCGATCTCCGGCGGCTCGTCGTCGGTGAAGCGGGGCTTGTCCTTGGCCTGGTCCTCGGCGAACGCCTCTGGGGTCAGGTAGGTCTCCTTGTATTCCGTGTCGTAGAGCGACTCCACCACGTCGCCACCCCAGGTGTCGAAGCCGTTGCCCTCCTCGTCTTCGGCGAGCACCACGGGGAGTGTGGGGTCCATTGTGGACAGCTTGGCGATGAGGTCCGCCACCGTGGGCGGCTTCCACTCGTCGGTCACTTCGCACCTTCCTTGATCTTCTCCTGGTGGTTGCGCCACGCGGCCGGGCCGATGGCGTAATCGGTGTTCAACTGCTTGGCCGCCCACACGGCCTTGTCCCACGGGATCGAGCGCGCCCCGAACAGCAGCTCGGTCACGTCCTCGCTGTGCGGCCAGTCGTGCAGGTCCAGCACCTGGCCGGTGACCGGCTCGCCGCTGCCGTCCTCCTGCACTTCGTAGTTGGCCGGGCTGGCGACGAACAGCGGCGAGCCCAGGAATCCGGCCGCGCGCAGCTCGATCAGGATGGGCTCGATCACCTCCAGGTAGGCCGCCTCGTGGTCCTGGCCCTCGCCCGGCTCGATCAGGTCGGCCGCCTGGCGGATGCCGCGCAGCGCCGCGTCGAGCAGCTCCTGCGGCAGCCCCGCCAACGGGTGACGCCCGCCGTGCGGGCGCCGCATCGCGTCCTCGTCGTACCGCGTCATCGCGAGACCTCCCCGGCCAACCGGGTCGGGCCGGTCCAGCCCTCGCCCAACCGCACGCCACGGTGACGCAGCAGGTCGGCGACCGCCCGGCCCATCGCGGGCCACGCGCGCCGGAACGCGCGCACCTTGTCCGGGTCCGCCGGGCGCGCGTTCGAGCCGGAGCCGGGCCGGTGCACCGCGACGTCGGCCATGGTTGAGATCGCGCGCTCGTCGAGCAGCGCCTGCTCGGCGAGACGTTCCAGCTTCTCCAGGCAGCGGCGGCAGGTGACCGGCTCGTCGGTGTAGTTCCAGCGGCCCTGGTAACGGCCCGGCCCTACCAGCTCGGAGGTGTAGCTGGTGCCGCACAGTGCACCGAACTGGCGCGGCGGGTGCAGTCCCGCCGTGCTCACCATCGTGGACAGCGCGTGCACCGCACCTGTTCCGGCGGCCGAGGTCCTCCCGTGTTTCACGTCCTCACCCGCCCCGAGACGCTGCCCGCGTTCACGCTGACGTTGACGCCGGAGGAGCGGGTCACTCGGACGTCGCCGGACACCGTGCTGGCTGTCACCGATCCGTCGGCGACCGCGTACACCTCGATGTCACCGGACACGCTGCGGGCGTTCAGCTCGCCCGCCAGGGACTCGGCGCTGATGTCACCTGAGACGCTGTTCGCCTGCATCCATCGCGCGCCGCTGGCGGTGATGTCGCCCGCGACGGTGTGCGCGTTGACGCGCCGGGCACCCACGGCGCGCAGGTCGCCGTTCTTGGAGGTGAAGGTCACCTCGGCGAACTCGGCCTCACCGTCGGTGGACACGCTCATGTCGCCCGCGACGGTCTTGCCGGTGACGTGCGAGTCCGAGGGGACCATGGCGGTGACCCGCACCTGGCCGGGGGTGCCCATGTGGACGGTGCCGCCGCCGACGCTGCCGATGCGGACTTCGCCGTTGCCGCCGACGAAGATGCCTCCGTACACGTCACCCACGCTGACCACGTTGCCGATCACGTTGCCAACGACGACGTTGTGGCTGCCGTAAACGACCCGCCTGCCGCTGCCGGGTGGCGCGGGCACTATCACCCGGACGTTGCTGCCCGACATGTGAATTTCGGCGCGCTCGATCAGCGCCAAGGCCACCTCGTCGCCGGGAAACACCGGCTCCAGGGTGACCTGGGCGACGTCTCCTTCGGCCCGGCTGGCGCGCACTTCGATGCTGCCCGTGGTGACGTCGATGTGCAGGTTCACCGCGCCGACATGTTCGAGTACGCGTGTGCGCTTCTCCTCGGTCACACTTTCCTCCCGGTTGAGTCCTGAGTGGGCTGGACGTATTCGACGAACCATCCGCTGTCGTGACTGTCGCGGCTGAACTGGACGCCCGCGTTTGCGATCCTGTCCAGGTCCTCGTCGGAGAACTGGGCCTCGCCGCCGCAGGTGACCAGCACCAGCGCGGTCAGGGTCCGGAGCGCCAGCTGCATCGGGGCCAGCTCGGCAGCCAGGTCCTCGACCTTGCCGATCAGCTGGTCGCGCTGCGCCCGCAAGATCATGTTCTCGGCTTCGACCATGCTGTTCGGCCGGGTGCCGTTGATCAGGTCCGCGCTGGCGCCCATGCGGACCTCGGCGTCCAGCCTCTCGATCCGGTTGGTGATCCGGGCGTCGATCTCGGCGCCGGTCCGCGAGACGGGCGGCAGCTGGTTCGAGGGGGTCGGGACGGTCATGCGTTCTGCTCCTCACGAGCGCGCATCTCGGCGATGTTGGCCGCGCGGCGCTTCTCTCGGTACGCGAGGTAGGCGCGGGCGCCCGCCTCGTTGAACAGCAGCACCAGGCGGTGCAGGGTTCGCTCGTCGAAGGTGGCGGCGAGCGCGTCGGCCTCGGTGTAGTCGGGGAAGGTCTCCTCGTCGGCCTGCTCGCCGCCGGACATGTGCGGCAGCAGCGCGGCGGCGACCGCGTGCAGCAGCCGGACGTCCGGCCCGACCAGGGTGGCCACGTCGTCGGTGAGCAGCTGGACGGCGGGCATCTCTGCCTTGCGGGAGGCCGCGACGAACGCGGCCACCCGCTCCACGGCGGTGATCTCGGTGGTCACAGCAGCACCTCGACCATCTCGCCGGTGGCGTACTCGGAGTAGCTGCCGTTGAGCGCGGACCACGAGTAGGTGTTGCCGTCGCCGCCGCTGGCCGTCGTCGCCAGCCAGCGCCCGACCTCTTCCTGGTAGATGAAGACCACGTCGTTCACCGTGGAGCGCACACGCAGGCCGTTCTCGCGCGGTTCTGGCGAGTCGAGGGGAAACCGGCGGGGCTGCGGCTCATCGAGGTCTACCGGCTCGCCCAGGACGACGTCGCTGTCCAGGTCGGCACGCTCGGCCACGTCGTTGATGCGGACCAGCTGGACGGCGGCCCATTCGCGCGCCCACTCCGTCTTCGCGAACTGGTCCTCGGAGAACTCGCGCTTGTACGCGTAGACCTTCTCGGGGACCTCCATGTCGTGGTAGCAGTTTGGGTTGTCGCTGGGTCGGCCGCTCTTGAGCACGTCGAAGCCGAACAGGGTGATCTTGCCGAGTTCCCACGGGCCGCCGTCGGCGCGGTTGAACACGGCCTTGATCTTGATGGGCCGGATCGCCTTGGCGCTCCACTCGTTGGGCTTGACGTCGCGGACGTCCGGGTGCTCGGGCACCTCTCCCCAGACGGTGATCCTCTCAAGCGCGCTTTCCGCTTTGATGATCAACATGATGACTTCCTCGGGTAGTCGGGCGGAACAGGGATAGTAAACCATGCTGGGCGCGGCTCGTCAACCCGGCCCGTCGGCTCGCTCCCGAGTGGCACCACCACCTCACGGTCGCGCCGCCGTACGCTTCTGCACGTGCAGCTTGAGGGCAAGATCACCGACTACGGCGACCTGGTGCACCAGGAACGCTGGATCATCAAGGGCAAACGCCTCCGCGCCGTCCTGCACGTCGGCCGCCACCGCAAGGCCACAGCCGCCGAGCGCGACAGCAGCACGACCCCCCGCACCGCCACCCCCGGAAAGGTTGATCACCACATGGACCTCATGGCCGACCAGGGCTTCGACCTGCTCGCCCCCACGTTCACCGACGAGATGGGCAACGCCACCGACGCGCCCGCCGACTACGCCAGCGAGTTCAGCGTCAGCGACACCTCGATCCTCGCCGTCACCGACAACGGCGACGGCACCGCGTTCGTCGCGGCCACCGGCACCCTCGGCCAGGCGGTGCTCACCGCCACCTACACCTTCGACGGCCGCACCGTCTCCGGCGACGAGCTGGTGACCGTGGTCGCCGGTCTCGCCGAGCGCGTCACGCTGAACTTCGGCGAGCCGCGCGAGGTCACCCCCGACGCGTGACACGACGACAGCCCGGCCCCACGCGGGGCCGGGCTGTCGCGCATCCGGGGTCAGGCGGTCTTGGCCGCCTGCTCGGCCTCGGCCTTCAGTGCGTTGGCCGCCAGCGCCGCCAGCGTCTCGCCGCGCGTCGGCGGCCGACCCTTGCAGCCCGCTGACCGGTGGTGCAGGTGGTGCTCGAAGTGCAGGTGGTGGGTCTCGCAGAACTCGTCCCACATGTGGACCTCGCGCACCTGGTCACCCTTGATGTCCCAGGCGAGTTCTTCGAGCAGATCCACGTCGTCGAAGACCACGATGATCTCCTCGCCCACGCCGTTCTCGTTCCACCGCTCGATCCGGATCGAGTCCTCTCGGCTCGGCTGCCCCGGCCAGCCGCGCAGCTCCACGTAGACCAGGTCTTCGCGGCGGCCCAACCACTGCTTGTCCGGGTTGCGGTAGCGCTCGCGAGCCTCGTCCTCGGTCTCACTCATGCGCTGGACCGAGAACCCGATGCCGTGGATGCCGGGCCGCAGGTGGATGCCCACGCCCACGCCGAGGCGGTGGCTGACCGGGTTGAACCCGCGCCGGTCGATCCGGAGCCCCGCGCGCACGTCCGGCGTGCCCGCGCGGTCGCCGAGGTAGCGGCGCATCATGGTCATCCGGCGGTCGCCGACCAGGCCGATCATCTTGCGGGCCAGCACGTCCACGGTCATGAAGGTGACGAACGCGCAGGTGTCGCGCTGCTGGGCGCGCTGTTCGATGTTGATCACTGGGTACTCCTCGGGGTGGTGCGGAACGGGTGAAGGCCCGCCCGGTTCGCCGGGCGGGCCGCGCGGTCAGAGGAGCTTGCCTCTGGTGACCACGGTGGTGATCTCCTCGGTGCGGTCGTAGATCGAGTGCTCCTTGACGGTCGCCTTGATCGTGACCTGCTGCCCCTTCTCCAGCTCGATGTAGTTGCTGGCCTTCCACTTCACGGTGCCCTCGGGGGTGTCGAGGATCATCACGGTGCAGGTCTTCGGCGTGTAGCCGTAGTTGGACTCGAAGTGGTCGAACCACCGCACGGTGCCGGTGAACTCGCGGCGGTCGCCGATCTCGCCGATGGCGGCGTTCACGCGGGCGGCGGCCTTCGCGGCACGCTCGGCCTCACGCTTGGCGGTCTCGGCCTCGGCAGCCTCCAGCTCGTGAACCAGGCGCACCAGCAGTGCGGCCTGCTTCTCCGAGGCGAACGAGCCGTACTGGCGGGCCTTGCGCGCCATGTCGGACAGGGTGCTGATCGCCCAGTCCTTGCGGTTGCGCTCGGCCCAGGTGGTGCCCGCGACCGGCGCGGTGACCTGCTCGCCGTTCGGCTCGTCGACCCAGCGCGGCCGGGTCTCGTAGACGGCACCAGCCTGGCCGATGTTCCACGCGTAGGTGGCCCAGACCAGCTCGGGGTAGGTCTCGCACAGGGCGTTGAACGCGGTGAGCTTGGCCTGGCGCTCGCGGTCCAGCGCGGCGGCCTTGCGGGCGGCATCGAACTCGGCCTTGGTCATCTCGAACCGGTTGTCGAGGCAGGTTTCGCCCACGTAGATCAGCGTGCGGGTGGGCAGGTGCTTCATCAGCGCCGAGTAGCGCAGCAGCGCGCCGCAGTGGTCGCACTGACCGGCGCCGCCGTGCACGCCGGAGAAGGTCCATCCGGCGTCCAGCAGCTCGCGGCGGGCCTGGAGGAACCAGTCGTTGGCGCCCGGCCAGTCGGCGCGGGAGTCGAACACGGCGACGAACTCGTAGTCGGCGGGGTCGAACTCGGCGGCGGACGGGCGGTGGATGTCGGTGCGGGCGCTGGTCATCGGGTCCTCCTCGGTCGTGCGGAACACCGATAGCTTAGCCGTCTAGTCAGCGGCTCGTCAACCCCCGATCGAGGCCGAGCGCGACAACGGCCCCGGTCCCGCGTCTCCGCAGGTCCGGGGCCGTTGCTGTTCCGCCTGGCAACCCAGGTTCTAGGACGCCACCGCCGGAGCGGTGTGCGCGCCGGGCACCTCGATGCCCTTCTCTGCCGCCCACCTCAGCACGGCCGCCAGCTCACGCACGTGCTCGGGCGGACCCGAGCGGCCGTTGCGGTCGCGCCGCGCCACGGCGGCCGGGTAGGTCTCGTCGTAGCGCTGCCAGCGCCGCACGGTCTGGTCGTGCAGGTCGAACAGGGTGGCGATCTCCTCCGTGGAGACCAGCTGGCGCTCGGTCGCCTCGGCCGTGGTGACCAGGGGCAGGTCGTTGTCGTTGCCCTCCTGGGCGGCCTGGCGCCGCAGGTACTCGTCCACCTGCTCCTGCGACCACAGCGGCACGTCGCCGACGCGGGCGACCGGGCGGCACAGTGCGCCGCGCGGGTTGGCCGGGTTGGTGATCTCGCGCCGGGTGAGCGAGTCGGCGATCGTGTTGGTGGACAGGCCGGTGGCGTCGGCGACCCGACCGATCTCCAGGTACTCGGATGCGGCCTTGATGTCGCCGGTCAGGTCTAGCGCACCGGCAGCCCAGCGGGCTCGGCTGTTCATGGTCTCGTCCTTCCAGGTCTGCGCGGGGGTGCGCGTTTACGCCACTAGCTTAGCCGCCACGATAGCGGCACGTCAATCCGACTGGAGGGATGGCGTCAGCGACTCGACCACGATGCCGCGCCGAGCCAGCTCAGCGGTGGCGTCCTCGTCGGACACACCCAGCGTTGGCCGCTGCGCCGCCCGACGCTTACCCTCGGCCACCGCCGCCAGACCCGCCAGGAAGAACTCCTCGGCCTGGCGCAGCGTCAGCGGTGCGTCGTCGGAGGTGTCATGTGTCTCGAAGACCACGCTCACGCCCTCGTCGGTCAGCTTCACGCCCACCTCGGCCTGCGCCTCGGGGACCTCCGTCGGCGAGTACGCGGCAAGCCCACCCCACCGCAACCCCTCGCGCTCAGGGTCGTAGTCGGGCACGTGTGGCACGTTCCCGAAGACGTCGTGAAAGATCGCGATGATCTCGCGCACCGGCACCGCGATGGCCACCCGCGTGTTACGGGCGCCCACCTCGTCGGCCATGTCGGACAGGCGCTGCTTGAGCATCGAGTCGACGCCTACCCCGTCGAACCGGGTGCGCTCGGGGATCGTCACCTTCGCGGGTGACGAGTGCTCTGCGGTCACATCCATCTCCAGTCCACGCTGTATCAAGGTCCGCCGTGTAGGTGACCTGCTGCATCACGAATGGTAGCCGGGATGGCGGCGGACCATGATTCTTTGCCACCCGGACGGTAGCTTTTGTTGCCGCGTCACGAGCGGCTACACTTGGTGGCCAGTTCCGTACACAGACCCCGAGGAGAACGGACGGCATGGCACTCGTAACGATCTTTGCGATCCTGACGCTGGTGTTCGCGTTCCGGCGCAAGGAGTGGTTCCTGACGATCATCGCCGTCATCACCGGCCTGATGCTCGCGACCACCGGCACCGACATCGGCACCAAGGCGGTCGAGATCCTGACCTCCGTCAGCCAGACCATCGACGGGCTGTTCAAGTAGAGCAGTCCGACGGAGCCCCCGACCAGAGTCTGGTCGGGGGCTCCGTCGTTTCCGGTCCTACCGCGCGGGCAGCGCCGGACGGTCACCTCGGGTTACGCCGGTGCCGCCACCCAGGTCGGCCTTGTCGCCAGCGCGACGACCGTCGCGCTTGGCGTAGGCGTCGACCTGTCGGTTGTTCTTCCGGGGCTTGAAGCCGAAGTTGGCCTCGTAGAACGCCTTGACCTGGTCGCGGCGGCCGACCAGCACCAGACCGGTGCCGGGTTCGCCGTCCCCGTCGGCGGCGTGCTCCTGGTCGTACTTCGCGCGGGCCTCCTGCTCCTTGCGCCACAGTCGCACGCCGACCCGCTCGCCGAAGCCGACCAGCCAGCTCTTGCGGTACTGCCGCGTCTCCGACGCGGTGGAGTAGCTGTAGGGGCGCTCCTTGCGCACCGCGTTCACCGCCTGGAGGAGCAGCGAGGTGTAGAGCAGCTCGACGCGCTCGACGTCACTCCGGAACCCGATGATCGTGATCGAGCTGACGATGTTCCGGTAGTGGCTGTAGAAGCTGCGGCAGTTGAGTGCGCTGGCGATCTGGCTGGCCAGCAGCATCTTCTCGTACGAGTACGGGTCGGAGATCAAGATCTTCTTCTCGATGATCGTGTCGGTGGCCTGCCCGCGCCGCGCGGCCAGCATCATCTCGGTGACGCCGTGTCGGGCCATGAGTTCCATGGCGCGGTTCAGCGCCGCGTCGCGTTCGCCCTCGGGGGCGCGCTCGTCGGCCGCGATGGCGAGCTGGGCTTCGATCTGGCCCAGCTTGCCCGCGCGGCGGCGCTCGGCGATCTCTTCGGGCGTGGAGCGCTCGACGGTGGGGTTCTCGGTCACGGGGGTCAGTCCTTCCTCGACTGGAACGGGCGGAACACACCGGGCTGGCCGGTGATCGTGCGGACGTGCTCGGCGGCCTCGGCCTGGCACTGCGCGTCGGCGCAGACGTAGGTGGAGGCGTGCGGGCTGGTGCGGGCGAAGTCGGGGGAGTCGATGGGTGGGTACGACACCATCCCCTCGGGGGTGTGCTTCTCCTCGAAGCTCACGGTGACCTCCTGGTCGTTCGAGCGGAACGAGGGATAGTGAACCATCCTGAGAGCGGCTTGTCAAACTCTATTCAGGAGTTGACGAGCCGCCCTGAGCGTGGCTAAGCTATGTCTTGTCCCGCTCGAACGACCAGGAGGTCAACATGTCGGTCACCTTCGCCGCCTACAACGTCACCGCCGACGAGTTCGCCGACGTCGAGGACATCAACGTCAACAACAGCAATGCCGCTCGGATCCTCCGGGCGCTGGGCTTCGACGACGAGGTCTCGCTGGGCGACCTGTGCGGAAGCACGTCGGCGCGGGACTTCCAGGCGCGCGTCGTCCTGGCTCGCCGCTTCCCCCGCGACGACTACATGACCGGTCGTCTCGACGACCTGTTCCGACTCGCATCGGCGGCGCGAGCTGCTGACTGCGTCGTCTCCTGGGCCTGACCAGCCCGACCGGGCGCCCCGCGCGGGGCGCCCGGTTCCGTATCCACGTTCCGTCCACGTTCAATCCACAGGAGTCTGGTATGGCCGCCAAGATCGACGCGATCACCGAGTACAACCTGGCTGTCGCCAACGTCGAGTTCCGCGAGCAGCGCACCGTGTTGCGCGAGCGCATCACCGTCGAGATCAACGGGCGCAAACAGACGATCGGCGCCATCAGCTCAGACGGCCGGTGGGGCTACGACCGCGAGGGACGCAACTGGGTCGCCTTCCCCCGCGACCCGAGCGCGGCCGGGACGGTCTCCTTGTCCTACCACTCGTCGCTGGACGCCGCCCGGCGCTGGACCTTCGACCTGGACCACCCGGTGCACACCGTGCCGCGTGCGCCGCAGCCGGTCCGGTACGAGGTCTACCGGTAGTTGACGAGCCGCGCTACGAGCGGCTACACTATCGGTACGACGACGAAAGCGAGACCGAAATGACCACCCGCACCGCTCCCGCCCCGATCTTCACCGACATCAGCGCCGCCACCCCTGCCGAGATCGACTACCACCTGGCCCACCTCGAAGCCGAGTCCTACCAACTCGACCACGGCCTGGTCTCCCTGCGCCGCGAGCTGGGTCACGCCGAGGAGATCGCCCAGGGCTACGGTCCGCGCTACGGCGCCCGCAAGCCTCGGCCGGTCGCCGAGATTGCCGAGCTGATTCAGAACGCCGAGTTCCGCCTGACCGAGATTCGACACCACTTCGTCACGCTCAACGCCGAGTACGCCCGGCGCGGCGGCTGGCCCCGGTACTACCTCGTCGAGGACGGCCACCTGCACTACGACGTGTCCGGCTCCCGCTGCTCGCGCATCCCCAGCACCACGCACTACTGGATGACCGACTTCAGCGGCGAGGACTCCGCGAAGGTGATCGAGCTGGCCGGTGAGCGCGTCTGCACCACCTGCTTCCCCGACGCGCCCGTGAAGCCGCGCCCCGCGTCGGTCCGATTCATGACCCGCACCGAGGCCGAGCGCGCCGCGTACGCCGAGGACAAGGCGCGCAAGGTCGCCGCCCGCAAGGCCGCCCAGATCACCACCCCCGAGGGTGGCGAGCTGCGCGTGCCGCGCAGCTTCGGCGGCACCGACCACGTCAAGACCGAGCGGGCCGCCTGGAACCGCGCCATGGCCGACGCCACCACCATCGCCTGGTACGGCACCAAGGACTCGGTCGCCGAGCGCGAGGCGGTCGAGCTGTGCCTGGCCGCGCTGGCGCACCGTCGCGGTGTCACCGTGGACAGCCTGCGCACGGAGCTGAACAAGAAGATCGCGACCAAGGGCCGCCGCGAGGGCTTCACGGTCCTGGCGACCATCTGAGACAGGAAGACCGGCCCCGCCTGGCGGGGCCGGTCTCGCTCATCCCGAACGTCCCGGTTCAAGAGGAGGGCCAACGTGTCCGAGGAAAACCCTACCGTCACACCGTTTCTGGCGTCCCTGCGGGACTCCAGTGTTGACCTGCTGGTGACCCGCTACCGCCGGTCCACCGCCGCGCTGCTGCGCCTCACCGACCCCGATGCCCGCGCCCGACGCCACCGGCGCATGGACGCCATCACGATCGAGCTGGTCGAGCGCGGCCTGGGCGAGCTGGCCAGCGACCTGAACGACGAGTGGGCGGCGCTGGACCTGCTGGCCAAGGCCGACCCCAGCCACCCGGTCGCCGCCGTGATCGGCTCCGGCCTGGCCACGATCCGCCTGCGTATCCAGCGCCGCGTCGCCCTGGCTCCCCGGTGAGCGCCGTCATGGTCAGGGAGCGTTGCCCGCGTAGCGGCAAGGTCAAGTTCGGCAGCCGGGCGGCGGCCGAGCGGCGCCTGGAGGAGATCGCGCGGATGCCGGTCACCGACGCGGTGGCCGACCACTTCTACCGGCCCACCCACGTCGCGCCACGGTGCCGCAGCTGCGGGTTCTTCCACCTGTCCAGCACCGGCACCACCAAGCCGCACGGCCGGGGGACTGCCGCGCGGCTGGTGCCGAAGCGGCGGGGGAAGGCTCGGCGGAAAAAGTAGTTGACGAGCCGTCACGAGAGCGGCTAAGCTACAGGTGTTCCGCAAGCAGCAACCCCCGGAGGTCACCGTGAGCTTCACCCTCGACGGCATCGAGATCGAGACCATCCCCGCCACCATGGTCGAGCTGGCCTGCGGCGGCCACGAGATCATCGCGGCCCGCGTCGACACCGGCGAGTTCGTCGAGTGCTCCGACTGCGGCCCGGTCAGCGACGAGCAGGCCACGCTCTGCCAGGTCGTCGGCGTGTTCCGCACCGCGATCGTGCCCACCACCACCGTCTGATTCCCCCAGCGAGGAGCCCCCGGCGCCGACCTGGTGCCGGGGGCTTCTCGTGTCAACCGCGCCGAGGAGGTGCACCGATGGACTGGATGATCAACGCCGCGTGCCGTGGCGCGCCCGACCCCGACCTGTGGTTCCCCGTCTCCGAGATCGGCCCCGGCGCCCTCCAGGTCGCCGAGGCGAAGGCCGTCTGCGCGGACTGCCCGGTCCGCGAGGACTGCCTGGCCTTCGCCGAGGCGCTGGGCCTCGACCACGGCGTCTTCGGCGGCCTGGCGGCCAGCGAGCGCCGGGAGCTGCACCGGTCAGCTGTGACCGCGTAGCCTGTCGGTGTCGCCTTTGCGGACCGACGAAACCCTTGGCTAGGGGTCACAGCGAAGCCCCCTCCGGAGTCGCAACTGGAGGGGGCTTCGTGCTGCCGGGGCAGCGGCCGGTCAGCTGTAGGTGAAGCCGTTGGTCACGGTCACGTTGCCCGCGTCGTCCTGGACGACGACGTTGTACGCGCCCGCCGTCTTGGCCGGGGTGGTCACCTGCACGCGGGTGTCCGAGATGCGCTTGAACGCGGTGCCCGCCGTGCCGCCGAAGGTCACGCCCTCGGTGCCGCCGAGGTTGGTGCCGTTGATCGTCACCACCGTGCCACCGGCCGCCGCGCCCGTGTTCGGCACGATCGAGGTCACCGTGGCGGTCTTGAACAGGCCCTCGATCACCGACTCGGGCACACGCTGGCCAGCGTGGAACAGCAGCGCGTCGGCGCCCTCGAACGTGGCGTTGCCCTCGTTCTGGGTGAACAGCTGGTGCACGTCCTCGTTGAAGACCCAGATGCTCTCCTGGGTCTGCTCGGTGGCGAGCGCGTACAGCTCGGTCTTGTTGAGGACTGTCCCGTCCTCCTTGACGAACGACGACATGGGCGTCTCCCTGGGGTCTGGCGGCTACGTAGCGGGGCCAGTATCCAGCCCGTGGCCTGCGGAGACGGGCCGACGCGCCGCAAGGGTTGACGAGCCGTTCTGACATCGGCTAGTCTACTGATGTTCCGTTCGACAGCCCGAGGAGCTGATCCCCATGAGCAACATCGTCAAGCCCAACCCGGCCGACTTCGACGACATCGAGGACTACTTCGCCGCGCTCGACGAGTACTACGAGGCCAGCCTGTACGTCGGCCTGGTCGTTACGGCGGCCTGATCGCATGGCCACCGACCGCGAGATCCTGACCCGGATCGCTGACCTGGCAGTCGTCGGCGAACGCCACGACGCCGCCGACGACGCGCTGGCCGCCATCCGCAAGCTGGCCGACGAGCAGGTTGCCGCCGCTGCGGGCATGCCCTCGGACCGTGACGTCCTGCTCGACACGGCCGACGCGCTGCGCGCCGCCGGTGAGGCGTTGTTCAACGCCCCCGGTGCGCCGGTCGGCCTGACCCGCCGCGTGTGGAAGACCGAGGACCGGGTGCGCGAGCACTTCGGTCTCCCGAACCCCGACGCCGTCCCGACGTCGGACCCCGAGAAGAAGGAGTGACCAGCATGGATCTGTTCGGCTTCAAGCGCCGCAGGGCGCAGCGCGAGGCCAACGCCCGCCAGCGGGCCGCCGCCGTGGAGCGGGCCACCCGCACGGTGCAGGACCGCCCGGCGCCCCCGCCCGCGAGCCCGCGTCGCGACGTGATCGGCAGCTACCCGGAGCCCCGGCGGCGCCACCGCCCCGAGGCGGACGCGCCCGACCACCTCAACCCGGCCAACCCGCTGAGCCCCCTCAGCCCCGTGTACCCGTTCAGCTCCAACTACGCCGACCCCACGCCGGGGCCGGACCACAGTGCGAGCCATCACCACGGCTCGCACGACTTCGGCGCGGCGGGCTCGGGCCTCGGCTTCAGCGGCTCGGACAGCGGCAGCTCGTCCAGCTCCTACGACAGCGGCAACAGCTCGTACGGCGGCGAGTGATCGAACTCGAAGCGGCCCGGCATCAGGCGATGCCGGGCCGCTCGCGTATGCGCCGGTGAGGGGGTAGCCTCCGAGACGAGGAGCCCACCTCCCCCCTCGGGACTCCCCAAGGCTGTCACAGGCCGGACGCCCCCAGTGACCCCCAGGCTGGGGGCGTCGTCATGTCCAGGGCAGCAGCGACAGCAGGCCCGGCCACGCGTCCGGCACGGTCGCCACCGCGAGCACCAGGACCACCGGCAGCAGCAGCGCCCACGTCACCACGGCCTCGCCGCGCTTGCCGGTGTGGAACCGCAGAGCACGCGGTGTGCCGATCGGGTACCAGCGCCGCCCCCGGATCTTGACCGGGTACAGCCACGAGCAGCCCGAGCGGGTCATCGAGTCGCCCAGGCAGTGCGCCCAGCAGCCCACCGCGACCGCGCCGCCGACCCACCAGGACCGGCCTCCCTCGGGCAGCGCATAGGCCGCCCACCACGACGCCAGCGCGGCCAAGACCATCAGCGTGACCCATGCCTGGTCATGGCGTAGGAACCACCGCCAGAACCGGGCGCCCAGTCGCCGCGAACGCGACCGCCTGCTCATGCCGGTCAGCTTGCAGGCCACCCAGTCGAAGAACCGGTTGAGCTGTCGCATGCCGACCAGGGCGCGCAGGGCGAACGCCAGCATCGTGAACAAGATCAACATCAGGCCGGGGCGCCACAACGCCAGCGCGCCCGAGGTCGCGCCCGCGAACACGGCGAACAAGATCGTGTGCGTGATGCCCCGGTGGCCGCCGTCTCTGGCCTCGTCTCGCGCTGTCTTGGTTCCCTGGTAGATGACCGCGCTGGTCGCGTTCGTGATCCGGGACAGCCGGTAGGAGATGGGGCCGAACGTGCGCGCGATGCTGGCCTCGGGGTGGTCGAGGTCGGGCAGCAGCGCGGCCCCGGCGCAGATGGCGGCGGCGGTGAACGCGGTCGCCGGGGTGACGGTGGCACCGCCGAGCTGGGCGACCTGGCAGCCGACCAGGCCCAGCGCGGCGCCGGACAGGGCGTGGCCACGTGCGAGCATCAATCCTCCAAAATGTGTACGGTTCCATCATGGTCAATACGAGTCGGCCGCTGGCCGAGGACATCGCGAAAGCGCAGGCCGCAGAGACGTCCGAGGGGTGCTGGCCCTGGCAGGGCAACATCCACGCGAGCGGGTATGGGCGCCGGAACGTCAACCGTGTGGTGAAGCGGGCGCACATCCTGGTGTACGTCGCCTTGGTCGGCCCGATCCCTGACGGCTACCAGCTCGATCACACGTGCCATGGTGCGGCCGAGGACTGTCGAGGGGGACCGACCTGCCGCCACCGGCGGTGCGTCAACCCGGAGCACCTGGAGCCGGTCACCCGGCGTGAGAACTGGGAGCGCGGCCGGTCGCTGTCTCGACAGGCACGCGACGTGCGGACGTGTCCCAGCGGACACCCGTACAGCGAGGAGAACACCTACGTTCACCGAGGCAAAGGCGGCAGGGAGTACCGGCGCTGCAAGGTCTGCATCCGCGCGTCGAACCGGGCAAGCTGGCACCGGAAGCAGTTGACAAGCCGTTCTCATAGCGGTTAGTCTATCCATGTTCCGCTACACCGCAACCCGACCCGAGGAGTCGACCATGGCCCGCAAGTCGCTCAACATCTACCTCGTGACCCGCAACGACGACGTGGACTACGAGGACAACGACGCCGTGGTGGTCACCGCCGCCAACGCCGACGACGCCCGCGAGTTCGCCGCGAGCGCGCCCGGCTCACGCCCCCGCAACTCTGCGTGGCACCTGTCCACCACCACCGTGACCCTGGTCGGCAAGGCGCTTCCGGACGCCGTCGGCGGCACGGTGCTCGCCTCGAACAGGGGAATGTGATCATGGCCGCGCGCATCCGCTTCATCTCCGGCCCGCAGGTCACGACCGACCTTGACGTCAACCGCCGACGCACCGGCCGTGACCGCGTGGTCATGCTCGTGCAGGTCGGCGAATCGAAGGCTCCTCGCGAGGTGGAGCTGACCGAGCATGACCTGCTGAACCTGATCGCGAAGTCCGCCGACATGTTGGAGGTCCATCGCCGCCGCCGTGAGGCTGGCCTGTCACCCCTGGGGTCCGGCGAGGTCACCAGCCCCGGTGACGTCGGGCGCATCCCCGGCGACCTGTAGTTCGGAAAGATCTTGGCTCCGGGGGTTGACGAGCCGGGCTCAGAGCGGCTAGTGTTCTAGTTGTTCCGCTCGACAGCAACCCCCGGAGGCCGAAATGACCAGCACCTTCGCCGACACGGTGGCCCAGGACCTCGCCCTCTACCTCGCCGCCCGCGACGTTACCGAGGACATCCCCAAGGGCGTCCGCCTCACCCCGCACCAGGTCCGCATGCTTCAGGTCGTCAGCGACTTCTACCCGACCTGCCCGGCCAGCGAGGACGGTGCCCATAACCGCAGCGTCGTCTCCGCGCCCTACCAGACCACGGTCAACGGCAAGGTGCTCACCGCCACCTGGCGCAAGTGCACCTGCGGCCTGGTCGAGGGCACCGAGTACTACCAGCGGTAGCCAGACCGGCGGCCCGCCCCCAACCCAGAGGAGGGGGCGGGC
>NZ_DASTBH010000561.1:0-7524 GCF_035712165.1 Actinophytocola sp. | reverse complement strand
GCCTACCTGCTGCGGGTGGCCGAACCGCCCGCCCCGGCGCTGGTCGCGTTCGTCGCCGCGCACGGCCCGATCGAGGCCGCCGCGCGCGTCGCGACCGGCGATGTCCCCAGCCCGGTCGGGCAGGAGACCTCCGCGCACCGCCACCACGATCTCGTCGAGACCGATCTCGCCGCCGCGCACCGCGCCGGTGCCCGTCTCGTCGTTCCGGAAGACGACGAGTGGCCCACCCAGCAGTTGATGTGTCTTCAACCGGGCGCCGGGCCGCGGTACGCGCCGCCGCTGGCGCTGTGGGTGCGCGGCGCGGCCCGGTTGTCCGAGGTGGCGGACCGGGCGGTGTCGATCGTCGGGGCCAGAGCGGCTACCGGGTATGGCGAGCATGTTGGGGCCGAGTTCGGCTACGGCCTGGCCAGCCAGGGGTGGACCGTCGTGTCCGGCGCCGCCTTCGGCATCGACGGCGCGGCGCATCGTGGCGCGTTGGCTGCCGGCGGCGTCACGGTCGCGGTGCTCGGCTGCGGCGTGGAGGTCGGCTACCCGGCCGCGCACACCAGCCTGCTCGGCCGGATCGCCGAGACCGGGTTGGTGCTCAGCGAGTACTCCCCCGGTGCCCCGCCGGCCCGGCATCGCTTTCTCGCCCGGAACCGACTCATCGCCGCCCTCTCGGCGGGGACCGTGGTGGTCGAGACCGGCGTGCGCAGCGGCTCCCGCAACACCGCCACCGCGGCCGCCGCACTCGGTAAGGAGCTGATGGTCGTCCCCGGCCCGATCACCTCCGCCGTGTCGGCGGGCTGCCACGAACTGCTGCGCAGCGGCACCGCGCTGCCGGTCAGCTCCGTCGCCGAGATCCTCGACACGGTCAGCACCACCGCCGCCGACCCGGTCCCCGACGGGACGACCGCCTCGGCATGACCCGCGCACCACCCACCGGCCGGCGTGTTCGGCCGGTGGGTCATCCCCGGCCGCCCGCGACACCGATCAGCACCCATGGCCCGTGCGCTCCGGGGTCGCTCCTCCTCTGTCGCGGGCGCCGCCCGGACCGTTCACCTGGTTCCGGATCGCCGCGCGACCCGGCTGACCGGGCCGACGTCTGCTCGCTCACCAACCCTTCTGGAGGCGATCTGTATGGTCCTTGCGCCCTCAACCCCGTTCGACGCCCTGTCCGATCTTCTGGGCGACACCACGGCAACTGTGGCTCGCACGTTTGAGCAGATGGACTGGGCCGAAGACGAGATCCGGCTGGCCACCCGCCGTCACCGCGGCTACGCCAACGAGCTGTTCCACAGCTTCGCCCTGCTGACGCCCACCGCCGACCGGATGAGCACCGAGTTCGTCTACCGGTCGCACTGCCGCGAACTGCTGCAGCGGGTCGTGACCGACGCCGATACCCGACGTGGCACCGCCGCCGAGCTCGTCTGCACGTTGAGCCAGGCCAGCATGGTCGCGCCGTTCACCGCGCCGGCCGCCGGTCTGTACTTCCGGCTCTGGGGCATCGCGTTTCCGGACCAACCCAACTTCGGCGCCGAGCGGCTCGAGCATCAGGAAGCGCTGCACAGCTCCGCCATCGACGACCTGGAGGCCACCCTGCGGCGCAAACTGTCCGTCCCGGACCGGCGGCTGCGCGGCGTGCAATGCCAGGGACGCCACCACGGAACGACAGTCCGGTGCCGCTACCACACAACCCCTGCCCAGCAGGCTGCCTGAGCGGCTTGTGGCCACGCAACCCACCATCCCGCGCGGCAACCGTGTCGTCGTCTTGGCCGACGGTCGCAATCACGTCAACGACGTGTCCTGGTGTTGGCACACCGTAGGCAACGGTGGCCGGAACTCCAGTGACGCGCCCAGACACCGCGCCCCACCATGCACTCGTTGGGTTGCGCCGCACAGGACAGCGCGTGAAATCAATTGTCGAGTAGGGACGGTGGCCATGACCATGCCCAACGAAGCACAAGACACCGCGCTGGCCGATCTGTCGGCCCGCTACGGCGTGCTGTACAACCCGGCCGACTTCAGCCCGACGTTCGGTCTGCCGGCCGGGTGGGTGGCCGGCTGGATTGGCGGCGAGGCCCGCAAGCTCTATGTCGGGTGCTCTCCCGAGGGACAGATCAGTTCATGAGCACCACGATGAGGCGATTGATCGAGTTGATCAATGAGTACGGCGTCGCCAAGTTCGGCGATGCGTGGTGGCCGGGCAACGCTGGCCCCTGGATCGGGGACGACAAGGGCACCGAGTTGGCCGCGTTGATCGACAACGTGGACAAGGTCGCCACAGACGACACCCAACTCCCCACCGAGGCATAACACCAGGGCAAACACTCCCGGGCAACTGTCCTACGGCGAGAGCACGTACTACCGACAGGGCTCTCACCGCATCGCCTTTCACGAGGCGACCACCGACCGCATCACCTCCGCCAGCCCACCTGTTGGCCCTGATTGTCGAGGAGCGATGTCGATGTCCACGATGCCGGTGTTGGTGGCGACTCGTCGCACCCAGGGCACACGCAGCGACGACTTCTGCTACACCCAGGACGACGAGCTGGTCGACCTCGCCTCAACCTGCCACGACGACCCCGGCTCCGCGTGCGGGTGTGCTCGCGCGTTCACCGGTCTGATCACCCGTAAGGCCACCACCACCGCGCAGATCCTCACCCGCGCGCTGTCCATGCCGGACTACATCGACGCCTTCCGCACCAGCCTCATCACCGCCGGGCTCCCCGACGACCAACAGACCCTGCGCTGGGCACACGAAGCAGCCGAGCAGCTACACACCATCGCCTCCCAGTGGCCACCGGGCACCGTCGTGGAACGACGCGGCGACGACATCAACGTCCGCGTCGACACCACCCCTATGCGCACCTGACGACCATGACGGTCGGCCAAACCCGACGCGACTCTTAACCACCCGGTCGACACCTGCTGATGGCGTTCACCCGCCGATCGGTTGACCGCGGAGTTCTGCCGCCCACCACGGATCACGGCACCAGTCCACGCCCGCGAATCGAGTGGCTGGTGCGCGGAGGTGCACATGGTCAGCGTCACTCATACCCAACGCTGGGCTCAGCAGTCCCCGCGGTGGCGGCCAGCGTACGAGGGCGGATTCGACCCGAACCGCTACCAGGTCATGGAACTGGACGAGCCCGCCACGGCGGCATTCATTGCCGCACACCACTATGCGCCGGCACTGCCCAGTACCACCTACCGATACGGCATGCTCGACCACGCCGGCACCGGGCCGCGCCTGGTCGGGGTCGCCACGCTCGGGGTGCCGATGCACAAGTCGGTGCTGACCACCGTGTTCCCCACTCTGGTGCCCTACTACGAGGCGCTGGACTTCAACCGGCTGGTCCTGCTGGACCAGGTGCCCAGCAACGGCGAATCCTGGTTCTGCGGCCAGATGTTGCGCCACGCGGCCGCCCAGCACGGCGTGCGCGGTGTGGTGACCTTCGCCGATCCGGTGCCCCGCTGGCGCATCCGCAGCGGCCGACACGAGTTGATCAAGCCGGGTCATGTCGGCATCGTGTACCAGGCGTTGGGGTTCGACGCGCTGGGTCGGTCCACGCCCCGCTCGCTGATTCTGCTGCCCGATGCCACGGCGTTGACCGCCCGCTCGGTGGCCAAGGTCACCGGCGGGGAGCGCGGAGCGGGCGGGGTCATCGCCCGGTTGATGGCGTTCGGAGCGCCGCCGCCCGAACCTGGCTGCGACGTGCGGGTGTGGCTGGACATCGCGCTGCGCTGCGTCGGTGCGCGGCGCATCCGCCACCCCGGCAACCACCGCTATGCCGTGCGGATCGGGACACGCGCGCAGCGCACCCGAACGGTCATCGCGCTGCCGGCGCGCGCCTATCCCAAGCCACAGCCCGAATTGGCCGTGGCCTAGAACCCTTTGTTGTGCGGATGCCGCCCCGACCTGATGGCACGGCGGCGACGCCGGTCGAGGTGTCATGCCGGTCTACTGACTCCCGCACCCACAGAACGGCGAGTGATCACCATGTCCAGCACCATCGCCTATACCCCGGAGCAGCGCGCTCGGGCGTTCGAGCTGTGGGAGCGCATCCTCACCCACCGCGTGTTCCTGCGCGAGGAGCGTTACGGTTCCGCGCCCACCAGCCTCGCGGCGAAGCATGTGGCCGCCCTGATCGACAGCGACGGTGCCGCCACCGACGAATTCGGTCCGGTCACGGTCACCCTAGTGTCCTATTCGGACTACGGTGGCTCGGACCTTGATGCGGCCAACGTGCGGGCCTTAGGCGAGCTACCGGGTGTATCGGTCACAGCAGGCGGGGCGCACGGCGAGGACGCCGCGTGGCTGCAGCTCGGCGAGCTTCCGGTCCTCGGTGCGCAGACCGTCGACGACGGCCTGGATCGACTGCAGGCCATCGTGGATGCCTTGGGCCGGATCGCCGAGAACGGCCTGCTCGACGACGAGGTGCACACCGCCTATATCGACGAGTTGACCGACCAGGCGTGGGAGGCGTGGCTGGGCTGGGATGTGATCAGCGACCTGGAACCGGTGGCGCCGGAGGGCTTTGCGCTGAGCGAAACCGAACGCTGCCAGATCCGGGCCGCCTACTACGCCTTCGACGGCAACGAATGGGTGGCCGAGACCGCCACCTCGGTCACGAACTACCGACACGACCACGCCCTCGCGCACGCCGCGTCGACGGTACTCGGGTGGGACTACCCGAGCATGAAAGCCAGCCACGACGCCGAGCAGGAACGGGCAGCGGCCCAACGGACAGCGACAGAGCACCGGTGGCAGTGGGAGCACGAGACGTTTCGGGCGGTGTGGGCTGCGTTTCTGGCCGCCTACCCGGTGCCGGCACTGTCGAACGCGACCGGCCCGACGCGGGACTACCAGCACCGCACCGCCTTCGGCCAGCTGCACAGGGCCGCGTTGACGGCCACCGTCGCGAACCTGCTCACCGTGGTGCAGGCCGACGCCGAACAGGCTGCCTACCGCGACCGCGACCGACGAACCGCGGGACAGGGCCGGTCATGACACGCCCGCCACCACCAGCGGCGCCGTCCCCGATCTGTGACTACTGCGACCGGGCAGCGGGCTACTACGTGCGGGATTCCGCGACGGAGGACCGGATTTGCCGTGCCTGCGCCCGCGACCAGTACGGAGTGGGCTGGCGCGGCGAGGTGGGTCGCGTCGGTGCGATGTGGCGCTATCGCCAACACCTGATGGGCCGACCGGTGATCGCCGCCAAACCCACGAGCGTGGACGGCCACGCCCAGCCGTAGCCGACGCCCAGCTCCCGGCGATTCTGCGCACGGCCACCCCACAGTGGCGGGCCGAGGTTCGGGGTCACTGAAGCAGGGGTCCGTCCTGTCCCACCCACAATCAGCGCTCCCCGTCCGAACCCCGTCTGCCCGTAGTGGGCATGCTCGCGTCCATCCCGTCAGGAGGTGCCTGGTGCTGGCGCAGTTCGAACACGACGGCTCGGATCTCACCGATGCCCATAGGGCGGCTGACCGTGCCTTGGTGGGGTTGCGCCGCGCCGGGTTGATCCGGTCCTGGCAGACCGATGACGGCGGGTATGCCGTCCTGGTGGGTCGCGGCACGGTGCGCCTGCCCTTTCTCGACGTGGCCGGCGTCGTTCAGTTCGCGGCCGTGCTGCACCGGGACAAGGTCAGCGTCGTGCGCCCCGGCTATCCCATCGGCCATCGCACGATCCGTTATCGGTTGTCCGACGGCCGCTTCGCCGACCGGCACGACAGCCGCGCCGCTCGCTACCTCGACCAGTACCGCTACACCGTCTACCTGCCCGGTGGTGATCGGTCGGGCTGCGCCGCACGGCAGTTCGCCGCGTGGACCGTCGCCGAAGCGGTCGCGCTCGCCGGTCTCACCCGCATCCGCGGCCGCTGCCACCGCTGCCGCAGCGTCCGACCGCTGCACGTCGACCGATGGCGGCCCGACCCGACCATCCCGTGCCCGGGCTGCGGCGCCGACGAGACCACACCCGTCACCCTGCTCTGCCACCGCTGCGCAACCCCGATCCAGCCCGTCCCGCCGGAGGCTGAGCCGTTGCGCATCGCCTGGCGCCACCTCGCCTCTGGCGCCCCTGACTGCGACGACTCGCCAGCCACACGGCGCAGCTGAAACACACCCGCCCGGTGACCGGACCTATGGCAAGACCGAATCTCACGGCAGCGCCGAGTTCCCTGCGTAACAGCATCGACGGCCTGCCGAGCCCAACTCGGAGCAAGCACCGGGTGACCGCGGCTGTCCCTTCCTTCCGCACGAGCATGTGGAGGTTCACCTCATGGACGAGCAGGCGTGCAATCCGCTGGAGTTCGACGCGATTGTGGCCCGCCATCCCGAGCATGGATTCGTGATCGACGGATACGTCGCACCGCCGGTGGAGGAGCAGCTACGGCGGTTGGGATACCACCGCAACCAGGACAACGTCCTGGCGCTGCCGGCGGATCTGGACGAGCAGACCGCGCGAAGCCTTCAGGTGCGTGCTGCCCCACTCCTGGCCGTGACGGGTCACGCTGTGATGTGGAACCCGACGACAAAGCTGCTGCCCTGGCCCAGGGCGACACGCCGCACCCGGCAACCACCGACGCCGACTACGTCGCTGCCGCCAACGCCTACTACGCGAGTCCAAGCGCGGTGCTGCCGGCGAGGCCGAGGTTTTGCCCTGAGTGCGGCGAGGACAAGCCTGCTGAAACCGACGTCAACGCCGAGCATGGGTACGCCGACAACGGAGTGCTGCTGATCGGTTGCGAGGGCTACCACGTGCAGAACCCGAACACGTTTGGGATCACAGCACCCCACTGGCAGGACTGGCGCAACAGGGTCGCGCTCAAACGCCTGGACGCGGCTCAGACCCCGTGATCCGTTCGACGAGCTCGTCGCGGTACTTCCGCACCGCCTGAAACTCCGGTTCGTCGCCGGTCGCCCGCTTCAACGCGCCTTCCAGGATCTTCAGCCCCTGGCGTTCGTCGCCGCGCGCATCCGCCTGCCTCGCGGCGTTCTCCATGGCTTTGGCGAGCTTGGTCCGCGCCTCGGGTTCCTTGGCGGCCTTGTTGATCCGGATCCAGTTGCCGCCCGGATCGACGACGGTGAACCCGGTGTAGCGGTCGTTGCGCAGCCGCGGGCGGGTCATGCGCGGGATGCCGGAGATGAGCAGTTTTCCGTGCACGGACCGCATCCCCGCCGCGAAGGCCTCGAACAGCTCGCTGGTGTCCGCCACGATGACCAGGCACGTGCTGTACGACTGCGCCGGGTCGTAGTCGTCCATCCCGAAGAAGTGCAGATTGATGTCTTCCCGTCGCACCGCGATGTGCGGGTTGGGCCGCGTCTGCCGATAGGTGATCTCGAAGCCGAGCATCTCGTAGAACGACGCGATCTCGTCGATGTCGGGACAGGGCAGGATGGGAATGGTCAGTTCGTTCGCCACCGCCCGAAGCTAAGCCCGGACCTGCCGAAACGACACCGAGCTCTTCGCTCACGCGAACAGCACTACAAGCCCCGCCCAGCCGCCACGGCCGTTCTGGCGTCAGCTGGGCAGGCCGAGC
>NZ_DASTBH010000560.1:0-13260 GCF_035712165.1 Actinophytocola sp. | reverse complement strand
ATCCGCACGTCCATCAGCACCACGTCCGGCTCCACCTCGCGGGCCACCTTGAGTGCCTCCCGGCCGTCGCAGGCGACCCCGACGACCGTGAGCCCGGGCTGAATGTCCAGCAGGGACGCGATTCCCTCGCGGATCAACCGCTGGTCGTCGGCGACGAGCACGCGGATCATGCCCGGCTCCCGGCCGGAACCGAGGCCACCAGCCGGGTTCCCTCGGCCGGCGCGCTCGACACCGACAGGCTGCCGCCCACCGAGCGCAGCCGCTCGTCCATCCCGCGCAGGCCGAAACCCGTTGGCGCGCCGGAGAAACCCCGGCCATCGTCGGCGACGACCAGGTTGGCCGTCCGGTCATCCATACGCAACCGAATGGTCACTCGGGACGCGCCGGCGTGCCGGCTGGCGTTGGTGAGCCCCTCCTGCGCGGCCCGGTAGAGCGCGATCAGGGCCGCGCCGTCGAACCGGCTCTCGTCGCCGGTCACGTCCAGGTCCACGGTGAACCCCTCGTCGTCCAGGCGGGCGACCAACTGCCGCAGCGCCGCGCCGAGGGCGAACCCGCCGTCGCCGTCGCGCAGCGCGCCGACCGACCGGCGCACCTCCTCCAGCGCGTGCCGGGTGGACGCCCGGGCGTCGGCGAGCGCCTGCCCGGCGGCCGCCGGGTCCCGGTCCCGGAACGCCGCCGCCTTCTCCAACTGCACGGCGATCACGGTCAGATGATGGCCGAGGCTGTCGTGCATGTCCCGGGCCAGCCGCGCGCGTTCGTTCGCCGTGGCCAGCCGGGCCACCTGTCCCACCAGTCGCTCGGCGTGCGTGGCCACCGCCGCCATCGACACCGCCAGCACCAGTCCGGTGCCGAACATCAACAGGTCGGAAAGCTGCTCGGGATCGGTGTACCAGGCCGGGGTGGTGATCGACAGCACCGTGACCAGACCACCGGCCAACAGCACCGCGAGCGCGTGGCTGACCCGGCGCCCGAGCGAGAAGTAGGCCAGGAACGGGATGAGCACGAACAGGATCCGGGAGAACCCGGAGCACTCCAGCGCCGCGACCACCCCGAACAGCACCAGCCGCAGGGCCAGGAACGCGACCGCGCGACGCCGCGAACCGGGCCGGTCGACGCGCTCCAGGGCGATCAGAAACCCGAGCACCGCAACGAACCCGGCCACCCGCACCGGTTGGGCGGGCTCCGGGCACAGGCCGGCGGCGGCGAAGTACCCACCGGCGGCGAGCACCGCGAGATAGAGGAGTGACGCCACCCAGGGCAGCAGCCGTGGGGCGGCGGTGGTTCCATCCGGGTCCATGGGCGCCTCCACCCGCGCACCATACGTTGGCCGGACGGCACATGACCTCCGGCCAACCGCTCGGCACTTACCGCTACCCGGCCGGTTTTCCTAGCGTCGGCGGCAGGACGACCCGACCGAGCCAAGGAGTGCCCGTGCCACCGACCACGCTGTACCGACTCGCCGGCTGGGCCGGTGTCCTCACCGGCGTGCTGCTGCTGCTCAACGACGCCCGCCGGATCGGCATCGTCGCAGCGAACGACCTCACGCACAGCATCGCGCCGATCCCGGCGCTGCTCGCCCCGTTCGTCCTCACCGCCCTGTACCTCTGGCAGCGGGAGCGCACCGGGGTGACCGGGCTGCTGGGTTACCTGCTCAACACGGCCGGGCTGGTCGGCGCGTTCGCCATCGAGTTCGCCTCGCACTACGTGTTTCGGTTCCTGGACAGGGAAACCGTCGAGTCGCTGCTGGACGGCCGAACCGGCACCGGGCTGCTGGTCGTTTCGGTGATCTATCTGACCGGGATCATCCTGTTCGGACTTGCCACCTGGCGGGCCGGCCGGTTCGCCAGGTGGCTCCCGGCGGCCTACGTGATCGGCTTCGTGCCCACGGCGCTGCGCACGGTGCTGCCGGACGCCGTCGTCTCCGCCGGGTTCGTGCTCGGCTCGGTCGCGGTGATCGGGCTGTCCTGGCAACTCGCCGCGGCCAACCAGGCTGACCGGGGACTGGTCCGCGCATAGGTGCTGGGACTGTGTTCATCAGGCGCGCGCGATCGGATCTGCGGGGCAGGCCCGGGGGCAGTCCGCGCGAGGGCATCCTGGCAGATGGAGGGCCTGCCGCCACAGATCCGAGCCTTCGGCGGGGGCGCGCGCACATAAAGGGGTTCCGTGCTCAACCGGCCTGGGGGTCACCGGGAGCACGGAACCACTTGCAACCTTACACCCGCCCCAGCATCGTCAGCGAGGGGTCACCCTTTAGCCTCCAGACCATGAGAATCTCGGTGGCCGCGGACGAGCGGACCGGTGTCGCCGACGCCATCGTGGACGAGTTGCGGATGCGCGGTCACGAGCCGCTGCTGCACGGCGCGCTGAACGACGACGAGCGCGACGACTGGGCGTGGGCCAGCGAGGCGGCCGCGCGCGACGTGGCCGAGGGCCGCGCGGAGGCGGGGGTGGTCGCCTGCTGGACCGGGACCGGCGCGTCGATCGCCGCCAACAAGGTGCCGGGCGTGCGCGCCGCACTGTGTGTCGACGCCGAAACCGCGCGTGGCGCCCGGCGCTGGAACGACGCGAACGTCCTGGCGCTGTCCCTGCGCGGCACCAGCCACGCCGTGCTGACCGAGATCCTGGACGGCTGGTTCGCCGGCGAGCCGAGCACCGAGGCCGCGGACGTGGCCAACATCGCGCACCTCGACGAGATCAGCGCCGGTTCGTGATCGACACCCTGGCCACCGGGCTGATCATCGCCGCCCTGGCCTGCGCGGCCTGGGCGCTCGGTCTTGTGCTGGCCAACCGGCCGGCCGGCACGTTCACCCTGGTTCTGTTGGCGCTGCTCGAGCTTGGCCTGCTGGTGCAGGCGGTGATCGGGATCGTGCGCCTGGCAGGCACCGACCGGGACGTGTCCGGTGTGTCGTTCGTCGGCTACCTGATCGGCTCGCTGCTGATCCTGCCGGCCGCCACGTTCTGGGCGCTGGCCGAGCGGACCCGGTGGGGCACAACGGTTCTCCTCGTCGGATGTCTGGTGGTGCCGGTGATGATCGTGCGGATGAACCAGATCTGGGGCGGTACCGGTGGCTGAGCCGAGCACCCGCACCGGTCCCGGGCGGCTGCTGATCGCGGTGTACGCGGTGTTCGCGCTGGCGGCGACCGCCCGATCGGCGGTCCAACTCGCCACCCGGTTCGACCGGGCGCCGGTGGCCTACCTGTTGTCCGCCCTCGCCGCCGTGGTCTACATCGTGGCCACCATCGGGCTGGCCCGGGGCAGCCGCACGTCCCGCCGGGTGGCCACGGTCTCCTGCTCGGTCGAGTTGGTCGGCGTGCTCGCCGTGGGCGCGGTCAGCCTGCTGGTCCCGCACGTGTTTCCGGACGCCACCGTATGGTCGGGGTTCGGCGCCGGCTACGGCTTCGTTCCGCTGGTGCTGCCCGTGTTGGGCCTGCTGTGGATCCGCCACACCGCGCGTGGTCCATCCTTGGTGACATGACCGGCGACCAGACCACCAGTGAGTACGGCCTGCTCGGCGTGCCGGACTTCGACTTCCGGCTGGACCGGGTGCCGGCCGCGGCGGATCTCGCCGGGCTGGTCGAACGGCACTGGCTGGTGAGCTGGACGGTTCCGCCGGGCCGGCAGGAGCCGGTCACGCTGCTGCCGCATCCGTGCGTCAACCTGTGGTTCATCCGGGACCAGGTGATGATCAGCGGACCGGGCCGGGAGCGGTTCAGCTATGCGTGTGCCGGCCGCGGCCGGGTGTTCGGCGTCAAGTTCCGGCCCGGGGCGTTCCGGCCGTTCCTGGGCGCGCCGGTGGCCGAACTGACCGACCGGGTGCGTCCGCTGTCGACACTGTGGGGCGAGTCCGACGCCGCCGCGCTGGCCGACGACCTGACCCGGGCGCGGGACCTGCCGGACCTGGTCGCCGCCGCCGAACGACACCTGCGGGCGCACTGGCCCGAGCCGGACCCGGAGGTCGCCACGGTCGGCCGGATCGTCAACGCGCTGCTGCACGACCGAACCGTGACCCGGGTCAGCGACGTGTCGAACCGGTTCGACATCGCGCCCCGCACGTTGCAGCGGCTCTTCGAGCGCTACGTGGGGGTCAGCCCGAAGTGGGTGCTGCGGCGCTACCGGGTGCACGAGGCCGCGGCGCGGCTGGCCGAGGGGAGTTCCGAGGGCTGGGCCGAGGTGGCGGTACAGCTCGGCTACTTCGACCAGTCGCACTTCATCCGGGACTTCACCCGGGCGGTCGGCATGACGCCCGCCGCCTACGCCGAAGCCTGCCGGCGCAACGTCGCGCCACTCAGCGCTTAACAGTAGAGCGCGCGATCGGACCTGTGCCGGCAGGCCGCTGTGTCTTTGGTCGGGCTGGTGGTCGACAGGCCTGCCACCACAGCTCCGAGCCTTCGGCCGGGCGCGCTCAGGGCGTAGGCAGGATCACCCTCGGCACGCGCGGCGGGTTCTGCCGGGGCTGCCACTCGCGCGGGTAGCCCAGTGACACCTCCTCGAACGGCACCCCGTCGTAGACCGTGCTGCGCGGGATGTGCAGATGCCCGTACACCGCGACGGCGGTGTTGAACCGGGTGTGCCAGTCGGCGGTGCGCTCGGTTCCGCACCACAGCGCGAAGTCCGGATAGCGCAGCACCCGGGTCGGCTCGCGCACCAGCGGCCAGTGGTTGATCAGCACCAGCGGCACGGCCGGGTCGCACTCGGCCAGCCGGCGCTCGGTGAGCTCCACCCGCGCCGCGCACCAGTCCTCCCGGCTGGGATACGGGTCGGGGTGGAGGAAGTACTCGTCGGTGCAGACCACGCCGGCGTCGATGGCCCGCTCCATCGCCTCGGCCTTGGTGTGCACGCCGTCGACCCGGAACGTGTAGTCGTAGAGCAGAAACAGTGGCGCGACGGTCGCCGGGCCGCCGGGCCCGTCCCACACCGGGTAGGGATCCTCGGGCGTCACCACACCCAGGCTCCGGCACATCTCCACCAGATACTCGTAGCGTCGCACACCCCGAGCAGTGACCTCATCGTCCTTGGTGGTCCACAGTTCGTGATTGCCCGGTGACCAGACGACCTTGGCGAACCGGCTGGCGAGCTGGCGCAGCGTCCACTCGATGTGCGTGGAACGTTCACCGACGTCTCCGGCGACGATCAGCCAGTCGCCGTCCGCCTCCGGGGCCAGACGCTTTACTATGTCGCGGTTCTCCCGATACCCGACGTGCAGGTCACTGGTCGCTAACAAGCGGGTCACGCCTTGACCCTACCGACGACCGGTACGTACGTAGATCCGTGGCAGAAGTACGTACCGCCACGGATGTGTATCCGGCGGGCGATCAGCGACTCTAGTACTGACAGGTTCTCGACCGATTTTTCGACCGAGGAGACGGTAGGCATGACGGCGGCTGTTCTGACTCCAGTGCTCACCGTCGCGCTCGTCGACGATCATCCCGTGGTGCGGGGCGGGCTCGCCGCCCTACTGTCCGGAGTGGACGGGATACGGATCGTGGCCGCCACCTGCCGGCAGTCCATGGGGGAGGCGCTGCTCGCGGCGCCGGACGTGTTGATCGTGGACGGTGTCGAGTCGCTGCGCGAGGTTCGCCGGTGCGCGCCGGACGCGGCTGTGTTGGTATTCACCAGTTCTGAGGACGCCGAGTCGGTTTTCCACGCGATGCGGGCCGGCGCCCGGGGTTACATCCTCAAGGGAGCCGAGCAGGACGACATCGTGCGCGCGATCCGCGGGGTGGCCGCCGGCGAGATGATTCTCGGCGCGCAGGTCGCGAGCCGGCTGACCGACCTGATGATCCGCCAGGCCCAGCCGAGCCATCCGTTCCCCAACCTGTCCGCGCGGGAACGCGAGATCCTCGACCTGATCGCCGCCGGCATGGACAACCCGACCATCGCCCGCCGCCTCGACCTCGCCCCCAAGACCGTGCGCAACAACCTGTGCACCATCTTCGGCAAGATCGGCGCCACCGACCGGGCCGCCGCCATCACCCGCGCCCGCGACGCCGGCCTCGGCCGCTCCGCCGCCTGAAGCAACGTCACGCTTTCCCGGCAGGCTTTCCCTGAGGTGGGGGAGCGGTGCTGTCCCGGCGAACCAGCGACGCCGGCAGGAGCTCGACGCGCGGGTTGGGGTCGGGCGGGCCGAGCGCGAGGGCCATGGCGCGCATACCGAGCTCCGGCATGCCCAGGTGAATGGTGGACAGCGCCGGCTGAACATCCTGGGCGACCGGCATGTCGTCGAAGCCGAGCACCGACATCTGCGCCGGCACCGCGATCTTCCGCGCGCGCAGGGTGGCCAGCACCCCGATCGCCATCGCGTCGTTCAGCGCGGCGATCGCGGTGATGCCCGGGGCGGCGTCGAGCAGCTCGGCGGCGGCCGCGGCACCGCTGTCCCGGTCGAAGTCGGCGTAGACCACCCGGCGCGGTGAGATCGTCTGGCCGGACTCCTTGGCCGCGCGGCGCAGGCCGGCCAACCGGTCGGTGGTCGTGGTCAGCACCTTCGGCCCGGCGACCACACCGATCCGGCGGTGCCCCAACCGGAACAGCTCGGCGCCGGCCAGGTAGCCGCCCTCCTCGTTGGCCGGCAGCACCGAGTCCCCGGCGAGCCGGTGCCGGCCGATCGCGGCCACCCGGCCGCCGGTCTGCTCGAAGGCGCGCAGCTTGGCGGCCAAGAGCCGGCTGAACCGGGGGTCGTGGTAGCCCGACCCGGTCAGCACGATCGCGGCGACCTGCTGCGCCCGCAACAGGTCCACGTAGGCCAGCTCGCGGTCCGGGTCCCGGTAGGTGTTGCAGATGATGCACAGCCGGCCGTGCTCGGTCGCGACCCGCTGCAGCCCGCGGGTGATCTCGGCGAAGTACGGGTCGGACACGTCGTGCACGATCACGCCGACCGCGATCCGGTCGGCCCGGGCCAGGAGTTGGGCGTGCGCGTTGGGCACGTAGTGCAGCTCCTCGACCGCCCGGCGCACCCGGTCGCGCAGCTCGTCGGTGACCGGTTTGGCACTGCCGCTGATCACCCGGGACGCGGTCGCCGCGGACACGCCTGCCCGGCGCGCCACATCGGCCAGCGTGGCCATGGGGCTCCTCCTCCTGGGTTGACCCCCGAACCTGGTCGGCGTCAGACTAGTTGAAGAAAGCCCTTTCCCAGCGACAAGGGACTCCCTTGACCGAGCCTGCAATGCTACCGGGTGGCGTCGGGATCTCCCGGTTGTGCGTCTACGACACGACCGCACCGGACGGGTTGCCCGGCGGCAGCCCGCACATCCACCTCGCCTGCACCGAGGCCTACGTGGTGACCGGGGGCCGCGGCGCGGTGCAGACGCTGTCCAGCGCCGGGTTCGCCGAACACGAACTGTCCGCCGGCACCGTACTGTGGTTCACCCCGGGCACCGTGCACCGGTTGGTCAACCGCGACGGCCTGAACCTCGTGGTGATCATGGCGAACACCGGGCTGCCGGAGGCCGGCGACGCGGTGCTCACCTTCCCGCGGCAGGTGCTCGCCGACCCGGACGCCTACGCGCGGGCCACCGCGCTGCCCGACGGCGGCGCGCCGGGCACCGACCCGTTGGCCGCCTACCGCCGCCGCGACCTCGCGATCACCGGTTTCGGCGAGCTGATCGCCCTGGTCGAGCGGGACGGGCCCGCCGCGCTGGCCGACTTCCACCGCGCGGCGCTCGCCCTGAAACGGTCCCAACTGGCCGCCTGGCGCACCCGCTGGCAGGACGGCGCCCTGGCCGCCGCACAGCGGACCGGCGCCCAACTCGACGCCCTCGCGGCCGGCGACCCCGCGCACCTGGCCGACGCCGCGGTGCACGCCATGCCGGGCCCGACCGAGACGGGCCGGCTGGGCATGTGCGGGCTGCTGGACACCTACCGGCCTCAGTCGCCGATGGAGTAGACGGCCAGGTCGTGGCCGGCGTACAGGCGTGGCAACACCGTGGCCACGATCAACCCCTTGGGCCAGGCGGCACTCGGCCGGGCCAGGCTGATCACGTGGGCGACGTCCAGGGCCGCGGTGGGCGCGAACTCGCGCAGTTGGAGCACCTGGTCGTAGGTCAGCTCCAGGGTCTCCACGGCGGGAATCCGGCCGATGTGCGCGGCGATGCCGGAGCGGATCCGGTCCGCGGCGTCGATGCAGGTGACCGGGGCGTAGAGCGGCAGCCCGAGCCGGGGCGCGGCGGTGATCAGCGTGGACATCCGCCGGCTGGTGCCCAGCGCGGCCAGGGCGGTGGTGTCGAGCAGGTAGCCGCGCGCGCCGGCTGGGCTCACGCGCTGGTGCGCCGCGGGTCGCGGCCGGCTTCGATGGCGGCATGCCGGGTCTCGAACTCGGCCAGCTCGGCCCGGGTCGCGGTGAAGCCGAAGGCCTCCCGCAGGTACTTCTCGGTCTGGGCGGCGATGGTGTCCCACTCGACGGCGACCGGTCCGGTGCCGGTCAGCCGGGCGAGATAGTCGCCGACGGGCAGGCCGCTGTCCGCGGCCAGTTCAGCCAGCCGGGCATCGGTCCGCTCGTCGACTTTGATCACTTTCCGGCCCACGGTGCGACCGTACACCCGACTGCGCCTGCTCAGGTGGTGCTGGCGACGGCCTTGGCGCCGGCCGGGGTGAGCGCGGACGCGCCGGCCAGGCCGTGGCCCGTGGCGTCACCGGGAACGGAGTCGCCGACGAACCGGTACAGCGGCCGGCCGCCGAGGGTCAGCTGGATCGTGCCGTCCGGCCGCCGGATCTGACCGACCAGCTTGGGATCGACTCCGGCCACGTCGACGGTGCCGTCCGCGGGCAGCGTCACCGGCGGGAACACCTTGGCGCAGTCGCCGAGACAGCTGGATTTCGTGGCCTTGGCCGGATCGGAGTCCAGACGGTACAACGTCATTCCGGCGTCGTCGGTGACGATCTTGCCGAGCTTGGGGTTCGTCGCGACCGCCAGCCGCTCGGTGCCGCTGTCCGAAGTGGACGGGCCGGCGGCGGTGGGCGGCGCCGCGGCGGTGGACGACGCGGGCGGTGCCGCCGCCGGCTTCGGCGGCACGGCAGCCGGGGCGGCCGGGGTCCCGGCCGGCGCCGCCGGTGCGGCACTGCTGGCCGGCGGCGCAGACGGCAGGGCCGAGGTGACCGCGACCCGCGCACTGGATGTGGGCTCCCCGGTGGCACACGCGGTGAGCCCGCCGACCGCGAGCGCGGTGATGATGGCAGCGCGTACGAACAAACGGTGGTGCATTGGTCCCCTCCTCGCCTTACGTGCCATTCACACGTAAGCCGGGGCGGATCGGTTCAAAGATATTTGTTTCGATCCGGGCCGGACCGGGAACGGCCCTCGGGTGACCGTTGCGACCAGGGCCGAGCCGGGCAGGACGTTCTTCGGGCATCCGTGGGGGCTCGCGAACCTCTTCGGCGTGGAGATGTGGGAGCGGTTCTCCTTCTACGGAATGCAGGGAATCCTCACCATCTATCTCTACTACTCCGCCACGGAGGGCGGTCTCGGCCTGTCGGAGGCCACCGCGACGAGCATCGTCGGCGCCTACGGCGGCCTGGTCTACCTGTCCACGATCGTCGGCGCCTGGGTCGCCGACCGGCTGCTCGGCTCGGAACGGGTCCTGTTCTGCAGCGCCATTGTGATCATGTTCGGCCACATTTCGCTGGCTCTGCTGCCCGGTTTTCTCGGGGTCGGCGTCGGTTTGGCGGCGGTCGCGCTGGGCAGCGGCGGGTTGAAGGCGAACGCCACGGCGATCGTCGGCACGCTCTATGCCGAGGACGACGAACGTCGCGACGCCGGCTTTTCGCTGTTCTATCTCGGCGTGAACCTCGGTGCGTTCTTCGGGCCGTTGTGCACCGGGCTCGCTCAGCAGAAGTTGGGGTTCCACTACGGGTTCGGGCTCGCCGCGATCGGCATGGCGGCCGGGCTGATCCAGTACTCCCTGGGCCGCAAGAACCTTCCCGAGACGGCGAACCAGGTGCCCAACCCGTTGCCGGCGGCCCGGCGGCCGCTGGTCATCGGCATCGCCGTCGCGGTCCTCGCGGTGATCGCGATTCTGGTGCTGCTGCGGGTGGTCACCCCGGCCAACCTGGCCAACGTGGTGGTCGTGGTGACCGCGGTCGCGGCGGTGGCCTACTTCGCGGTGATTCTGTCCAGCCGCCGGATCACCTCGGTGGAGCGCCGCCGGGTGTGGAGCTTCGTGCCGATGTTCCTGGCCAGCTTCGTGTTCTTCTCCCTGTTCCAGCAGCAGTTCACCGTCGTGACGATCTACGCCGACCAGCGCCTGGACCGGACCGTGCTCGGCTGGGAGATGCCGGTCTCGTGGGTGAACTCGATCAACCCGGTGTTCGTGATCCTGCTGGCCGGCGTGTTCGCCGCGCTCTGGGTGCGGCTCGGCCCGCGCCAGCCGTCCACGCCGATCAAGTTCGCGCTCGGCACCGTGGTGATGGGCCTGGCATTCCTGGCGTTCCTGCCCTGGGCCGGCGGCGAGGGCAACACCACCCCGTTGCTCGCGCTGGTCTTCATCCTGTTGCTGTTCACCATCGCCGAGTTGCTGCTGTCGCCGGTCGGGCTGTCGCTGTCCACCAAGCTCGCGCCCGCGGCGTTCCGCACCCAGATGGTGGCGTTGAACTTCCTGTCGGTCGCGCTGGGCACGGCGATGGCCGGGTCGCTGGCGAAGTACTACAGCCCGGACAACGAGGGCGCTTACTTCCTCGTCGTAGGCGGCGTCGCGGTGCTGTTCGGCATCGTGCTGGCGCTGGTGAGCCCGGTGATCCGCCGGCTGATGAGCGGTGTGCACTAGATTCCGGAACTATCTCCGAAATGTTGCGGACTCTGCCCGATCGTTGATCGTCTTCTGTTGGCGTGTGTCCTGATAGCGCCCCCTGAGTACACCGAAAGCCTTTCGGAAATTCATCGTTGACGTATCGGAATATTGCTGGGCATACTCCAAACGGAATGTTTCCGGCTGGTTACCAGCCGTAGTTCAACGTCGCGATCGTCCAAGGAAGGGCAGCGATGACCAGGAACGCACTCGTGGTCGGCGTGGTCGGCGCCTTCGTGGCGTCGGGCCTCGTCGCCCTGTCCACCCCCGCCAGCGCCGGGACCACGCTCGGAGCCAGCGCCGCCGAACAGGGCCGGTACTTCGGCACCGCGGTCGCGGCGAACCGGCTCGGCGAAGCCGGCTACGTGAACACGTTGAACGCCGAGTTCAACAGCGTCACACCCGAGAACGAGATGAAGTGGGACCAGGTCGAGGCGTCCCAGGGCTCGTTCAACTTCGCCAACGCCGACCGGATCACCAGCCACGCGCAGAGCCGAGGCATGCGCATCCGCGGCCACACGCTGGTGTGGCACTCCCAGTTGCCGGGGTGGGTCTCCGGGTTGGGCGCCGCGCAGCTGCGTTCGGCGATGAACAACCACATCACCACCGTGATGCGGCACTGGCAGGGCCGGATCCACTCCTGGGACGTGGTCAACGAGGCTTTCCAGGACGGTGGCAGCGGAGCCCGGCGCTCCTCGCCGTTCCAGAACCAGCTGGGCAACGGCTTCATCGAGGAGGCGTTCCGCACCGCCCGCGCGGCCGACCCGACCGCCAAGCTCTGCTACAACGACTACAACACCGACGGCCAGAACGCGAAGAGCAACGCGGTGTTCGCGATGGTGCAGGACTTCCGCAACCGCGGCGTGCCGATCGACTGTGTCGGGTTCCAGTCGCACTTCAACGCCGCGTCCCCGGTTCCGGGTGACTACCGGCAGAACCTGCAGCGCTTCGCCAACCTCGGCGTGGACGTGCAGATCACCGAACTGGACATCGAGGGCTCGGGAACCAGCCAGGCCAACAACTACCGGACCGTGGTGGAGGCCTGCCTGGCCGTCTCGCGCTGCACCGGCATCACGGTGTGGGGCGTGACCGACAAGTACTCCTGGCGGGCGAGCGGCACGCCGCTGCTGTTCGACGGCAACTACGCCAAGAAGGCCGCCTACACCTCGACGCTCAACGCGCTCAACGGCGGGGGCGGCGGTGGCGGCGGTGGGGGCGGCGGTGGCGGTGCTGGCACCTGCACCGTCTCCTACAGCGAGACCATGCGCTGGCCGGACCGGTTCAACGGCCAGGTGACCGTCCGCGCCGGCAGCACCGCGATCACCGGCTGGACCACGACCGTGACCGTGCGGTCGCCGCAGCGGGTCTCCGCAACCTGGAACGGATCCCCGACCTGGGACGCCAGCGGCAACGTGATGACCATGCGCCCCAACGGGAACGGGAACCTCGCCGCCGGGGCGTCGACATCGTTCGGGTTCACGGTGATGGCGAACGGGAACTTCTCGGCGCCGACCCTCGGAGCATGCACGGTCGGCTGAACCCATGGCACAGCAATGTCACATTGCGCTCCTGCTAGCGCAATGTGACATTGCTGTGCCGGAATGCCGCCGGTGACCCGTTTTCCTTGATCTCGCGGCGAAGACGTTGGTGGGCCTGGGATTCCGCGCCCACGGCGTCCAGGGCGAGCAGGGCGGCGCCGAGCACCGGCGGATCGGTGACCAGCTCGATCCCGGCGAGCGGGGCGCGTTCCGACAGGCGTTCGGTGATCACGCCGAACAGCATGGGGTCGCGGGAGCGCAGCACGCCGCCGCCGAGGACCACGGTCACCGGGGAGCCGAGCAGGTCGAGCCGGCGGATGGCGGTGGCGGCCATGACGGCGACCTCCTCGCCCTGCTGTGCCACCAGGTTCGCGGCGATGGCGTCCCCGGTGGCGGCCACGCGGAACAGCACCGGGGCCAGCTCGCCGATGCGGTCCCGGGCGATGTCCCCGAAGTGCACGGCCGCGCCGACCTCGGCGATGCCCGGCCGCCCGAAGTGGGTGGCGATCGCGGCCACCAGTGCGGTGTCCGGGCCGCGGCCGTCCTCGGCGCGGGCGGCGTGCCACAGCGCGAGACTGCCCAGGTGCTGGCCGCCGCCCCAGTCGCCGGTCAGCTCGCCCAGCGCCGGGAACCGGACCGTGCGGCCGTCAGCGGCCCGGCCGACACAGTTGGTGCCGGCCCCGCACACCACGGCGACCGCGTCCGCCGACTCGGTCCCGGCCCGCAGCAACGCGAACACGTCATTGTCCACTACGGACTTCTCGGCGAACCCCGCGCGCAGCACCGCCTCGGTCAGCGCGGTGAGCTCGGCCGGATAGTCGGCGCCGGCCAGGCACACCATGGCCAGCGCGGGGCGCTCGGCAACCCCGGCCTGTGTGACGGCGGCGCGCACGAGCGCGTCCAACCGGGAGATCGCGGTGGACATCCCCACGGTCTGATGGTTGAGATC
>NZ_DASTBH010000559.1:0-18210 GCF_035712165.1 Actinophytocola sp. | reverse complement strand
ATGACGCCGGCCTGGTTGACCTTCAGGGGCAGATAGGTCGATGTGCCGCCGTACATCCGGCGACCGATCATGCGTTTGGCGTACTGCACCGGGATGCGGCGTTGGCCCTGTTCCACGAACACGACGCTGACGATGATCAGGAACCCGAACGCGCAGACCGCGGCGAACACCAGACCGCCGGTCGAGTCCTTCTCGAGGATGTTCGCGCCCTCGAACGGGATGCGGGCCGCGATGTTGACGAACATCAGCAGCGACATGCCGTTGCCTACGCCGCGCTCGGTGATCAGTTCGCCCAGCCACATGATCACGGCCGTGCCGGCGGTCATCGTGATGACGATGATCGACAGATCCCACACGCTGTTGTTCGGGATGATCTTGATCTCGGCGCCGGTGGCCGGGTCGGTGCAGCTGCCGAACAGCTGGCCCCGATCGGCCATCGCCACGATGCCGGTGGCCTGCAGGATGGCCAGGCCGATCGTCAGGTAACGGGTGTACTGGGTCAGCTTGCCCTGGCCGGACTGGCCTTCCTTCTTGAGCTGTTCGAACCGCGGGATGACCACGGTGAGCAGCTGGATGATGATGCTCGCGGTGATGTAGGGCATGATCCCCAGCGCGAACACCGTCAGCTGCAGCAACGCGCCGCCGCTGAACAGGTTCAGCAGTTGGAAAACGCCCTGGTCGTCGACGTTCTCGATGCACTTCTGCACGTTGGGGTACGACACCCCTGGCGACGGCATCGTGGCACCGACCCGGTACACCGCGATGATCATCAGTGTGAACAGGATCTTGCGGCGCAGATCCGGCGTCGCGAGAGCCGAGCGGAAGGCGCTGAGCACGCGAGACCTCCTCGGCGTCACCGGCGGTCCACGCCGGTGAGCGGCTTAGCCGGTTTGGGACCGGCAGGAACATGGCCTGGCCACCGGGTACCGGCAAGCCAGGAACGCTTCGGGGGACACTCCACCCGAAGCGTGCTCACGACTCTAACAGGGTGTCCCCGTGTGGTTGCACCCCAGGGCAGGTGGAGATTGACAGGCAACCAAACGGTTACCTATTTTTGCCACGTGGACGACGACCTGGACGCCGTGTTCAAAGCGCTGGCCGACCGCACCCGGCGGCTCGTGCTGGACCGGCTGCGGGAGCGGGGCGAGCAACGCCTGGTCGACCTCTGCGCGCATCTGGAGATGAGCCGTCAGGCGGTGTCCAAGCACGTCGCGATCCTCGAGGCCGCCGGTCTCGTACACACCACCCGGCGCGGCCGGGACAAGCTGCACAACCTCGACCCCGGGCCGGTCGACGACATCTACCTGCGCTGGATCAGCCACTACCAGCTGACCTACCGGTAGTCGTCCTGAGGCTCGTCCGGTGGCGCGTCCTCCAGCCGCCGGACGAGCACCGGAAGTCCCAACGGCTCCGTGGCCGGCTCCACCCGCTCGGGTTCCGCCGGCTGCGGCGCCGGACGCCAGGCGATGACGGCGATCACGGCGGCCGCGACGGCAAGGGCGGCCGCCAGCGACGTGGACCACAACCCGGGGCCCACGCTCGCCTCCGCGCTGTTCTCGACCCCACTGGGCTCCGCCCACACGTTGGCCCACCAGCGCACCTGCAACGCGACGTTGCCCGCCGTCGCGACGACGAACGCCGCGGCGGCTACGGCCGCGAGTGCCCCCGCCCGGCCCCACCGGTTGCCCGCGACCGGCCGGACCGCGCCGAACGCCAGCAGCACCGCGGCGGCCAGCAGCAGGGCGGCGCACACCAGGAGCGGCACCCCGTTGGCCGGGGCACGACCGTCCGAGCTGATGATGGCCGGATCGGTGTCCTCGAAGAGCTGCTCCCACGCCGTAACGATCATCGTGAACCGCTGAAGGTCGCCGAGCCGCACGTGGACGGAAACGAACACCTGCAGCGCCCCGACGACGGTCAGCACCGCGGCGGTCAGGCAGAGCAGGGCGCCGAGCACACTGGCGCGGTTGAGCGGCCTGGGCGGCCGGGCCGGCGGTTCGGCCGGAGACGGCGCATGCGGCTCCAGTTCCCGCTCCAGCTCCAGTTCGTGCCCCAGGTCGCTCATAACCCGATAGTGGCACGGAAGGCGGGCGCCTAGCGGTACTCCGCGGCCGGCTCGTCCGGCGGCGCGTCCGGCAGGCGGTGCACCACGGCGGCCGTCCCGGCCGGCTGTGCCGGCGAGTGGGTCCGGCGCCGCTGGTCGCCGGTCGCCCGCCAGGTGACCATGGCCGCCACGATCGCGAGCCCGGTGGCCGCCAACAACGTCCAGAGTCCCGCACCGGTTCTGGACCAGTAGTTGGCCAGCGTTCCGGGCGGGAGGTCCGGATCGGGCCCACCGAGCAGCCCCTCCAGCCACCAGCGCTGTTGCAGTCCGAGTGCCGCGGCCGTGCCGGACAGGAAGGCCGCGGCGACGACGGCCGTCAGGCCGGCGGAGCGGGCGGCGCGCAGGCCGAGCAGGGCGGCGACGAACAACAGTGCCGCCGCCAGCGTGAGGGCCAGGCCGTACTCCGGCACCTGGACCTCCGGGTCGACCGCCGACCCGTTCAGCTCGACCCGCTGGGCCCAACTGGTGACGGAGATGAAGGTCCGGTCCAGTCGAGCGGTCACCAGCGGCTGGAAGGTCGCGATCATCGTGAGCGCGGCGGCGGCCACGCACGACAACGCGCCGAGCACCCGCATTCGGCCCCGCGCGGGCGGTCTCGGCTCCGGGGGGTCGTCGGGTCGCGCGGCCGGCGGCTCGGTCATGATCCGATGGTGACACGAAACGGCCGGCAGGAGACTCCTGCCGGCCGTTCCCGTTTGTCTGCGACTACAGCGTGGTGGCGGTGCCGCCGGCCGCGGTGAGCTTGTCGGTGGCGGACTTGGAGAAGGCGTGCGCGGTGACGTCGAGCTTGACCCCGACCTCGCCGTTGCCCAGCACCTTCACCAGCTTGTTCTTGCGGACCGCGCCCCGCTCCACCAGTTCGTCGACGCCCACGGCGCCGCCCTCGGGGAACAGCCGGGCGATGTCGCCGACGTTCACCGGCTGGTACTCGGTGCGGAACCGGTTGCGGAACCCGCGCAGCTTGGGCAGCCGCATGTGGATGGGCATCTGACCACCCTCGAAGGCCACCGGCACGTTCTTGCGGGCCTTGGTGCCCTTCGTGCCCCGGCCCGCGGACTTGCCCTTGGAGCCCTCACCGCGACCCACCCGGGTCTTCTCGGTCTTGGCTCCCGGCGCCGGGCGCAGGTGATGGATCTTGATTGCCATCAGTCGATCTCCTCGACGGTCACGAGGTGCCGCACCGCGTGGATCAGGCCGCGGACCTCGGGGGTGTCGTCACGCACCGTCGACTGGCGGATCTTGCGCAGGCCGAGCGTTCGCAGCGACTCGCGGTGGTTCCGCTTGGTCCCGATGGTGCTCTTGATCTGGGTCACCTTGAGCTTGGCCATGGCGCTCACGACCCCTGTCCGGCACGCGCACGCAGCATTCCGGCCGGGGCCACGTCCTCCAGCGGCAGGCCACGGCGGGCCGCCACCTCCTCCGGACGCTGCAGACCCTTCAGCGCGGCCACCGTCGCGTGCACGATGTTGATCGCGTTGTCGCTGCCCAGCGACTTGGACAGCACGTCGTGCACCCCGGCGCACTCCAGCACGGCACGCACCGGGCCACCGGCGATGACACCGGTACCGGCGCTGGCCGGACGCAGCAGGACCACGCCCGCGGCCCGCTCGCCCTGGATCGGGTGCGGGATGGTGCCGCCGATGCGCGGGACGCGGAAGAAGTTCTTCTTCGCCTCCTCGACGCCCTTGGCGATGGCGGCCGGCACCTCCTTGGCCTTGCCGTACCCGACACCGACCATGCCGTCACCGTCGCCGACCACGACCAGCGCGGTGAAGCTGAACCGGCGGCCACCCTTGACGACCTTGGCCACGCGGTTGATGGCCACGACGCGCTCGAGGTGCGGGGTCTTCTCCTGGGCCGCGCCGCCACGGCCGCCGTCGCGGCGGTCCCGGCGGTCCCGGCGGTCGCCGCGCTCACCGCGGTCGCCGCCACCGCCACCCTGGCCGCCGCCCTGGCCGCCGCCGAATTGCCGCGTACGTCCCGGCATCAGGCGTTCCTTCCCGTCTTCTCAATCTGCATCACTAGAACTCCAGTCCGGCCTCGCGGGCCGCGTCGGCCAGCGCCGCGATCCGGCCGTGGTAGTCGTGGCCGCCGCGGTCGAACACGACGCGGCTGACTCCCGCACTCTTGGCGCGGTCGGCCAGCAGCGCGCCGACCTTGGCCGCCCGGGCCTTCTTGTCGCCGTCCAGCGCGCGCACGTCGGCCTCCAGGCTGGACGCCGACGCCACCGTGTGACCGGCGAGGTCGTCCACGAGCTGGGCGACGATGTGCCGCGAGGACCGGGTGACCGCGAGGCGGGGGCGCTCCGGCGTGCCGGAGACCCGCTTGCGGAGCCGGAAGTGCCGGCGGGACTTGGCGATCCGGCGCCGGGTGGAGATGTCCTTGCCCACCGGCTTGCGCTTGGTTGCCGTTGTTTCAGCCATGATCACTTACCCGTCTTTCCGACCTTGCGGCGGATCTTCTCGCCTGCGTAGCGCACGCCCTTGCCCTTGTACGGGTCGGGCTTGCGCAGCTTGCGGATGTTCGCGGCCACCTCACCGACCCGCTGCTTGTCGATGCCCTGCACCGAGAACCGGGTCGCGGCCTCGACCGCGAAGGTGATGCCCTCCGGCGGAGTGACCTTCACCGGGTGACTGAAGCCGAGCGAGAACTCGAGATCGCTGCCGCGCAGCACGACGCGGTAACCGACGCCGTAGATCTCCAGCTTCTTCTCGTAACCCTCGGTGACACCGACCACCAGGTTGTTCACCAGCGACCGGGTCAACCCGTGCAGTGCCCGGTTCTGCCGCTCGTCGTTGGGCCGCGTGACGGCCAGGGTGCCGTCCTCGGCCCGCTCGACGGAGATCGGCTCGGCCACGGTGTGGCTCAGGGTGCCCTTGGGACCCTTCACGGTCACCTGCTGCCCGTCGATCTTCACGTCCACACCGGACGGGACCGGGATCGGCAGCTTGCCAATGCGCGACATCGGTGCTTCCCCTTACCAGACGTAGGCGAGGACTTCCCCGCCCACGCCCTGCTTGCCGGCCTGCCGATCGGTGAGCAGCCCGGACGACGTCGAGATGATCGCCACGCCGAGGCCGCCGAGCACCTTGGGCAGGTTGGTCGACTTGGCGTAGACCCGCAGACCGGGCTTGGACACGCGGCGCAGGCCGGCGATGCTCCGCTCCCGGTTGGGGCCGTACTTGAGCTCGACGATCAGGGTCCTGCCCTGCTCGGCGTCCTCGCTGCGGTAGCCGGTGATGTAGCCCTCGCGCTTGAGGATCTCGGCGATGTTCTCCTTGAGCTTGGAGTGCGGCAGGACGACCTCGTCGTGGTATGCCGAGTTCGCATTGCGCAGACGAGTCAGGAAGTCTGCGATCGGGTCGGTCATCGTCATGGTGACCTGTCAACCTTTCTCGCCGTGGTTCCCGGCGCAGCCGGGCCTGCGGCGACCCTTGGGGGTCATCGGGGGAGGTGGAGCCTCACCAGCTGGACTTGCTCACTCCGGGCAGCTCGCCGCGGTGGGCCATCTCCCGCACGCAGATCCGGCACAGGCCGAACTTGCGCAGCACGGCACGGGGCCGGCCGCAGCGCTGGCAGCGGGTGTAGGCACGGACCTTGAACTTCGGCTTGCGCGCCGACTTGTGAATCAAAGCCTTCTTCGCCATGGGCTTCAGTTCTCCCTGAACGGGAAGCCCAGGTGCTTCAGCAGCGCCCGGCCCTCCTCGTCGTTGCTCGCGGTCGTGACCAGCGTGATGTCCATGCCGCGCTGGCGGTCGATCGAGTCCGGGTCGATCTCGTGGAACATCGACTGCTCGTTGAGACCGAAGGTGTAGTTGCCGTTGCCGTCGAACTGCTTGGGCGACAGGCCGCGGAAGTCCCGGATACGGGGCAGCGCGATGGTCAGCAACCGGTCCAGGAACTCCCACATGCGGTCGCCGCGCAGCGTGACCTTGGCGCCGATCGGCATGCCCTCACGCAGCTTGAACTGGGCGATGGACTTGCGTGCGCGGCGGATCTCCGGGCGCTGGCCGGTGATGATCGACAGGTCGCGGACCGCGCCCTCGATCAGCTTGCCGTCCCGGGCCGCGTCGCCGACACCCATGTTGACCACGACCTTGACCACCCGGGGGATCTGCATGGCGTTGCCGAACTTGAAGTCGTCCTGCAGCGCCGGCACGATCTCCGCGCGGTAGCGGGATTTCAGGCGAGGGATGGTCTTCTCTGTGGTTGTCATCAGATCTCCTTCCCCTTGCCGTGCGGGCCCTTGGCGATGCGCACCTTGCGCCCGTCGTCGTTGACCTTGTAGCCGACCCGGACCGGCTTGCCGTCGTGCACCAGCATCACGTTGCTCACGTGGATCGGCGCCTCCTGCGTGACGATGCCGCCGGACTTGGCGCCGCGCTGGGTCTGGGTGATCCGGGTGTGCTTCTTGACCCGGTTCACGCCCTCGACCAACACCTTGTCGTCCTTCGGGTAGGCCTGGATCACCTTGCCCCGGGCGCCCTTGTCCTTACCGGCGATCACGAGGACGGTGTCGCCCTTCTTGATCTTCATCTCAGAGCACCTCCGGCGCGAGCGAGATGATCTTCATGAACTTCTTGTCGCGCAGTTCGCGGCCGACCGGGCCGAAGATGCGGGTGCCCCTCGGCTCGTTGTCCGGCTTGATGAGCACTGCGGCGTTCTCGTCGAACCGGATGTAGCTGCCGTCCGGACGGCGCTTCTCCTTGGCGGTGCGCACCACGACCGCCTTGACGATGTCGCCCTTCTTCACGGCGGCACCGGGGATCGCGTCCTTGACCGTCGCCACGATGATGTCGCCGATGCCCGCGTAGCGGCGCGCCGAACCGCCGAGCACGCGGATGCACAGAATCTCCTTGGCACCCGTGTTGTCGGCGACGCGAAGTCGCGACTCCTGCTGAATCATTTCGCCTTCTCCACGATCTTGACGAGGCGCCAGCGCTTGGTCGCCGACAGCGGGCGGGTCTCCATCAGCAGCACGCGGTCACCCACGCCGGCGGTGTTCTCCTCGTCGTGCGCCTTCACCTTCGTGGTGGAGCGCATGACCTTGCCGTACAGCGGGTGCTTCTTGCGGTCCTCGAGGGCGACCACGATCGTCTTGTTCATCTTGTCGGACACCACGAGGCCCTCCCGGACCTTGCGGCGACCGCGGCTCTTGTCGTGGAACAGCTCGTCGGTATCGATCGGCTCGGTCATGCCACACCCTCACTCGTCGCCGGCTCGTCGTCTGGGGACACCGACAGGCCGAGCTCGCGCTCGCGCATCACGGTGTAGATCCGGGCGATGTCGTGCCGGACCGTGCGCAACCGGCGGTTGTTGTCCATCTGGCCGGTCGCCATCTGGAAGCGGAGGTTGAACAGCTCCGCCTTCGACTCGCGCAGCCGCAGCACCAGCTCTTCGTCGTTGAGCTCGCGCAGCTCGGCGGCCTGAGCACCGGATGCCATCAGAAGTCACCACCTTCGCGCGTGACGATGCGGCACTTCATCGGAAGCTTGTGCATCGCCCGGCGCAGTGCCTCGCGGGCCACGGTCTCGTTCGGGAAGCTCAGCTCGAACATCACCCGGCCCGGCTTGACGTTGGCGATCCAGTGCTCCGGCGAGCCCTTGCCGGAACCCATCCGGGTCTCCGCCGGCTTCTTGGTCAGCGGCCGGTCCGGGAAGATGTTGATCCAGACCTTGCCGCCACGGCGGATGTGCCGGTTGATGGCGATACGCGCGGACTCGATCTGCCGGTTGGTCACGTAGGCGGGCGTGAGTGCCTGGATGCCGTACTCGCCGAAGTTGACCCGGGTACCGCCCTTGGCCGCACCGCCCCGCTTCGGGTGATGCTGCTTGCGGTGCCTGACCTTGCGTGGGATGAGCATGGCTCAGCCCTCCCCGTTCCCCGTGTCGGTCTGGTTGTTGCTCCGCGGCGCCTCGGCGGCACCGCCCGCGGCGGCGTCGAACTCGGCCGCCGCCTGCTCGACCGCGGCCGGCGCCGGAGCTGGCGGCTCGGAGCGGCCGGTGTCGGAGCCGGCCGGTGCGCCGCCGCCGGCCGCGCCGGTACGGCGGGCCCTGGTCGGCCGCTCACGCCGCGGGGCGCGCTGCTCGGGAGCGTGCGCCACGGCCTGCTCACGCCGGCCGCCGACCACGTCGCCCTTGAAGATCCACACCTTGACGCCGATCCGGCCGAAGGTGGTGCGGGCCTCGAAGAAGCCGTAGTCGATGTCGGCGCGCAGCGTGTGCAGCGGCACCCGGCCCTCGCGGTAGTGCTCGGAACGGGACATCTCGGCGCCGCCGAGCCGGCCGCTGCACTGCACCCGGATGCCCTTGACCTGCGGCGAACGCATGGCCGACTGGATGGCCTTGCGCATCGCGCGGCGGAACGAGACCCGGTTGGACAGCTGCTCCGCGGTCACCTGGGCGACCAGCTGGGCGTCCGCCTCGGGGTTCTTCACCTCGAGGATGTTGAGCTGCACCTGCTTGCGGGTCAGCTTCTCCAGCTCACCCCGGATGCGGTCGGCCTCGGCACCCCGGCGGCCGATCACGATGCCCGGGCGGGCGGTGTGGATGTCGACCCGCACCCGGTCCCGGGTGCGCTCGATCTCCACCTTGGAGATGCCGGCCCGCTCCATGCCCTTGGAGAGCAGCCGGCGGATCTTGACGTCCTCCGCCACGTACTCCGCGTACTGCTTGTCGGCATACCAGCGGGACTTCCAGTCGGTGGTGATGCCCAGCCGGAAGCCATGCGGGTTGATCTTCTGTCCCACTAGCTGGCACTCCTCTTCGCACTGGACTTGCGGCCGGCGCTCTTGGCGGCCGCAGCCTTCGCGGGCTTCTTCTCGATCTTGATCGACTCGAGCTCGATGGTGATGTGGCTGGTGCGCTTGCGGATCCGGTAGGCCCGGCCCTGCGCGCGCGGCCGGAACCGCTTGAGCGTCGGACCCTCGTCCACGTATGCCGTGCTCACCCAGAGCGTCTCCGGGTCGAGGTCGAGGTTGTTCTCGGCGTTGGCCATGGCGCTCGCGAGCACCTTGGCCACCGGCTCACTGGCGGCCTGCGGCGCGAACTGGAGCACGGCCAGGGCGTCGCTGGCGCTACGACCCCGGATGAGGTCGACGACCCGGCGCACCTTCATCGGGGTGGCCCGGACGTAGCGAGCCCGAGCGATGGCGCGCGGGAGTTCCTCCTGCGCCACCTCTGCGTTGCGGGCGTTCATCGCTTGCTTCCCTTACTGTCTGGCCTAGCGCCTGCGCGCCTTGCGGTCGTCCTTGACGTGGCCCCGGAACGTGCGGGTGGGGGCGAACTCACCCAGCTTGTGCCCGACCATCGACTCGGTGATGAACACCGGGACGTGCTTGCGGCCGTCGTGCACCGCGATGGTGTGGCCGAGCATGTCCGGGATGATCGTGGACCGGCGCGACCAGGTCTTGATCACGGTCTTCTTGCCGGACTCGTTGAGCACGTCCACCTTCTTGAGCAGGTGGTCGTCGACGAACGGGCCCTTCTTCAAACTGCGTGGCATGTCCTAACTCCTTCCCTGCTCAGCGCTTCTTGCCGGTACGCCGGCGGCGGACGATCATGCGGTCGCTCGGCTTGCCCTTGCGCCGCGTGCGGCCCTCCGGCTTGCCCTTCGGGTTGACCGGGTGGCGACCACCGGAGGTCTTGCCCTCACCACCGCCGTGCGGGTGGTCGACCGGGTTCATGGCCACACCGCGGACGGTCGGGCGCTTGCCCTTCCACCGCATCCGGCCGGCCTTGCCCCAGTTGATGTTGGCCTGCTCGGAGTTGCCGACCTCGCCGACCGTGGCGCGGCAGCGCACGTCCACGTTGCGGATCTCGCCCGAGGGCATCCGCAGCTGGGCGTACTGGCCCTCCTTGGCGACCAGCTGCACGCTGGCCCCGGCCGAGCGGGCGATCTTGGCGCCGCCACCGGGCCGCAGCTCGATCGCGTGGATCACGGTGCCCACCGGGATGTTGCGCATCGGCAGGTTGTTGCCCGGCTTGATGTCGGCCCGCGGGCCGTTCTCGATCCGGTCACCCTGGCGCAGCTTCTCCGGCGCGATGATGTACCGCTTCTCGCCGTCGGCGTAGTGCAGCAGCGCGATCCGCGCGGTGCGGTTCGGGTCGTACTCGATGTGCGCGACCTTGGCCGGCACGCCGTCCTTGTCGTGCCGCCGGAAGTCGATCAGCCGGTAGGCCCGCTTGTGGCCACCGCCCTTGTGCCGCGTGGTGATCTTGCCGTGCACGTTGCGGCCGCCCTTGCCGTGCAGCGGGCGGACCAGCGACTTCTCCGGGTGATCACGAGTGATCTCGGAGAAGTCGGACACGCTCGCGCCACGGCGGCCCGGCGTGGTCGGCTTGTACTTGCGAATACCCATGTGTACTCAGTCCTTACGAGGCCGGTCCGCCGAAGATCTCGATCGGCTTGCTGTCCGCGGTCAGCGTGACGATCGCGCGCTTCGTGTCCTTGCGCTTGCCGTACCCCGTGCGGGTGCGCTTGCGCTTGCCCTGGCGGTTGAGCGTGTTGACGCTGACCACCTGCACGCCGAACACCTTCTCGACCGCGATCTTGATCTCGGTCTTGTTCGCGTGCGGGGCCACCACGAACGTGTACTTGTTCTCCTCGAGCAGCCCGTAGGACTTCTCGGAGATCACCGGCGCCAGCAGCACGTCACGAGGGTCGGGAATCACTTCTCCTCCTCCTTGGCCTTGCGCTGCGACGGCGGCAGCTGGAAGCCCGCGTTCTCGGCGTCCTCCTCGGAGGCGAACCACACCTCGGCGACGGTCCGGTTGTAGTGCGAGCTACCCGGCACGTGGTACAGCTTCGAGCCGGCGTTGCCCTTGATCGGGTAGCCCTCCGGCTCCGAACCGTCCTCGAGCGGGGCGTGGCTGCCCGGGCCGTAGTCGGCACCGTCGGCGGCGGCCGGCGCGGCCTCCTTGGCCTTGGCCGGCTTGGCTTCCTTGGCGGGCTTGGCTTCCTTCGCCTTGGCCGGCTTGGCCTTGGGCGCCTCGGCGACCTCGCTCTCCCGCGCGACGGCCTTGGCGCCACCCCGGATCGGGCCGGCGAGGAAGGCGTCCAGCGCGGTGCGAGAGAACACCACGTCGTCGTTGACCAGCACGTCGTAGGTGTTGAGCTGGTCCGGCGAGAGGATGTGCACGTTCGGCAGGTTGCGCGCGGACACCCAGTTGACGTCCTCGTCCTTGTTCAGGACCAGCAGCACGCGCTTGGCGTCGGTGACCGACTCGAGCACCTTGCGCGCCGCCTTGGTGGACGGGGCGTCGCCGTCGACCAGGCCGCTGAGCACGTGCACCTGGCCGGCGCGGGCCCGGTCGGACAGCGCACCACGCAGCGCGGCGGCCTTCATCTTCTTCGGGGTGCGCTGGCTGTAGTCCCGGGGCGTCGGGCCGTGCACGACGCCACCGCCGGTGAACTGCGGCGCCCTGGTCGAACCCTGCCGGGCCCGACCGGTGCCCTTCTGCCGGTACGGCTTCTTGCCACCACCGCGAACCTCGCCGCGGGTCTTGGTGTCGTGCGTGCCCTGCCGGGCAGCGGCCTGCTGGGCCACGACCACCTGGTGCATCAGCGCGATGTTGGCCTGGGTGTCGAAGACCTCGGCGGGCAGCTCGACCGAACCGTCGGTCTTGCCGTCCGGGGTCTTGACCTCGACGCTGGTCATTCGGAGGCACCACCCTTCGCGGCGCTCTTGAGGAACACCAGGCCGCCCTTGGGGCCGGGCACCGCGCCCTTGATCAGGATCAGGCCGGAGTCGGCGTCCACCCGGTGCACGGTCAGGTTCTGCGTGGTGACCCGGACATGCCCCATCCGGCCGGCCATGCGCAGCCCCTTGAACACCCGGCCCGGCGTGGCGCAGCCGCCGATCGAGCCCGGGCTGCGGTGCTTGCGCTGGGTGCCGTGGCTGGCCCCGAGTCCCTTGAACCCGTGCCGCTTCATGACACCGGCGGTGCCCTTGCCCTTGCTGGTGCCGGTCACGTCGATCACGGTGCCGGCCTCGAACACCTCGGCGGTGATCTCCTGGCCGACCTCGTAGCTGTCCGCGTCGGTGGTGCGCAGCTCGGCGAGGAATCGCCTCGGGGTGACCTTGGCCTTGTCGAAGTGCCCGGTGCGCGGCTTGTTCACCTTGCGCGGGTCGATGGCGCCGAACGCCAACTGCACGGCCGAGTAGCCGTCGCTGTCCGCCGTGCGGATCTGGGTGACGACGTTCGGGCCGGCCTTGATCACGGTCACCGGGACGATCCGGTTGTTCTCGTCGAAGACCTGGGTCATCCCGAGCTTGGTGCCCAGGATCCCCTTCATCTGCCTGTCAGACATATCTACTCAGGCCTCACTGAATGTTGACGTCGACGCTGGCCGGCAGGTCGATGCGCATCAGCGCGTCGACCGTCTTCGGCGTCGGGTCGAGGATGTCGATCAGACGCTTGTGCGTGCGCATCTCGAAGTGCTCGCGCGAGTCCTTGTACTTGTGCGGCGAGCGGATGACGCAGTAGACGTTCTTCTCGGTGGGCAGCGGCACCGGCCCGACGACCCGAGCACCGGTGCGTGTCACGGTCTCGACGATCTTTCGCGCCGACGCGTCGATCGCCTCGTGGTCGTAGGCCTTGAGCCGGATGCGGATCTTCTGTCCCGCCATGGTGGCTTGCCGTCCTTCTTGAGTGCCGCTTCCGGTCCACGCGGTCGGGTGTGTCGCGCCCGTTGCGCAGACCGACCCCTTGGCCTTGCCGTTGGGGGTGGTCATGGGATGGCCCGCGAGGCGGGCCCCACTCGCGTCAGGGCGGCCGGCTGGTGAACCGACCGGCCGCCCGACGACGAGCAACCTGTCAAGGATGCCACATGGGGATGTGGCGCCCCAAACTGGGGGTAACTACTTGATGATCTTGGTAACCCGGCCGGCGCCGACGGTCCGGCCACCCTCACGGATGGCGAACCGCAGACCCTCTTCCATCGCGATCGGCTGGATGAGGTCGACCTTCATCTCGGTGTTGTCGCCCGGCATGACCATCTCGGTGCCCTCGGGGAGGGTCACCACACCGGTCACGTCCGTGGTCCGGAAGTAGAACTGCGGGCGGTAGTTGTTGAAGAACGGCGTGTGCCGCCCGCCCTCGTCCTTCGACAAGATGACGACGTTGGCCTCGAACTCCACGTGCGGAGTGTTGGTGCCGGGCTTCACGACGACCTGGCCGCGCTCGACCTCTTCACGCTTGATGCCGCGCAGCAGCAGGCCCACGTTGTCGCCGGCCTGGCCCTGGTCGAGCAGCTTGCGGAACATCTCGACGCCCGTGACGGTGGTCGACTGGGACTTGTCCTTGATCCCGACGATCTCGACCGTCTCGCCGACCTTGACGATGCCACGCTCGACGCGGCCGGTCACCACGGTGCCGCGACCGGTGATGGTGAACACGTCCTCGATCGGCATCAGGAACGGCTTCTCGATCTCACGCACCGGCTCCGGCACGTTCTCGTCCACCGCGTCGAGCAGCTCCATGAGCTTGGCGCCCCACTCGGCGTCGCCCTCCAGCGCCTTGAGCGCGGAGACCCGCACGACCGGCAGGTCGTCACCGGGGAAGTCCTGGCTGGACAGCAGCTCGCGGACCTCCAGCTCGACAAGCTCGAGGATCTCCTCGTCGTCCACCATGTCGGCCTTGTTCAGCGCCACCACGATGTAGGGCACACCAACCTGGCGGGCCAGCAGCACGTGCTCACGAGTCTGCGGCATCGGGCCATCGGTCGCCGCGACCACCAGGATCGCGCCGTCCATCTGGGCGGCGCCGGTGATCATGTTCTTGATGTAGTCGGCGTGACCCGGGCAGTCCACGTGCGCGTAGTGCCGCTTCTCGGTCTGGTACTCGATGTGCGCAATGGAGATCGTGATGCCGCGGGCCTTCTCCTCCGGCGCCTTGTCGATCTCGTCGAACGGCGTGAAGGGGTTGAGGTCCGGGTGCTTGTCGTGCAGGACCTTCGAGATCGCCGCGGTCAGCGTCGTCTTGCCGTGGTCGATGTGACCGATGGTCCCGATGTTGACGTGCGGCTTGGTCCGCTCGAACTTCGCCTTCGCCACTGTCTTCGTCCTCCTGGACTTGTCATTACGCTGCCGTGGCCGACCGCGTTGTCAGGTTCGGTAGTGCGGAACCCTAGAGGCACGCCCCGTAGGGCTCCGCACCGGATCTGTATTTACTCGCCAGTCGCCTTGGCGATGATCTCCTTCGCGACGTTCGTCGGAACCTCCGCGTAGGAGTCGAACTGCATCGAGTAGTTCGCCCGACCCTGGGTCTTGGACCGCAGGTCGCCGACATACCCGAACATCTCCGACAGCGGCACCAGCGCCCGCACGACACGGGTTCCGCTGCGCTCGTCCATGGCCTGGATCTGGCCACGCCGGGAGTTCAGGTCGCCGATGACGTCGCCCATGTAGTCCTCGGGCGTGGTCACCTCGACCGACATCATCGGCTCGAGCAGCACCGGCGAGGCCTGCTTCGAGGCCTCCTTGAGCGCCATCGAACCGGCGATCTTGAAGGCCATCTCGGACGAGTCCACCTCGTGGTAGGCACCGTCGAGCAGCGTGACCTTGACGCCTACCAGCGGATACCCGGCCATGATGCCGTACTGCATGGCGTCCTGGGCGCCGGCGTCCACCGACGGGATGTACTCCTTCGGAACCCGGCCACCGGTGACCTTGTTCTCGAACTCGTACAGCGCACCGTCCAAAGTGGGCAGCGGCTCCAGCTTGATCTGCACCTTGGCGTACTGACCCGAACCGCCGGTCTGCTTCTTGTGGATGTACTCGTACTTCTCGACCGTCTTGCGGATGGTCTCGCGGTAGGAGACCTGCGGCTTGCCGATGTTGGCCTCGACCTTGAACTCCCGCCGCATCCGGTCGACCAGGATGTCGAGGTGCAGTTCCCCCATGCCCTCGATGATGGTCTGGCCGGTGTCCTCGTTCAGGCTGACCCGGAACGTCGGGTCCTCCTCGGCGAGCTTCTGGATCGCGGTGGACAGCTTGTCCTGGTCGGCCTTGGTCTTCGGCTCGATCGCCACCGAGATGACCGGCTCCGGGAACGTCATCGACTCCAGCACGATCGGGTTGGCCGGGTCGCACAGCGTGTCGCCGGTGGTCGTCTCCTTCAGGCCGATCATCGCGTAGATGTGACCGGCCCGGGCCTCGTCGACCGGGTTCTCCTTGTTGGCGTGCATCTGGAAGAGCTTCCCGATGCGCTCCTTGCGCTCCTTGGTGGAGTTGATCACCTGGGCGCCCGGGTTCACCTTGCCGGAGTACACCCGGACATAGGTCAGCTTGCCGAAGAAGGGATGCGCGGCGATCTTGTACGCGAGCGCCGAGAACGGCTCCTCGACGCTGGGCTTGCGGGTGGCCGTGCTGACGCCGTCGGGCAGCAGACCCTCGACGCCCGGCACGTCCGACGGGGACGGCAGGTAGTCGATGACCGCGTCCAGCATCGGCTGCACGCCCTTGTTCTTGAACGCCGAGCCGCACAGCACCGGGTAGGCCTCCCGGGCGATGGTGAGCTTGCGGATGCCGGCCTTGATCTGGTCGACGGTGAGCTCCTCGCCGCCGAGGTAGACCTCCATCAGCTCGTCGTCCGCCTCGGCGACCGCCTCGATCAGCTGCTCGCGGTAGTGCTGAGCCTGCTCGAGCAGGTCGGCCGGGATCTCCTCGACCGTGTAGTCCTCGCCCTTCTTGACCTCACCGTGCCAGTACAGCGCGCGCATCTCGACCAGGTCGATGACGCCCTCGAAGGCGCTCTCCGCGCCGATCGGCAGCTGGATGGGCAGCGGGCGGGCGCCGAGGCGCTCGGAGATGGTGCGCACGGTGAAGTAGAAGTCGGCGCCGAGCTTGTCCATCTTGTTGACGAAGCAGATCCGCGGCACGTCGTACTTGGTGGCCTGCCGCCAGACCTGCTCGGACTGTGGCTCGACACCTTCCTTGCCGTCGAAGACGGCCACGGCGCCGTCGAGCACCCGCAGCGAGCGCTCGACCTCGACGGTGAAGTCGACGTGTCCGGGCGTGTCGATGATGTTGATCTGGTGGTTGTCCCAGAAGCAGGTCGTCGCGGCGGACGTGATCGTGATGCCGCGCTCCTGCTCCTGCTCCATCCAGTCCATCACCGCGGCGCCGTCGTGCACCTCGCCGATCTTGTAGCTGATCCCGGTGTAGAACAGGATCCGCTCGGTCGTGGTCGTCTTGCCCGCGTCGATGTGGGCCATGATCCCGATGTTTCGGACCTTGGCCAGGTCGTTCAGCACGTCGAGTGCCACGGGTCTGTTCCCCTGTCTTGAATGAACAGCGTCAGTGCCGGCCGGTGGGCCGGCGCCGAATCACCAGCGGTAGTGAGCGAAGGCCTTGTTGGACTCCGCCATCTTGTGTGTGTCCTCGCGGCGCTTCACGCTCGCCCCGAGACCGTTGCTCGCGTCCAGCAGCTCGTTCATGAGCCGCTCGACCATCGTCTTCTCGCGGCGCTGCCGGGAGAAGTTGACCAGCCACCGCAGCGCGAGGGTGGTGCTGCGACCGGGCTTGACCTCGATCGGCACCTGGTAGGTGGCGCCACCCACACGCCGGCTCTTGACCTCGATCGTCGGCTTGACGTTGTCCAGCGCGCGCTTGAGCGTGACCACCGGGTCGGTGCCGGTCTTGTCCCGCGCGCCTTCCAGTGCGCCGTAGACGATCCGCTCCGCGACGGAGCGCTTCCCGTCCCGCAGCACCTTGTTCACCAGCTGGGTGACCAGCGGAGAGCTGTAGACCGGGTCGGAGATCAGCGGCCGCTTGGGGGCCGGGCCCTTACGTGGCATCAGCTCTTCTCCTTCTTCGCGCCGTAGCGGCTGCGGGCTTGCTTGCGGTTCTTCACACCCTGGGTGTCCAGCGAGCCACGGATGATCTTGTAGCGCACCCCCGGCAGGTCCTTCACCCGGCCGCCGCGCACCAGGACCATGGAGTGCTCCTGGAGGTTGTGGCCCTCACCCGGGATGTAGGCCGTGACCTCGATGCCGCTGGTCAGCTTCACGCGCGCGACCTTGCGCAGCGCGGAGTTCGGCTTCTTCGGGGTGGTGGTGTAGACGCGGGTGCACACGCCGCGCCGCTGCGGGCTCCCCTTGAGAGCCGCAGTCTTCTGCTTGGCGACCTTGTCCTGGCGGCCCTTGCGGACCAGCTGCTGGATCGTGGGCATAGACCGGCTTTCTTCTCAACGTTGCATGTTTGCCTGGTGTTCCCCCCGGCCCCGCCGTAACCCGAGGTCGGGCGTGTCGCCCTGCTCAGGCACCCGTGCGGGATAAAATCCCTCTGGGGTTCAAGAGGAACTCGACGTGCCTGGCGGCAGCCAGCTCATCGGTTACGACTCGCATAGCGTCACGCACAGGCACACCGACCGACCCGACAAGGGTCGGGCACAAGTAGGTAAGATACCTGGCCCCGCCACTCGAGGTCAAAGCGGGGTCCCTGTCGGACCTCACCGGGTGAAACCACGTTCAACCCAACGTCAGCCGCCGCTACGGCGAGTTGCTTGTCGTCGGGAACAACCGCCTGAAGGTGGGACACACCTACGTTCGCCGGCTGGACAACATGAACTCCCCGATGCTGGCCTCCTCGAGCTCGTCGAGGCCGGTGGCCTGCGCGAACAGGGCGGAGTCACCGGCGCCCAGGGCGCACGGGGCGAGGTTCATCGCGGTGGCGACCAGGTACATGGTCTGCAGCAGCGCGCCGAGGTCCTTGAGGATCAGTGCGTAGGCCATGCCCTGGTACTTCCACATCACCCGGCCGAACCGGGCCGTGACGACCAGCAGGACCTGCGGCGGGTGGCTGCCGCCGGCCGCCGCGCTGGCCCGCCCCACCAGCTGACGAACGGCGCGGTCGCCAGCCGGGACCGGTTCGAGCACGTGCGCGAACGGGTCGTAGTGGTACATGCCGGCGGCCAGACCGGACACCCGGCTCACCACCGGGTAGATCTCCAGGCCGTGCAGCGCGCCACCGGACGGGCTGGGCCGCAGCGACACCTCGGTCTTGTCGTCCTGGGCCGCCCGGCGGACCCGGGCCGACCGGTGCAGAAACTCCCCCAGCTGGGCGAGGGTGAGCGGGTGCGCGTCGTCCGGTTCCCGGACCGACC
>NZ_DASTBH010000558.1:0-19221 GCF_035712165.1 Actinophytocola sp. | reverse complement strand
GCTGCTGGCCGGCGCCGGCCAGCGGGTGCCCACCGGCCGGCTGGTCGACGTGCTGTGGGAGGGCGACCCGCCCCGGTCGGCCACCGCCAACCTGCACACCTACGTCTGGGAGCTGCGCCGGGGCCTGCCGGACCGGTCCGGCAGGCCCCGGATCGAGCGGGACGGCGAGGGCTACCGGCTGCTGCTGGACCCCGGCGAGCTGGACGCGTGGTCGTTCGACGAGCTGACCGCGACCGGCCGGCGAGAGCTGGCCGAGGGCCGGACCGCGCGCGCCGCGCGGACCCTGGCCGCCGCGCTGGACCTGTGGCGGGGGGCGCCCTACGAGGACGTGCCGGCCGCCGCCCCGCTGGAGGTCGCCCGCCTGCTGGAGCTGCGCCGGCTGGTGCAGGAGGACCTGCTGGACGCCCGGCTGCACCTCGGCGAGCACCGCGAGGTGCTGGACGACCTGCGGGTGCTCACCACCGCCGAGCCGCTGCGGGAGCTGCCCTGGGCGCAGCTGATGCTCGCGCTCTACCGGTCCGGGCGGCGGGCCGAGGCACTGTGCGCCTACCAGCAGGTGTACCGGGTGCTCGACGCCGAGCTCGGCATCGCGCCGGGCACCGCGATCCGCGAGCTGCACCACCGGATCCTGGCCGACGACCACACCCTCGGCGCGTCCACACCGGCCCTGCTGGACCGGTGACCGGCGACGGGTCCCGGCGCCAGGGTGCCGGGACCCGCCTCACCCTGCCGGAATCAGATGAACTCGATCAGCGGGAACGCGCGGTGCCGCCGGGGCGGGATGAGGTAGTTCTGCCGGCGGGTGGCGGTGATGAACCGCTCGATGCCGTGGTCCTCCTCCTCCAGGTCGAACTCCTCGAGCAGGTCGACCGACGCCTGGCTGCGGCGCAGCGCGGCGAAGAAGTCCGCGCTCGGGAAGAACCCGGAGAACTGCAGCTTCGCGGTGTTGCGTCCGGTGGTGGTGTCCATCGTGTCGAACCCGGGGCCGTCGATGCGCAGGTGGATCGGCCGGCCGTCGGGGGCACGCCCGGTGCGGTGCAGCTGGGACAGGTGCCCCATCCGGCCGAACTGCTGGGCGCTCTGCCGGGCGTAGCCGGCGCCCCGGAAGGTGTTGCGCAGGAACGCACCCCGGGTCCCGAGGTTGCGCGGCCCGCCGCCGTCGGTGAACGGGTCGTTCGGGTCCTCCTGCACCTGCGACGGCGACTCGAACATGTACTGCAGCCGCTCGTCGAAGTTCTCCCGGTGGTCCACCGGCTCCTCCGGCTCGCGGCCGTCGACGTAGAACTGCTGCAGGTCCAGCAGCACGTGCGACAGGTGCTGGATGGCGCCGTTGTCGAAGTAGTTGCCGGGCTGCGAGTTGGTCAGCTTGATCCCGGCGCCGCCGACGAAGGTGACGTTCTGCGCCGGAGCGCTGGCATCCACCTGCTGGTCGGCGAAGCCCATCCACATCGGCGAGTTCGGGTTGATGAACGTGTTGAACGGCAGCCGGTTCTGGTTGGCGACCGAACGCGGCAGGCCGCGCTGGACGAACATCGTGCGGGCCGAGGTGATGGTCATGTTCGCGTCGTAGCGCGGCGAGGCGACGGCGGCGCCGCGCAGCCGGTTGCTGCCGGACAGCCAGCCCGCCACGTCGTTCACGTTCGCCGCGCTGTCACTGCGGATGGTGAACACGACGTCGTTGCTCTCGATCCGCACCGGCACCGTGAACTCGGGCCGGCGCAGCTCCATCGCCCGGTTGCCCTGCGCCACGTCGGTCGGTCCGGCCACCGCGCGCTTGAGCACCGGCTGGTTGCCGGACAGGGTGCGCGGCATGGCCGCGGCCACGATGGCGCCCGGAATCCGGTTGAAGTAGTTGTCGCTGAACGCCACGTGGGTGAACACCCCGGACGGCGAGTAGGGGTAGGCCGACTCGATCGTCCGCAGGGCGTTCTCCATCCGGATCTGGTCGATCTTCGACGGCCGGAAGGACAGCCGCGCGGTGAGGAAAACCGTGAACACCGGCGGCATCGCGACCGGGATGCCGTCGATCGTCTGGGCCGGCGGCATGAACGGGTCCAGGTTGAACTGGACGTCGGGCAGCGCGGTGATGTCCTCGGCCCAGGCGACCCGCTCGGGCACCCAGGCCAACTGGTCGAGCATGGCCAGGGTGCCCAGCGCGCCGACGAACGTGCCGCCCCGGCGGAGCATGGTGCGCCGGTCGACCGGTTTGGTCAGGATCGGGGCGGACACGTCGTCGGGTGGTGGGGCGGCGGTTCGGTGATGCGCGATCGGACATGTGCCTTGCTGCTGTGGTGGTGGGGAGACAATGTCAGTCACGAGAACCTCGCAGGCATGGGAACTCGACCGGCCGGAGCGACCGGTTGAGCTGCAGCAGATTGAAACGCGAGGTCAGTCTGCGTGCGGGAAACGGGGTGACGCATCGGCGAAACAGCCGGTTGCTAATTCCCTTATCCCCCAATGGTTTCTACCCCCAAGGGTGTTGGGGAGAAGAAAGCCCCGAAGGCGACCGTCGGCCCGGCCAGGTTCGACAGGGGCCACCTTCGGGGCGTGGAACCGTTACTTGTCGAGCAGTCCGGTCTGGTCCGGGTTGACCCGGTCGCCGCCGGCCGGCTTGACCTCACCGGACTCCCGGTCGGTCACCATCGGCTGCTGCACGACGCTCGACGTGCCGTTTCCGTTGTTGCGCACCAGGTACGCGCCGGTGTAGCCGGAATGCGACTCCTTCGAGTACGCGAACGGCACCAGGCCCGGTCCCTTCAACTGGGTGGTCTCCAGCGTCTCCACCACCTTGCGGCGGGTGAGATCCCGGCCGGCCGCCTTCAGGATCTGCCCGACCGAGTAGGCCTGCGCCATCCCGAAGATCAGGGTGTCGGTGAATGCCTCGGTCGGGATGTACTTGTCGTGGATCTCCTTGAAGAACTTGACCCACGGGTCGTCGGTCAGCGCCGCCCTCGGCAGGTAGCCGGCCCCGACGAACCCGGCGAGCAACTGGTCGGGGGAAACGGTGGCGCCGCTGCGCTTGGCGAAGTCCTGCAGCAGCGCGGTCAGCGTCGCCGGGTCCGCGCCGATGCTGCTGGACACGAACTGCGGCTTGAACCCGATCTTGGCGGCGGTGAGCAGCGTGAGCGCCATGAACGACGGAATGCAGGCGCACACCACGACCTCGGCGCCGGAGGACTTCAGCGCGAGCAGCTGCGGGGTCACGTCGGTGTTGGCCGGGTCGTACGGCTGCCGGGTGACGACCTGGTCCTTGATGAACTGGTCCAGCCCGGCCTGGGTGTCCCGCCCGACGTCGTCGCCCTGGAAGAACAGGCCGACCTTCTTGCCGGCGAAGCTGTCCTTCACGTACTTGCCCATGATCTTGCCTTCGCGCAGGTAGTCCACCTGGTAGCCGAAGGTCATCGGGTACTTCTGCGGCTGGTCCCACATCAGGGCGCCGGAGGAGACCAGCAGATCCGGCACGCCCTCCTGGTTGAGGTAGTCGAGCACCTTGGAGTGCGTCGGCGTGCCCAGCCCGCCGACGAGGGCGAACACCTGCTCCTCGAGCACGAGCTTCTTGACCACCTCGACCGTCTTGGTCGGGTTGTAGGCGTCGTCCTCCACCTTGTACTCGATCTTGCGGCCGTTCACGCCGCCGTTGTCGTTGATGTAGCGGTACATCGCCTGGGCCGCCACCGAGATCTTGCTGTAGCCCGGGGCGGCCGGCCCGGTGAGCGGCTGGTGCGAGCCGAGGACGACGGTGTCGTCGGTGACCCCGGGGGCCGAGTCCGCCGGCTGGTTTCCGCTCCCGCCGCTTGGCGTCTCGCCCGCGCCGGAACACCCGGCCAGCACCAGAGCTCCGGTTACGGCGACCGCCCAGATGCGAACGGCCCGATGAATTCTCATGACACTCCTTCAGATCGACCTGAACGTCCCTGTCGGCTGCTCCGGACCGCCGCGCGCAGGCGGGTGAGCCCGCCGTGGATGCCGGCGGGGAAGAGAAGGATGACGAGGATCAGCACCGTCCCGTACAGCGCGAGCGGCAGGTTGTTCTCCACGTTGACCGGCAGGTTCACCGCGTCGGCCGCATCCTCGGCCCACGCCTGGAAGTAGACGAACGCGATCGCGGCCCAGAACGCGCCCCACAGGCTGCCCAGCCCACCGAGCACCAGCGCGGCGAGCAGGCTCAGCGACAGCGCCACGGTGAACGAGCCCGGCGCGGCGGTACCCAGCAGGAACGCCTGCAGCCCACCGGCCAGACCGGCGCAGGCGGAGCTCACGATGAACGCGAGGATCTTCGTCCGGCCGACGTGGATGCCGGCCAGCGAAGCGGCGACCTCGTCGTCCCGGACCGCCCGCAAGCTGCGCCCGAGCCGCCCCCGGGACATGTTGACCAGGATCACCATCGCCAGCAACGCGGTCGCCCACACCACCCAGGCCTCCCACCGGGTGGCCGGCACGACGCCGACCAGCCCGGCCGGCTGGCTGTTCACCGAGAAGCTCAACCCGTTGCTGCCGCCGAGGAACTCCGGATACCGCTGGGTGATCGCCGGCAGCCCCACCGCCAGCGCCAGCGTGGCGCCGGCCAGGTAGGGCCCGTGCAACCGGGCCGCGGCCGCACCGGCCAGCAGCCCGGCGATCCCGCCGGCGGCCGTGGCCAGCAGCAGGTCCACCCAGAACGGCAGGCCGGGCACGTGCAGCACCAGCAGCGCCACGGTGTAGGCGCCGATGAACATGAACGCGCCGTGGCCCAGCGAGACCTGGCCGTTCAACCCGGTCAGCAGCGCCAGACCGGCGATCGCGATCAGGTAGTACCCGATCGTCGCGATCCGCAGGTTGGTGAACGGATCGGTGATCATCGTGAGCCCGACCAGCAGCGCGAACGCCAGCAGCGCCCAGGCCAGGTGCACCACCACCGGCGGCAGGCTCCGGCGCGGCGCGGGCGGTTGCGGCGCGCGGTGCGCGGGCGGTGCGGCGGTTGTCTCTTCCGTCTCTGCGCTCACGTCAAACACTCCTGGCCAAAGCCTTGCCGAACAAGCCGTTCGGCCGCACCGCGAGCACGATCACGAGAATCGCCAGCGCTGCCAGCGTGACCAGCTCCGGACCCAGGTAGCCCGACACGTAGGAAAGGCCGACACCGAGCAGGAAACCGCCGATGATGGTGCCGAGCGGGTTGTCCAGCCCGCCGATCACGGCGGCGGTCAGCGCGTAGACGAACACGCCGTCCAGCACGTTGGGGAAGATGAACGGCGGCACGGCGAGCATCCCGGCGAGCGATCCCACCGCGGAGGCCAGCCCCCAGCCGAGGGTCAGCATCAGGCCGACCCGAACGCCGGACATCCGCGCGGCGTCCGGGTGGAACGCCGCCGCCCGCATCCGCAACCCCAGCGGGGTGGCCCGGAACAGCAGCAGCACCGCCAGCGCGGTCACCGCGACCGCGGCCACCACGAACATGCTGTTGGGCGAGAAGTCGCCGCGGAAGTCGAACGCGTACGGGAAGCTGTGCGGCTCGTTGGACCAGACCATGCCGGCCACCGCCTGCAGCACGATCAGCAGGCCGAGCGTCACGATGATCGCGCCCAACTCGTTGTGCCGCACCGGACGCACCAGCAGCCGTTCGGTCAGCACGCCCATCACGGCGCCGGCCAGCAGCGCCACGGCGAACCCCAGCCAGTACCCGCCGGTGGCCTGGTTGATCGAGTACGCGAGGTAGGCGGAGATCAGCGCGAAGGCCGGCTGGGCGAAGTTCACCACCCTGGTGGCCCGATAGATGATCACCAGCGACAACCCCAGCGCCGAGTACACGGCCCCGCTGGTGATCCCGTTGAGGGTCAGGTTGAGGAACTGTTCCATGCCCCGCCTTCCTTAACTAGAAACCCAGGTAGGCGTGGCGCAGCGCCTCGTCGGTGAGCAGCGCCTCGGCCGGGGCGGTCATCACCACCTGCCCCAGCGACAGCACCACCCCGTCGTCGGCGATGGACAGGGCGCTGCGGGCGTTCTGCTCGACCAGCAGCACGGTCAACCCGGTGCTGGCGCGCAGATCCCGCAGCACCTGCATGATCCGCGCGGTGATCATCGGGGCCAGCCCGAGCGACGGCTCGTCCAGCAGCAGCAGCCGCGGCCGGCTCATCAGCGCCCGGCCGATGGCCAGCATCTGCCGCTCGCCGCCGGACAGCGTGCTGGCCGGGCGCGACAACCGCTGCTCCAGCGGCGGGAACAGCTCGCACACCTCGCGCAGGGCGTGTGCCCGGTCCGCCCGGTCACCGCGCCACAGCGCGCCCAGCCGCAGGTTCTCCGCCACGGTGAGCTCGGTGATCACGCCGCCGCCCTCGGGGACCAGGGCGAGCCCGCCGCGCACCGTCAGCTCCGCCGGCGAGCGGGTGATGTCCTTGCCCTGCATACGAATCCGGCCGGACCGGGGCCGCACCAGCCCGCTCACCGTGCGCAGCAGCGTGGTCTTGCCGGCTCCGTTGGCGCCCAGCACGGCCGTGATGGCGCCCGGCGCCACGGTCAGGTTGACCCCGTCGACCGCGCGCACCGGGCCGTACGTCGTGGTCAGGTCCTCGATCTCAAGCACTCGACGGCTCCTCGGTCGGCTGCCCGAGGTACGCCTCGGCGACCACCGGATCGGCCTGGACATGCTCGGGTGATCCCGCCGAGATCACCTCGCCGAAGTTCAGCACCACGACCTGGTCGCACACCCGCATCACCAGATCCATGTGGTGCTCGACCAGGACCACGGCCATCCGGTCGCGCAGTCCCCCGATGTGCCCGACGAACTCGTCCATCTCGGTGGTGGACAACCCGCTCACCGGCTCGTCCATCAGCAGCAGCTTCGGTTCGGCGACCAGTGCCCGGGCCAGCGCGACCCGTTTCTGCAGCCCGTAGGGCAACGCACCGGGCAGCCGGCCGGCCACGTCGTCCACCCCCAGCTCGGCCAGCGCGGCCAGCGCCCGCTCGCGCAGGTCGCGTTCGTCCCGGGCGGTGCGGCCGGCGCCGAGCAGCCCGGCCGCGAGCCCGGCCCGGGCGTGCCGGGTGGCGCCGGTCATCACGTTCTCCAGCACCGAAAGGCCGCGGAACAGGCCGAGGCCCTGCAGGGTCCGGGCGATGCCCAGGCCGGCAAGGTGGTCCGGCCGGTGCCGGCGCAGCGGGCTGCCCTGCCAGACCAGCGTGCCGCGCTCCGGGCGGACCAGCCCGCAGACCACGTTGAACAGGGTCGTCTTGCCGGCCCCGTTCGGGCCGATGACCCCCACGATCGTCCCCGGCCGCACGGACATGCTGACCTCGCGCAGCGCCACCAGGCCGCCGAACCGCACCGTGACGCCACGCAGCCCAAGGAGAACGTCGTCACTCGCAGTCATTGGCACCGTTCTCATCCGGGATCGTGGCCCGGTTGGGCGCCTCCGCGCGCCGACCGCCGCCATCAGGTCATGCATCTATGAGAGCCGCCCAAGTTTCTGGGCGGCGTCACCCCCGACACATCGGCGAAATCACCAGTCCTCTTTCCCGGATGGCAACATCCCGGCAACACTGGGCCGCATGGTGGCTGTCAACGGCGCGAAGTCACCGGCGGTGCCCGTCCTGCGCGGACGCGACAAGGAGCTCGCGACCCTGCACGACGCGCTCGACCGGGCAAGGGGCGGGTTCGGTTCGGCACTGGTGCTGCTGGCCGAGTCCGGAATGGGCAAAACCACCCTGCTGGACGCCCTGCGCCCGGCCACCGCGGACTTCTTCTGCCTGGATACCGCCGGCATCGCGGCCGAGGCGACGCTGCCTCTCGCCGGGCTGCACCGGCTGCTGCAACCGTTGGCCGACCGGGTCCGGTCCCTGCCGGTCAGCATGGCGCGCACGCTGGTGCCGGTGATCACCGAGGGCGAGCGGCACGAGGAGGACGCCTTCGCGCTCTACAGGGCGGTGCACCGGCTGCTCGCCGACACGGCCGGGCAGATCCCGTTGCTGTGCCGGGCCGACGACGTGCACCGGATGGACCGGATCTCGGTGGAGGCACTGACCTTCGCGGCCCGGCGGCTGGCCGGTGACCGGGCGGTGGTGCTGTTCACCTCCCGGCTGGACGACGGCGACCTGCTCACCGGCATCCCCCGGTTGCGGCTGCACCCGCTGGGCGCGGCAGCCAGCCAGCAGGTGCTGCAGGACCGGCTCGACCACGGCCTGCCCGACGGTCTGGTCGAAGACCTCGTGGAGCTGGCGTCGGGAAACCCGCTGGCGCTGATCGAGCTGGCCGACTCGCTCACCCTCGAACAGCTTTCCGGCGAGGCGCCCGGCCCGGAGGCGCTGCCCGAGCACAGCCGGCTGCGGGCCATGCTGCGCCGCCGGTTCCTGCGGCTGTCCCCGGCCGCCCGGCGGCTGGCCACCATGGCCGTCGTCGACGACCAGCTCGACACCGACACCGTGGTGCGGGCGGCGACCGACGCCGGGATCGACCTCGACGCGCTGGAGGAGGCCGCCAGCTCCGGGCTGATCCGGCTGGACGGCGACCGGGTCGAGGTGCCCAGCCCGCTGATCCGGTCCACCCTGTTCGCCGACGTGCCGCTGGCCGAACGGCAGGCCGCGCACCGGCTGCTGGCCGCGGTGCTGCACCCCGAGCAGGACAAGCTGCGCTGGACCTGGCAGCGGGTGGCGCTGGCCGAGGCGCCCCGGCACCGGCTGGCCGACGAGCTCGACGCGGCCGCCGCCGCGGCCCGGGAGACCGGCGACTACGCCGCCTCGGCCCGCGCCTACCAGCGCGCCGCGGCGCTGACCGCCGCGCCGGAGGACAAGGCGCTGCGGCTGATCGCCGCCGCCACCGACTCCTCCTTCGCCGGCCGCAGCCGGCACGCGCGGGCGCTGCTGCGCCAGGCGGTGCCGTTCACCACCACCTCACCGGAGCTGCGCGGGCTGGCCGACCTGCTGCAGGGTGAGATCGAGCTGCGCGACGGCGTGCCGGCGATCGCCAACGAGGTGCTGCTCGCGGCCGCCACCGAGCTGATCGACTCCAACCGCACGCTGGCGATCACGGCGCTGATGCTGGCCGCCGACGCGAGCTGCCTGTCCGGCAACTACCTGCACTACGTGGAGGTGGCCGACCGGGCCGCACGGCTGCGCCGGCCGGACGAGCCGCCGGCCACCCGGCAGATGTTCGACCATTTCGAGGGCATGACCGCCACCTACGCGGGCCGGCACGCCGAGGCGGTGGAGCCGCTGCGGCGGGTGATCGCGCTGGCCGAGACCGCCGACCATCCCATGTCGACGATCTGGGCCAGCGAGGCCGCCTACACCCTCGGCGACGCGGTGCTGGCTCAGGAGCTGGCCACCAAGGCCGTCAGCACCGCCCGCGCCCACGGCTTCGCCGTGCTCCTGCCGTGGGCGATGGTCTACCTGTCGATGTCGGCGCTGCTGCACGACCGCCACATCACCGCGATGTCCAGTTCCCTGGACGGCATGCGGGTGGCCGCCGCGATCGGTCAGCAGAACTGCGCCGTCGACCACCTGACGATCCTGGCGTTGCTGGCCGCCCTGCTCGGCGACCGGGAGACCGCGCTGCTGCGCCTGGAAGCCGCCGCCACCGGAACCCGAGCCCGTGGCCTCGGCCGCCCGAGTGCCCTGAGCTCCTGGGCCGTGGCCTGCGTCGACCTCGCCGACGACCGACCCGCCGACGCCCTGGACCGGCTGCGCCTGATGGCCGCCGGCACCGGCTACGTGCACCCCGCCATCCGGGCCATGGCCGCCCCGCACTTCGTCGAGGCCGCCGTGCGCTGCGGCGAGGGCGCCAAGGCCGAGCACGCCCTGGAAATCTTCGACCACTGGGCCAGCGCCACCGGCAGCACCCCGCGCCTGGCGCAGTCGCACCGCTGCCACGCCCTGCTGGCCGGTGGCGGCGCCGGCGCCGAGGAACACTTCCGCGAAGCCATCCGCCTGCACCGCGCCAGCAACACCGCCCTGGAACTGGCCAAGACCGAGCTCTTCTTCGCCCACCAGCTACGCCGCTCCCGCAAACCCCGCGCCGCCCGCGAACACCTCCGCGACGCGCTGAAGATCTTCCAGGAGTACGACGCCGAGCTCTGGGCCGAACGCACCCGCGCCGAGCTCCGCGCCGCCGGCGAGACGGTCGCCGCCAACCGCCCGCGCACCACCGCGACGCTCACCCCGCAACAGGAACAGATCGCCGCCCTGGTAGCCGAAGGCGCCACCAACCGGGAGATCGCCGCCCAGCTGGTGGTCAGCCCGCGCACCGTGGACCACCACCTGCGCAACATCTTCACCAAGCTCGGCGTCCGCTCCCGCGTGGAACTCACCGCCCTGTTCCGGTAAAGCGCAACGCCGGGCCCGAAGTGGCGACTCGCCGGGCCTGAAGTGGGGACTCGCGGGGTTATTGGGGGAGGCGGGAGGGGTTGCGGAGGTTGGTGAGGCCGGCGAGGACGCGCTCCAGGAGCTCCATGTCGGGGCGGGCGTCGGGGTCGTTGTGGAAGGTGTTGGTGTGGACCTCGATCAGGCCGAGCGCGGCCATGTCGCCGAGCAGGACGCGGACGACCCCCAGAGGCAGCGACAGCAGGGCGCCGACCTCGGCCACCGACTTGGAGTGGTAGCAGAGCCGGATCACCGACTGGTGCTCGGTGCGCAGCGAGTTGATCGTCTCCTCGCCCCGGTCCGTCGTGGAGATCAGGGTCTCGATCTCCAGCTGGTAGTCGGTGCGGGTGCGGCCGCCGGTCCATGCGTAGGCGCGAACGCTGGCCGCGTTCTCCTCCGGAACGTCCTCGGGTAGCTGCGCCTGCCGGTGCATCGACTGCGGTGCCGGATTCGCCGGCTCGGCACCGCGGCCACGCGGCCGCTTGCCGGTCAGGCTCAATCCGTTGAGCACGTCGGCGAAAGTCTGCTCAGCTGGCCGGACTCCGTCGTCGTAGGTGCTCATGGATCACCTCACTGGCTCCTTTTAGCCGGCCGCCAGAGCGGCCCGAAGTTGGGGTGTCAGGATCTGACCGACCCGGTCCACGAGCACTGTCATCTCGTAGGCCACCTGGGCGATGTCGCAGTCCCGCGAGGCCAGCACGGCCAGGCAGGAACCGTCCCGGATGGACGTCAGGAGCAGTACGCCGTAGTCCATCTCGACGATGGCCCGGTTCACCTCGTCGGCGCCGAGACACTTCGCCGCGCCCAGGTTCAGGCTGACGATGCCGGCGGAGATGGCCGCCATCTGCTCGGCGCGGTCCTGTGGGAGCCGAGCCGACGAGGTGAGCAGCAGCCCGTCCACCGAGATCACCACGGCGTGCGCCACACCGGGGACGTTCTCGGCAAAGTTGTTGACCAACCAGCCGAACTGCCCGACCTGGCTGCTTCGACCGGGCATGTGCGCCTGTGTCACGTGTTCCCCTCCGCATTGTCCTGTCTGTGCTGGATCCCCGACTGGAAGTTGCTCAGGAAGCCACGCGCCTTGGCCGCGTCTCGTTGTGGTACCGGTGGTGCCGGGTTGTCCGCCCGGCGTTTAGGTTGCGGCGCAAGGAGTTGTGCCTGCGGGACCCGCTTGGGCAGCCCGTCCGGCCCCTGGGCCACGGTGGGAGCCGAGCGGGGTTGCGGTTGCGGGGTCGGGGCCGAGTCCTGGGCCTGGGCCGACGCGCCCAACCAGCTGAACCCGGGGGGCGGCTGCGGTGCCTCCGCCGGGCGGGGTGGTACCGCCAGGCGGGTCTGGGTGGTCTCCTCGACCGGGATGCGCGCCGCGAACAGGATCGAGGCGGGCGAACTGGCCGACGGCAGTACCGGCAGCCGCACGAAGATCCCTGCCGACTCGAGCTTTCCGATCACGCCGCCGCCCCCGACGCCGGCCCCGACCGGTTCGGGGATCGGCATCGGCTCGGGTGCCGGCAGCGGCATCGGCATCGCCGGGCGTTCGGGCCGGGCCGGCGCCGGGGCCGGAGCGGGTTCGCCCTCCCGTGCCACCAGTTCCGCCGGCACGAACAGCGACGCGCGCAGCCCGCCGCCCTCGTGCTCGGGACGGCGGTTCAACCGGACCCGGATGCGGTGCCGGTTGGTCAGACTGCCGACCACGAACAGACCCATCTGCCGGGAGACCGGCACATCGACGTCGCCGGCGGCGGCGACCCGCTGGTTGGCGTCGCGCAGCTCCGCCTCACCCATGCCGATGCCCTGGTCCAGCACGTCGATCAGGATCGCGCCGTTCTCCTGGAGCGCGCTGGTGATGATCACCGGGGTGTCCGGCGGGGAGAACACGGTGGCGTTCTCCACCAGCTCGGCCACGGTGCGGATCAGATCGCCCGCGGCGTAGCCGACGATGCGCACCATCGGCGCGGAGCGCACCACCGCGCGCTGGTAGTGCTCGATCTCGGAGACCGCGGCGCGCAGCACGTCCGGCAGGGCCATCGGCTCGGTGACCCGCCGCCCGAGATCCAGGCCGGAGAGCACCATCAGGTTCTCGTTGTTGCGGCGCATGCGGGTGGCCAGGTGGTCCAGCCGGAACAGGTTGGACAGCTGGTCCGGGTCGTTCTCCTTCGCCTCCAGCTGTTCCATCAGCTTGAGCTGGCGTTCCACCAGGCCCTGGCTGCGCCGGGACAGGTTGACGAAGATGTTGCGCAGGTTGCTGCGCAGCGCGGCCTCTTCGGTCGCCGAGCGCACCGCCTGGCCGTTCACCGCGTCGAAGGCGCGGGCCAGCTGGCCGAACTCCTCGGTGGTGCGCAACGGAACCGGTTCGATCGCGGCCTCGGCCGGGCGGCCGGCACGGATGCTGGCCACGGCCGCCGGCAGCCGGTTGTTCGCCACGTCGAGCGCGGTGCGGCGGAGCACGCTCACCGACTGCAGCAGGTAGCGGCCGACCACCAGGCCGATGCCACCGGCCAGCAGCACCATCGCCAGCAGCAGCACGGACTGGGTGCCGGCCCGGTTGCCGATCGAGTCCTGCAGCTGGCTGGACTCGGCCAGCAGCCGGCCCGCGGCGTCCTTGGCGACCTTGTCCATCAGCTGGGTCGTGGCGTTCGACGCGGTGTTCCATTCCTCGGCGCTGAACGGCATGGTCGCCACGTTGCGGCCGAGCGCCCGGAACACCAACTCCTGCCGGAAGGTGACGTCCTTGCCCCGGACGGTCGCCTCGTAGTGCCGCCACAGGTCCGCGGGCGCCACCGTGCGGGCGTCGTCGAGCCGGTCGGTGAGCCGGAGTCGGGACTGGAGGAACTGGTCGCGCTCCAGTTCGAGAACCACGCCGCGCCGGATGCCGACCAGCCCGATGGCGTGCTGCAGCGCCACCTGCTCGCGGGCCGCCTGCAGGTCCCAGAGGGACTGGGACAGGCCGGTCAGGGTCGCGTCGGGGAACTGACCGACCAGGCTGCGGTCGAAGTCGAGCAGGCCGCTGACCGCCGTCTCGTAGGCGAACAGCCGCACCGACGGGTCCGCGCCCCTTGCCACGGCGGCGCGGGCCGGCTTGAGCGCCCCGAGCGTGACGGCCAGCCGGCGGTAGCCGGTGGCGGCGGTCGGGTCGAGGTCGGGGATCGCCTTGACCTGCCCGTCCAACCGCGCGATGAGGTTGTCGGTCTCCTTGATCTGCTGCTGGAACTCCGGTGAGTCGCCCGGTGTCTGGACGGCTACGTTGCGTTCCTTCTGGATCACCGACAGCATCGGGACGAGCTCGCTGCGCAAGGTCGCGATCCGCGCGGTGTCGGCGTAGGTGTCGGCGAGCGCGACGTCGTCGCGCACGCGTAACACGCCGAGCACCAGCGCGCCGAGTACGGGCACGATCAGCACGACGCCCAACTTGACCGGCAAGGTCCAGTTGCGCCATTGGCTGATCGCGATCCACTTTGATCGCTGCTTGCCGTGTGGGCCAGCGGTGCCGGCTGCGGCCGGCTGGACGTGGCTCACGGGATACGCCTCACGAGATCTCCCTCACGACATGGCTGCGCCCCGCGACTTGATTGTTCGGCATAACTTAAGGACGCGATGGCTTTGTGTACAAGTGTCGATTTCGCCACGAATCGAATACGGTGCGTTGTCGACATCCGGACGTAGGACTACTCGGGTCGTCCGGCGGTCAGGTTCGGGTCTTTCGCCTCTAGCGGGCGTTGCCCGCGGCACTACCTGGCGGTTCACGCCTTGACTGGCCCCCCACGATCGCTACGCTTCGCCCTTGCCCGGGGCAGGCCGCCGCCCAGGGACCCCAGGAAGATGTCGTGGAAGGACGGCCGATGAGCACTGTATCATCCTTTAGCCGTGCCCCGGAAACGGAAAGATATCGGGCGCACGAACAGCGGGCCGTCCATTCTTTCGTGGACCAGTCGGGTAATCCGGACTTTGTGGCAATTCGCCGCAGCCGGGACTTCGCCCGAGTCAACCGGAGGCTCACCCGATTTGTGTTCCCGGCGACCGGTTTGTTCCTCCTCTGGTACATGACCTACGTGCTGCTGGCCGCCTACGCGAACGACTTCATGAGCCACCGGGTGTTCGGAAACGTCAACGTCGGCCTGCTGCTCGGCCTGTCCCAGTTCGTCAGCACGGTGGTGATCATGGTCCTGTACTCGCGCTTTGCCCGGAACAAGATCGATCCGGAGATCGCGGCGCTGCGTGAGCGGGCGGGAGCTTCCAACTCATGACCCTGGCTCAGTCCACCGCCGGAAACCCGGTCCTCAACGTCGTCATCTTCGTGACGATCGTGGCGGTGACCCTCTTCATCGTGTATCGCGTGAGCAGCCGAAACGCCACAACGGCGGATTACTATGCGGCAGGTGGCGCATTCACCGGTGTGCAGAACGGCGTAGCGCTGTCCGGCGACTACCTGTCCGCGGCGTCGTTTCTCGGAATCGCCGGCGCCATCGCGGTGCAGGGCTACGACGGCTTCGTCTACTCGATCGGATTCCTGGTCGCCTGGCTGATCCCGCTGCTGCTGCTGGCCGAGCGGATCCGCAACACCGGCCGGTTCACCATGGGTGACGTGGTCGCCTTCCGCATGCGCCAGCGGCCGGTGCGCGCGGCGGCGGCCAACTCCACCCTGGTGATCTCGGCCTTCTACATGCTGGCGCAGATGGCCGGCGCCGGCGGGCTGGTCGCGCTGCTGCTCGACGTGCACACCACCGGCGGCCAGGCCCTGGTGATCATCGTCGTCGGCGCGATCATGATCTTCTATGTGCTGGTCGGCGGGATGAAGGGCACGACCTGGGTACAGATCATCAAGGCCGCGCTGCTGCTGTCCTGCGTGCTCCTGATGAGTGTGTTCATCCTGGGCAAGTTCGGGTTCAGCCTGTCCGCGCTGCTCGAGCAGGCGGTGAACAACAACGCGCTGGGCGAGGCGGTGCTCGACCCCGGCTCCCGGTACGGCAAGTCCGGCACGAGCAAGCTGGACTTCGTCTCGCTGTCCCTGGCGCTGGTGCTCGGTACCGCCGCCCTGCCGCACGTCCTGATGCGGTTCTACACGGTGCCCAACGCCTACCAGGCCCGCCGGTCGGTGATCTCCGCGACCTGGGCGATGGTGGCCTTCTACCTGTCCACGCTGGTGATCGGCTACGGCGCGAGCGCGATCGTCGGTTCCTCGGCGATCAAGGCGGCGCCCGGCGGGGAGAACTCCGCCGCGCCGCTGCTGGCGTTCTCGATCGGCGGCACGGTGCTGCTCGCCATCGTCGCGGCCGTCGCGTTCACCACGATCCTGGCCGTGGTGGCCGGGCTGACGCTGACCGCGTCCGCCTCGTTCGCCCACGACGTGTACGCCAACGTGCTGCGGCACGGCCGGCCCGCGCCCGGTTCGGAGCTTCGGGTGGCCCGGCTCACCGCGCTGGTGATCGGGTGCCTGGCGATCCTGGGCGGGATCCTCGCCATCGGCCAGAACGTGGCGTCCATGGTGGCGCTGGCGTTCGCGATCGCGGCGTCGGCCAACCTGCCGACGATCCTCTACACGCTGTTCTGGCGGCGGTTCAACACCACCGGCACGCTGTTCTCGATGTACGGCGGGCTGTCCATCTGCCTGGTGCTGATCATCTTCGGCCCGGTCTTCTCCGGCACCCCGACCTCGATCATCAAGGGCGTGGACTTCCACTTCTTCCCGCTGGGCAACCCCGGGATCATCGCGATCCCGCTGTCGTTCCTGCTCGGGTTCATCGGCACCATGATCGGCAAGGCGGACCAGGTGGACCCGGTCCGCTCCGACGAGATGGAGGTCCGCGCCGTAACCGGCATCGGCGCGAGCTGAGCCGCCTCTCCGGGATTTCTGTGCGGTGGGGCCTGCCTGCCTAGCCGGCGGTGCGGGAGGTTTCCCAGAGGTCGACACCGGCGTCGACCGCGTACCGGTCGATCTCGGCCAGCTCCTCGTCGGTGAACGGGGGGCCGGCCACGGCGGCCAGGTTGGCCTCCAGCTGCGCCACCGAGCTGGCGCCGATCAGCGCGGAGGTGACCCGCTCGTCGCGCAGGGCCCAGGCGATGGCGAGCTGGGCCAGCGACTGGTCGCGCCGCGCGGCGATCTCGTTCAGCGCCCGCACCCGGGCCAGGTTCGCGTCCGAGAGCATGTCCCTGGACAGCGAGGAATCCCGGCTGGCCCGGGACCCCTCCGGGATCCCGCCCAGGTACCGGTCGGTCAGCATGCCCTGGGCCAGCGGGGAGAACGCGATGCAGCCGGCGCCGATCTCGCCCAGTGTGTCCAGCAGCTCACCCTCGATCCAGCGGTTGAGCATGGAGTACGAGGGCTGGTGGATGAGCAGCGGCACCCCGGCCGACCGGAGCAGCTCGGCGGCCTGCCTGGTGGCCGCGGGCGAGTAGGAGGAGATCCCGGCGTAGAGCGCCTTTCCCTGCTGCACGGCGGTGACCAGCGCGCCGATCGTCTCCTCGAGCGGGGTGTCCGGGTCGAACCGGTGCGAGTAGAAGATGTCGACGTAGTCCAGGCCCATCCGGGCCAGCGACTGGTCCAGCGAGGCCAGCAGGTACTTGCGCGAGCCCCATTCGCCGTAGGGCCCGGGCCACATGTCGTACCCGGCCTTGGTGGAGATCACCAGCTCGTCCCGGTACGGGTGCAGGTCGTCGGCCATCGCCCGGCCGAAGTTGCGCTCCGCCGAGCCGTACGGCGGGCCGTAGTTGTTGGCCAGGTCGAAGTGCGTCACGCCGAGGTCGAACGCCCGGCGCAGCAGCGCCCGGCCCAGCTCGTAGGGCCGGTCCTCGCCGAAGTTGTGCCACAGCCCGAGCGTCACCGCCGGCAGCTTGAGCCCGCTGCGCCCGCAGCGGCGGTAGGTCATCCGGTCGTAGCGGTCGGCATCGGCGAGGTACGGCATGCCGGCCATTGTGGCCTACGGCAGGTTCGTCACCAGTTCGGCGGGGGGGACCCGGGTGCCCGTGTAGAACGGGATCTCCTCGCGGACGTGCCGGCGGGCGTCGCTGGCTCGCAGCCGGCGCATCAGGTCGACGATCCGGTGCAGCTCGTCGGCCTCGAAGGCGAGGATCCACTCGTAGTCGCCGAGCGCGAACGAGGCCACCGTGTTGGCCCGCACGTCCGGGAAGTCGCGGGCCTGCGCGCCGTGCTGGGCGAGCATCCGGCGACGCTCCTCGTCGGGCAGCAGGTACCACTCGTAGGACCGCACGAACGGATACACGCACACGTAGCGGCGCGGCTCCTCGCCGGCGTGGAAGGCCGGGATGTGGCTCTTGTTGAACTCGGCCGGCCGGTGCAGCGCGGCCTGGCTCCAGACCGGAGTGGACGCCCGGCCCAGCGCGGTGCGGCGCAGCCCGGTGTAGGCGGACTGCAGCGACTCGATCTCCTCGGCGTGCCACCACACCATGTAGTCGGCGTCGGCCCGCAGGCCGGCCAGGTCGTACACGCCGCGGATCACGACGCCCTTGTCCGGCAGGGCCTCGAGGAAGTCGTGCGCCTCGGTGGCCGCCGGCCCGCGCTCGTCGGGCAGCCGGCCGGGCTCGAGCCGGAACACCGACCACATCGTGTAGTGGATCTTGTCGTTCAGCTCGGCGAAATTCGTGCGCGCCATGGGTCCATGGTAGGCATTCCCCCATGCACTCGATGACCAGGGAGGAATGGCTCGCGTTCGCGTGCGAGGGCACCCGGACCGGCAAGTTCGCGGTCACCCGGGCCGCCGGCAGCCCGCACGTGACGCCGGTGTGGTTCCTGATCGACGAGACGCCCGACGGCGACGACATCGTGTTCACCACGGCCACCGACGGCCTCAAGGGCCGCGCCCTGCGCCGCGACCCGCGGTTCGCCCTGTGCGTCGACGACCAGACGCCGCCCTACTCGTTCGTGCTGATCGAGGGCACGGCCACGCTGTCCGAGGACCTCGACGAGTTGCTGCACTGGGCCACCCGGCTCGGCGCCCGGTACATGGGCGCCGAGGCCGCCGAGGCGTTCGGCCGCCGCAACGCCGTCCCCGGCGAGACCCTGGTGCGCGGCCGGATCACCCGGGTCACCGCCCAGGCCGACCTCGCGGACTAGCAGGTCTGCTGGGCGGCGAGCTTGGTGGCGGCCGCGTCGGCGGCGGCGATGCAGGCCGGGATGCCGACGCCGGACAACACGGCGCCCGCGACGGCGAGGCCCGGCACCTCGGCCACGGCCCGCTCGATCGTGGCCACCAGGTCGAGGTGGCCGACCCCGTACTGCGGCAGGCCGCCGCCCCACCGGGTCACCACCCGCTCCACCGGCGCCGCGTCGATCCCGGTCAGCTCGGCCAGGTCGGCCCGCACCAGCCGGACCAGCTCGTCGTCGTCGGCCCGCAGCGCCGCGGTGTCGGCATGGCGGCCCACCGAGCCGCGGACCAGCACCGGGCCGCCGGCCAGATGCGTCCACTTCCGCGCGGAGAAGGTGAACGCCTTGGCGGTGAACGGGGTTCCGTCGGCGTGCCGCTCCCCCGCGCCGATCAGCACGCCCGAGGTGTCCGGCAGCGCGGTGCCCGGCGGCAGCGCCAGCCCGACCACCGCCATGGACGCGAGCTCGATCCGCGCGTAGGCCGCGGCGGCCGCCGGCACGGCCGGCTCCAGCAACCGCCGGGCCGCCGGCGCCGGCACGGCGAGCAGCACCGCATCCACCTCGAGGACCGGGTCCGGCGGGGCGTGCGCGGCCGGCGCCGCGCCCAGCTCGAGGCGCCAGCCGTTCGGCCGGATCGTCAACGCCCGCACCGGAACTCCCAACCGGACGTCCACACCGGACCGTTCGGCGAGCCGGTCGACCAGCGCGCCGAGGCCACCGCGCAGCGTCGCGAACACCGGGGTGGCGTCGGCGTACTCGGCCGCCGGCAGCACCGCCGCGACCGCCTGGGTGAGCGAGGTGGC
>NZ_DASTBH010000557.1:0-5265 GCF_035712165.1 Actinophytocola sp. | reverse complement strand
CGCGTCGCCGGCATACACCCGGCCGCGCGGGAAGACCGCGGGCGGATCCGCGGCCCACCCGTGCGGGCCGAAGTAGGCGAACGCGGCGACCTCGTCGTTGCGCACCGCGACGAGCAGCGTTGTCCGGTCGAAGGCCGGCGTGATGACGCGGTTTTCCCACTGCGCCCGGCGTTTGGCGACGAACCGGCGCAGCCAGTGCGGCTCGAACAAGTCACGGTAGGCGACCTGCCACGCGTCGGCGTGCACGTTGCCGACCGAGGCCGCGTCGACCTTCGTCGCTTCGCGGAGCAGGACTGGAACGTCGACCCTCATCGACATCCCTTCCGGTTGACCGCCATGCGGACACCATACGTCGATGCCTGGACCGGTTCCAGCCTTTCCGCACCTGTGGAATATGTTCGGCGGCCTGCCTTATTTCTCAGTGGAAAGCGCGGTGACCTCACGGTCCGTCGTGACCTCTTCCGGCTCCACGTCCCGCTTGCCGGACAACCGGTGCGGCCACCACATCCACCGGCCGATGTCCAGCGTCAGCGAGGTCACCAGGATGCCGCGGACGATGATCGTGTCGAGCACGACGCCCACCGCGACGGTGAACCCGATCTGCGCGAAGGCGACCAGTGGCAGCGTGGCCAGTACCGCGAACGTGCCGGCCAGCACCAGACCCGCCGAGGTGATCACGCCGCCGGTGGCCGACAGCCCGATCAGCGCACCGCGCCGGGTGCCCCACTGCTTGGACTCCTCATGGATCCGGGTCATCAGGAAGATGTTGTAGTCGATGCCGAGCGAGACCAGGAACACGAAGACGAACAACGGGAACGACGGATCGGCGCCCTGGAAGTCGAAGACCTGGTTGAAGAAGAACGCGCTGATGCCGAGCGCGGCGAAGAACGACAGCACCACGGTGGCGATCAGGACGAGCGGGGCGACCAGCGCCCGCAGCAGCCCGGCCAGGATCAGGAACACCACCACGAGCACCAGCGGAATGATCAGGTTGCGGTCGTCGGTGTTCGCCTGGTTGGTGTCATGCAGGATCGCGGCCATGCCGCCGGCTTTGGCTTCGGCGCCGGGAACCTGGTGCACCGCGGCCCGCACCCGGTCCACCGTGGCCGCGCCCGCGTCGCTGTCCACCGAGTCGACCATCGTGCCCTGCAGCAGGGCGTAGCCGTCCTTGATCTGCGGTTCCTCGATCGACTCCGGCACCACGCCCGGCACCGTGCGGAACGCCGCGCGCACCTCGTCGGCCTTGTCCGCCTTGGCGATCACCTCGATGGGTTGGGCGGCGCCGGCCGGGAAGTGCCTGGCCAGTACCTGGTCGCCCACCACCGACTCGGGGGCGTCGCCGGTGAACGAGCCGGCGTTGGTGATCCCATCGGCCTTGAGGGTCAGCGAGCCGAGCGCGAACACCCCGAGCAGCAGCGCGGTCACCACCCAGACGACCCGCGGCCGGCGGGCGATCCCGCCGCCGATCTTGGCCCAGACGCCGGTCTCGGTGTGGTCGGCGGAGCCGAAGCTCGGCCGGACCGGCCAGAACAGCCACCGGCCGCAGATCACCAGCAGCGCCGGCAGCAGGGTGACCATGGCGAGCAGGCCCACCCCGACGCCGATCGCGGCGACCGGGCCGAGACCGGAGGTCGAGTTCAGGCTGGCGAAGACCAGGCAGACCATGCCGACGATGACGGTGGCCGCGCTCGCCCAGATCGCCGGACCGGCCCGGTGCAGCGCGAACGCCATCGCCTCGTGCCGGTCCTCGTGCCGGCGCAGTTCCTCTCGATATCGGGCCACCAGCAGCAGGGCGTAGTCGGTGCCGGCGCCGAACACCAGCACGGTGAGAATGCCGGCGCTCTGTCCGTTGACCGTCAGGCCGGCGTACTCGGCCAGCAGGTAGATCACACCCTGGGCGGCGAACAGCGCCGCGCCGGCCGACAGCACCGGCAGCAGCCACAGAATCGGGCTGCGGTAGGTGATCAGCAGCGCCACGATCACCACGAGCAGCGCGGCGTAGAGCAAGGTGCCGTCGATGCCCTCGAACGCCTTCGCCTGGTCGGCGCCCATCCCGGCCGGGCCGGTGACGTGCACGGTCATGCCGGTGCCGTCGATCTGCGCTGCCTTGTCGAGTTGTTCGACCAGGTCCGGGAGCTTGGCCCAGCCGTCGTCGCCCGCGTTGAACGGCACGATCACCTGGGCGGCCTGCGGGGCAGGCGTCTCCTGCGACGGGATGGGTCCGATCACGTCCCGGTCCACCCGCTCCAGTTCGCCGAACTTGGCGGTGTGCTCGGCGATGGCGGTCAGGTCGCCCTGGGTGAGCCCGGACGGCTTCTCGTAGACGACGATGGCCGGGATCTCGTTGCTCGAGTGGAACCGCTCGGTGATCTCCAGGACCTGGGTGGACTCGGCGTCACCGGGCAGCCAGGAGGACATCTGGTTGTCCTGGACGCTGTTCAGCTTGCCGCCCAGCGGGGCGAGCACCCCGAGGATGAGCACCCACAGGGCGAGCGTCACCCATTTGCCGATCTTGCCCGACGGCAGCTTCGCAAGCGTGCCGACACCACTCATCATCGCGTTCACGATTGTTTCCCCTCGAAACACCAACCCCGCCTCGCGGACTGTATCGGCGCGGAGGGCCTCACCGGGACGGCATTTTCGGTGATCTTGACCGCATCTCAGTGGTTTCTCAGGCGACCGGCGCGTACCGTGCCCGGCCGGTCACAGGCTGCTGCCCGACCGTGCCGGAGGGGAACCGCGGCGGTAGCGTCACCGTTGTCCTGGGTGAGTTGTCCTGTTCGTGGACACCAGGCGGCACCCACCGGGAGGGATTCCATGACCGGGACGGTCATCGTGATCGCGCTGATCCTCGCCGTGGCCGCGATCGCTCTGCTGTACGGCAAGAACCGGTCGGCCGCGCGGGCCCAGCAGCTGGACGACGCCAAGGCCGAGGCCCGGCGTTGGGTCGAGCGGCTCGGCGGACAGGTGATGAACCTGGTCGGCACGAACGAGGCGGCCAAGCAGGCGATCGCCGACGCCGCGGAGCGCTACACCGCCGCCGGTTCGCAGGCGGAGCAGGCCCGCACCATCGAGCAGGCCCGGCTGACCACCAAGACCGCGCTGGAAGGTCTGTACTACGTGCGGGCGGCCCGCACCGCCATGGGTCTGGACCCCGGCCCGGAACTGCCCGAGGACCCGACCGCGCGGCGCGCCGGCAAGGTCACCGAGCAGCGCCAGGTCACCGTGGACGGACACCACTTCGAGGCGTCTCCGGAGCCCGGCCCCGGCACGCCGCACTACTACCCGGGCGGCCGCGTGGCCGGCCGGCCGGTGCCGCAGGGCTGGTACAGCGAACCGTGGTGGAAGCCGGCGCTGATCGGCGGCGCCTGGGGGCTGGGTTCGGTGCTGCTGTTCAGCGCGATGTTCTCCGGCATGTACGGCATCCCGGACGCGCACGCCTGGGAGTCCGGCTACGACGCCGGCCAGCAGGAAGCCCTGGAGTCCGGCGGCGGCGACGGTGGTGACGGCGGCGGCGACGGTGGTGGTGACGGGGGCGGCGGCGACGGTGGCGGTGACGGCGGCGGCTGGGACGGCGGCGGTGGCGACTGGGGTGGCGGCGGCTGGGACGGCGGCGGCGGGGACTTCGGCGGCGGGGACTTCGGCGGCTTCTGACACCCGCGGCCGCTGACGGCGGCGACTCGCGGAGGTCAGGTCTGGCAGGTGGGGCACCAGTAGAGCTTGCGCGCCTCCAGCAGGCGGGTGGCGATCTCGGTGCCGCAGACGAGGCAGGGTGCGCCGGCGCGGCGGTAGACGTAGACCTCCCCGCCGTGCCGGTCCCGGCGGGGCGGGCGGCCGGTCACCTCGGGCAGGTGGGCGTCGCGCACGGTGTCGATGCGGCCGGTCCGGACCCCTTGGCGCATCAGGGTTACCAGGTCGGTCCACATCTCCATCCACAGTGGACGGTCCAGGCCGCGGCCGGGCAGCAGCGGGTCGATCCGGTGCCGGAACAGGAGTTCCGCCCGGTAGACGTTGCCGACGCCGGCCACCACGGCCTGATCCATCAGCAGGGCGGACACCGGCTTGCGGGACCTCGACATCCGCGCGAAGGCGCGGTCCGGGTCGGCGTCGCGACGCAGCGGATCGGGACCCAGCCGGGACCGCAGCGCGGATACCTCCGCGTCGGTGAGCAGTTCGCACGCGGTCGGGCCACGCAGGTCCGCCCACTGCCCGGCGCCGACCATCCGCATCCGCACCTCGCCCACCGCCGGCAGCACCGGCAGCGGTTGCTCACTGAACTGGCCGTACAGCCCCAGATGGACGTGCACCGTGGCATCCGGGCCGTACCGGTGGAACAGGTGCTTGCCGTGCGCGGCAGCGCGCAGCAGCACCCGGCCGTCCACCAGCGCCGCGCCGGCCGCGAACCTCCCCTGCGGGCTGCTGACCCGCACCGGTGCGCCACCGAACAGCCGCTGATGCCTGCGGGCCAGGCGATGCAGGGTGTGTCCCTCCGGCACGGCGGCTCAGCCGGGCAACGCGGGCGGGGTCCCGGTGCGCTCGTACTCGGTGAGCATCGCGATCCGCCGGGCATGTCTCGGGCCGCCGGAGAACGGCGTGCCGACGAAGGCGTCCACGATCGCGGCGGCCTCCTCGGTGCTGTGCATCCGCGCGCCGACGCCGATCACCTGGGCGTCGTTGTGCTCCCGGGCGAGTTGGGCGGTCTGCGTGCTCCAGGCCAGTGCCGCGCGGCAGCCGGCGACCTTGTTGGCCGCGATCTGCTCGCCGTTGCCGGACCCGCCGATCACCACGCCCAGGCTGCCCTGGTCGGCGACCACCCGCCGGGCCGTCTCGACGCAGTACGGCGGGTAGTCGTCGTCCGGGTCGTAGGCCGCCGGACCCACGTCCACGACCTCGTGCCCGGCCGCCCGCAGATGATCGGCCAGATGGTTCTTCAGCTCGAAACCGGCGTGGTCCGCGCCCAGGTACACCCGCACGCTGGCAGGGTAGCCGGATGACCTACTACCACCAGGACGGGTACGCGGTTCGGCTGGAGTGGGGCATGGCGGGCGTGCGGCAACTGGCGCCGCACTGTGCCGTTCTGGTGATCGTGGACGTGCTGGTGTTCAGCACGTCGGTGACGGTCGCGCTGAGCCGGGGCGGCCGGGTGCTGCCGCTGGCCTGGCGGGACGAGCGGGCCGCCGAGGCCGCCCACCGCGCAGGCGCCACCCTCACCCGCGCGGGGCTCGACACCGCGCCGGCTCCGGGTGAGTGGACCCTGCGGCCCTC
>NZ_DASTBH010000556.1:0-14461 GCF_035712165.1 Actinophytocola sp. | reverse complement strand
CGAGGTCGATCACCCAGTCCGCGCTCTTGATCACGTCCAGGTTGTGCTCGATGACGATCACCGTGTTGCCCTTGTCCACCAGGCCACCGATCACGCCGAGCAGCTTGCGGATGTCCTCGAAGTGCAGACCGGTGGTCGGCTCGTCCAGGACGTAGACCGTCTTTCCGGTGGAGCGCTTCTGCAGCTCGGAGGCCAGCTTCACGCGCTGCGCCTCGCCGCCGGACAGCGTCGGCGCCGGCTGGCCCAGCCGCACGTAGCCGAGCCCCACGTCGACCAGGGTCTTCAGGTGCCGGTGGATCGCGCGGATCGGCTCGAAGAAGCCCTCCGCCTCCTCGATCGGCATGTCGAGGACCTCGGAGATCGTCTTGCCCTTGTAGTGCACCTCCAGGGTCTCCCGGTTGTACCGGGCGCCCTTGCACACCTCGCACGGCACGTACACGTCCGGCAGGAAGTTCATCTCGATCTTGATGGTGCCGTCGCCGGCGCAGGCCTCACACCGGCCGCCCTTGACGTTGAACGAGAACCGGCCCGGCTGGTAGCCGCGAACCTTCGCCTCCGTGGTGGCCGCGAAGAGCTTGCGGATGTTGTCGAACACACCGGTGTAGGTGGCCGGGTTGGACCGGGGTGTGCGGCCGATCGGCGACTGGTCGACCCGGACCAGCTTGTCCACCTTGTCCAGTCCGCGCACCCGGGTGTGCCGGCCGGGCACCTGGCGGGCGCCGTTGAGCTTGTTCGCCAGCACGGTGGCCAGAATGTCGTTGACCAGGGTGGACTTGCCGGAGCCACTCACCCCCGTGACCGAGACCAGGCAACCGAGCGGGAACGACACGTCGATCCCGCGCAGGTTGTGCTCCCGGGCGCCGACCACGGTCAGCTGGCGGCGGCTGTCCACCGCCCGGCGCATCAGCGGAACCGGAATCTCCTCGCGCCGGGACAGGTACGCCCCGGTCAGCGACCGCTTGTTGCGCAGCAACTCCTTGAAGGAACCGCTGTGCACGATCTCGCCGCCGTGCTCCCCCGCGCCGGGGCCGATGTCGACGACCCAGTCGGCGGTACGGATGGTCTCCTCGTCGTGCTCCACCACGATCAGCGTGTTGCCCAGGTCGCGCAGCCGGGTCAGCGTCTCGATCAGCCGGTGGTTGTCCCGCTGGTGCAGGCCGATCGACGGCTCGTCCAGCACGTAGAGGACGCCGACCAGACCGGAGCCGATCTGCGTGGCCAGCCGGATCCGCTGCGCCTCGCCCCCGGACAGCGTCGCCGAGGCCCGGTCCAGCGACAGATAGTCCAGCCCGACGTCGAGCAGGAACCGCAGCCGGGCCTGGATCTCCTTGAGGACCGCGCCGGCGATCATCTTCTCCCGGTGGCCGAGGGACAGGCCGTCCAGGAACTCCGCGCATTCCCGCACGCTCAGCGCGCAGATCTCGGCGATCGACCGGGCGCCGTGCACGGCGTGCTCGAGCGTGACGGCCAGGATCTCGGCCTTGAGCCGGGTGCCCTGACACGCGGGACAGGGCACCTCGCGCATGTACCCCTCGTACTTCTCCCGCGCGTACTCCGACTCGGTGGTCTCCAGCCGGCGCTCCAGGAACGGGATGACGCCCTCGAAGGCGGCGTAGTACGAGCGCTCCCGGCCGTAGCGGTTCTTGTAGCGGACGTGGACCTGCTCGTCGATGCCGTGCAGCACGGCCTTCTGCGCCTTGGCCGACAGCCGGCGCCAGGGCACGTCCGTCCGGAAGCCGACGGCCTCACCCAGCGAGGTCAGCAGCCGTTCGAAGTACTCGGCGGTCTGCCCGACCGCCCACGGTGCGATCGCGCCGTCGGCGAGGGACAGCTCGTCGTCGGGCACCACGAGCTCGGGGTCGACCTCCTTCTTCACCCCGATGCCGGTGCACACCGGGCAGGCGCCGTAGGGCGAGTTGAACGAGAAGGACCGCGGCTCCAGATCCTCGATGGCCAGCGGATGGCCGTTCGGACAGGCCAGGTTCTCGGAGAAGCCGCGGATCCGCTGCGGGTCGTGCTCGGGCAGGTCGACGAACTCCAGCTCGACCAGGCCGTCGGCGAGCCGCAGCGCGGTCTCCACCGAGTCGGTGAGCCGCTGCTTGGCGCTGGCCTTGACCGTCAGCCGGTCGATGACCACCGCGATCTCGTGCTTCTCCTGCTTCTTCAGCTTGGGCGGGTCGGACAGCGAGTGCACCGTGCCGTCCACCCGGGCCCGGGAGTAGCCCTGGGACTGGAGCTGGGCGAACAGGTCGACGTACTCCCCCTTGCGGCCGCGCACGACCGGCGCCAGCACCTGGAAGCGGACGCCGGACTCCATGGCCAGCACCTGGTCGACGATCTGCTGCGGGGTCTGCTTGCTGATCGCCTCGCCGCACAGCGGGCAGTGCGGCTTGCCGGCCCGGGCGAACAGCAACCGCAGGTAGTCGTAGACCTCGGTGATGGTGCCCACGGTGGACCGGGGGTTACGGCTGGTGGACTTCTGGTCGATCGACACCGCGGGCGAGAGCCCCTCGATGAAGTCGACGTCCGGTTTGTCCATCTGGCCGAGGAACTGCCGGGCATAAGCGGACAACGACTCGACGTAGCGTCGCTGCCCCTCGGCGAAGATCGTGTCGAAGGCGAGGCTCGACTTGCCCGACCCGGACAGCCCGGTGAAGACCACGAGGCTGTTGCGGGGCAGGTCGAGGTCGACACCGCGCAGGTTGTGCTCCCGCGCACCGCGGACGACGAGGCGCTCGGCCACTGCGTTCCCTTCGATCGTGCCCGTTGGCTGTGCTCGCGCAGCCGGAGGATGCCGCCCAAGCGGCCGCGCCCATGCTAGGTGGGCCCACCGACAATTTTCGTCGAGTGCCCGACCCGCGACCGGCTCGCACCCTCCGAGCGGTTTCGGTCGTGAGCAAATCCGCCTAGGCTGTCCGAATCCCAACCCAAGCCTTGACCACTTTCACGACCGATCACGCGGGGATGTCGGTATGACCGGATCAAGCACCTCACCGGGGACGTCGGTGAAGCACGACACCGTGCCCTCTCAGCGTAGCTCTGCCGAGCGTTCGGCTTTGGAGCGCGCCAGGAACGGGCTGGAGGCCGTGCGGCTGGCCACCGAACGGCTCTACGGCGAGGTCACCCGGCTGGATGACCGGGAGTTCACCCGGCCGAGCCTGCTGCCCGGCTGGAGCCGGGCACACGTGGTGACTCACCTGGCGCGCAATGCCGACGCCTGTGTGAACCTGCTCACCTGGGCGAGAACCGGAATCGAACACCCGATGTACGCGAGCCGGGCGGACCGGGACGCCGACATCGAAGAGGGCGCCAAGCGGATGGCCCAGATCATCCGCGAGGACCTGCTGGCGGCGTGCACCCGGCTGCAGGCCGCGGCCGACCGCCTGACCGGGCAGGACTGGCTGGTGCCGGTGGCGCACCGGACCGGGCGGGTGTTCCCGGCCGGCGACGTGCCCTGGCTGCGGCTGTTCGAGGTGTGGGTCCACCTGGTCGACCTCGACGTCGGCGTCGGCTTCACCGACATCCCGGACAACCATCTGACGCCGGTGCTGCAGAGCGCGGTCTACCCGCACATCCAGCGGGTCGACGGCGCCCGGCTGCCCATCCGCGCGGAGTTGCCCGGCGGCGCTCAGCGCAAGTGGGAGATCCGCGCGCCGGTCGCCGCCAGTAGCTCCGGCGAGATCAGCGGGCCGGCTCCGGCGATGGTGGCCTGGCTGGCCGGCCGGGGCAGCGGCACCGGGCTGGCCGGCGACCCGCCGGTCCTGACCGCCTGGGGCTGAGCCGAAGTCAGCCGCCGGTGCGCCGGGCGCTCCACATACCGGGTCATCAGCCAACCCAGCAGGATCACCGCGCCGACGCACACGACGATGCGCTCCACCGGTCCGACACCCGCGTCCACCAGCACCCGGGCCACCACGAACCCGAGTTCCTGGTTGACCAGGTAGAGGCCGTAGGAGATGCCGCCCAGCCAGGTGATGACCGGTGCGAGCCGGTGCAGCGGCCCCACCTTCCAGTCCGGGCCGCCGGCGGCCGCGACGACGGCCAGCAGGATCACGCCGAACGCGATGGTCGACGGGGTGTCGGTGAAGCGCGCGTGCGCGTCCTGCGCGACCAGCACGGCGAGCAGGTAGGCGCCCAGGTGCCGGCCACTGAGCCGGTGCGCGGTCCACAGCCAGATCGCCACCCCCGCGCCGAACAGCGCCACCCGGTGCAGAGCGAGACCGTCGAACACCGACTTGATCCACTGGCTGGCGTCGTCACCCCGCAAGGTGAACCTGACGACCACCGGGACGATCACCAGCGTCCACAGCAACGCGGGCAGCCGGGCGCCGCCCCACCCGAACCGCCGCCACAGCATCGCGGCCGCGACGAACGCCATGACCTGTGCCGGCAGCGTCCAGTAGGAGGCGTCGATCCAGTGCAGGTCCGGGGACCAGGCCTGGACCATGAGCAGGTTGCCGACCAGGTCCGGCAGATCGGGCAGGTACCACGGGAAGGCGGTCGGACCGGCGACGGCGCTCGGGTCGCCGAACAGGAGGCTGATCGGGCCGTCGAACCGCAGATGGTTGAAGGCGGCCACGGCGAGCCTGGTCACCGCGTAGGTCGCCAGCACGGCCACGAAATAGGCGGGCAGCACCCGGGCCAGCCGGTTCCGCAGCCATTGCCGGGTGTTCCCCCTACGAACAGTGACGCACACGAAATAGGCCGAGATGACCATGAGGGTGCTCGCGCCGAACTGCAGCGGAAGGGTCACCGGGTAGGGCCCGAGTTCCGGGTGGTTGATCGGCGCCTGGTGCGTGACGTGCTGAAACACGACGGAGCAGACGGCGACTACGCGGAGGATGTCCCAGCTCAGACGCCGCTGGGAGCGCTTTTTCTCGATCGATTCTGAGTTCGGCACGAGCTCGCAATGGGGTCGGGGGCACTGGATTTCGGTCGCTCTCAGCTACCTACTCTAAGACGGGAACCTGTGATCCCGCTGAACGGCTGGAGCCCGGCCGCCCCGACCACTAGCGTCAGCCAGCGTGAACGTTCTCGAGGACTACTCCGGCCACGTCGAGCCGGGCGGACCCGCCAGCCGGCGCACCCTGACCGACCTGACCATCACCAAGCTGTCGGTCGGGCCGATGGACAACAACGCCTATCTGCTGGTCTGCCGGGCCACCGGCGAGGCATTGTTGATCGACGCCGCCGCCGACCCCGAGCGCCTGTCCGACCTGATCGGGCACGACGACAACCGGCCCACCCTGCGCACCATCGTCACCACCCACCAGCACCCCGACCACTGGCAGGCCCTCGGCGCCATCGCCGGCGCCTACGGCGCCAACACCGTCGCCCACCCCGACGACGCCGGCCCGCTTCCCGTGCCCCCCGACTCCCTGGTCAACCACGGCGACACCATCACGGTCGGCAACGCGACCCTCGAGATCATCCACCTCCGGGGGCACACCCCCGGCTCCATCGCCCTGCTCTACCGCGATCCCGGCGGCCATCCCCACCTCTTCACCGGCGACTCCCTGTTCCCCGGCGGCGTAGGGAAAACCACGTCTCCGGAGAACTTCACCTCGCTGATCGACGACGTCTCGTCGCGGGTGTTCGACCAGCTGCCGGACGACACCTGGTTCTATCCCGGTCACGGGGACGACTCCACGCTCGGCGTGGAACGGCCGAAGGTCGCCGAATGGCGCGCGCGGGGTTGGTGAGTCCATCACGGCGGTCTGCTGAGCTTGCCCCGTTCGCTGGACACCTGGCTGCGCGGCAGGCTGTGTCGCGTGCTACGGTGGCCGTGGATGTTAGTTTTGTGTACGTGTTTGCGCGCGCTCGCGAAACATTGTCGCGGGTTTTTGTATTTCCTCCAGGTTTGGTCGGAGTCGATCCCGTCACAGACACCCGGTTCGCCGCACCAGCGGCGTTCCGTACACGCCACCTGTCGAGGAGACAACATGGCTCAGGGCACCGTTAAGTGGTTCAATTCCGAAAAGGGCTTCGGCTTCATCGCGCCTGACGACGGCGGCGCCGACGTGTTCGCGCACTATTCGGAGATCCAGGGCGGCGGCTTCAAGTCGCTCGAGGAGAACCAGCGCGTGCAGTTCGAGGTCGGCCAAGGCCAGAAGGGCCCGCAGGCCACCGGCATCACCATCGTCTGACCTGGCATAGCACAACACGCAGGGTCTCGCTCGCACAGAGCGAGACCCTGTCGCGTTTTCACGACCGCTGCGGAGACGGCGCCACGCTCGGTTTCACCCGTCAGTGTGATTCGCTGTTCCCCGGCGGCGTCGGGAAAACCACATCTCCGGAGAACTTCACCTCGCTGGTCGACGACGTGTCCTCGCGCCTGTTCGACGAGCTCCCGGACGACACCTGGTTCTACCCCGGCCACGGCGACGACTCGACGCTCGGCGAACAGCGCCCGCACTGTGTGCTGCGCCGAACCTGAACCGCACTCCGAACCGGGCGCTACGCACAGTTTGCGCAACGGCACCCGGACTGCGCCTGTTGGGAACTTGCGTGCTGGAAACGGGAACTTGCGGGGACAATCGACTACTAGTGACGATCGTCATTCACACGTTAGTGGTGACACTTTTCGGTGCATCTCGGCCGCCCTTCTTGTAGGCGTTCCGGGTCCCCCACCACGATTAGTCCGCCGGCACAGAAGGGTGCCGGTAATCGCGACCGAAGATGGAGAAGTTCGATGGCAGTGCGATTCTCTGCTTCACCCGCCCCCAAGTCCCGGCGCCGGAATGCCTCGATCATCGCGATCGGTGCGATGGCCGCGGTGGCCGCTCTGGTAGCCACGCCAGGACTGGCGACGGCGTCCCCACCGTCACGGTCCGCGACCGAACCCGCCAGTACGACGGCGTTGGCTCCCCAGTTCCATACCGCGACCGCCCAGCACAGCAACAAATGTCTCGACGTGAGCGGAGCCAGCCTCGCGGACGGCGCCCAGCTCATTCAGTGGCCATGCAACGGCCAAGCCAACCAGGATTTCATTCTGGTGCCGACCGGAGGCGGATATCACTTCGTCATCGCCCGGCACAGTGGACAGTGCCTTGATGTGCGCGGTGGGAGCCTGGCGAACGGCGCCCAGATCATTCAGTGGCCGTGCCACGGCGGCGCCAACCAGCAATGGCGCCGGCAGAATATTGGCGCCGTCTCCCTGCTGATCGCCCGGCACAGCAATAAATGCGTGTTCGTGAGCGGCGCCAGCCACGCGAACGGCGCTCAGATCGTGCAGTGGTCGTGCCTGTTCGCCGCGCTGGCCCAGCGGTGGCGCATCAGCTGAGACGAGCAATTCCGATGGCCGGGAAACGTGCTGTTTCCCGGCCATCGCCGTCCGTATCAGGGCGTCGCCTCCAGCACGTGGCCGTTGCCGTTGCCGTTGAGCGCGGCGACCGCGCCGACCTGGACGGCCGGGGTCGGACCGGCCGCGCGAATCGCACTGCCCAGCTGGGAGGCGGTGGTCTCGGCCGTCCAGCGATGCCGCAGCTCGAGCAGCCGGACGCCGATCAGCTCGAGGGCCGAACCGGCCGGTTCGAGCACCCGCCGCTCGACCTCGGCGTGGTCGACCCGGTCTGGGGTTACATCCGCGGTCTTGAGGGTGTGCCAGAGCAATGAGGTGCACAGGGTGCGCAGGTACTCGTCCGGGTCCTGGTGGCCGTACCAGGACTGGTAGAGCAGGTCGGGGTTGACCACGAAGGTGATGGAGTAATGGGTGTCCCAGGTCTGCTCGGCCCGGGGTACCTGCACGTTGAGCTGCCAGGTCTGTGGCAGGGCCGACCGCTTGAGGACCCCGCCGACGAACGGCACGTGGAACGCCCAGCCAGGCTTGATCGGGGTGGCGTTGCGGCGGACCCGCCCGCGCAGGTGACGCAGACCCAGTTCGTCCTGGTTGACGTACTTGACGCTCTTGGCCAGCAGCACGACGCCCGCGGCGACGAAAACCACGTACTTGAGCCAGCCGACAGAGTCCAGGACCTGATCAACGAAGGGCACGCTGCTCAACATGATCGATCACCTCACTCAGCCCGACCGCCAGCCCGAGCTCGGGTCAAACCGGACAAGGCGGCATGGCCCGATTGTGAGTCGCTGGAACCGGAATTTCTATACCCCTAAGTCCCGATCTATTCCGGCTCGAGGCAACTGTCGGTCCGCGCACCAACCACGATGGTCACGCACAGTGCCCGACTAATGTGGTGGACCTAGCCAAGACAGGAGACCGCATGGCACTCGAGAAGCCCGGCGTCGCCCCCGGGGACGGCGCACCACCGACCGACCTCGTCATCGAGGACATCTCCGTCGGGGAGGGTCCCGAGGCCAGGCCCGGCCAGACCGTCACCGTGCACTACGTCGGCGTCTCGCACGCGTCCGGCAAGGAGTTCGACGCGTCGTGGAACCGCGGCCAGCCGTTCGAGTTTCCGCTCGGTGGCGGTCGGGTCATCGCCGGGTGGGACCAGGGCGTCGCCGGCATGAAGGTCGGCGGCCGGCGCCGGCTGGTCATCCCGCCGCACCTGGCCTATGGCGAGCGCGGCGCGGGCGGGGTCATCAAGCCCGGTGAGACGCTGATCTTCGTCGTCGACCTGCTCGGGGTGAACTGACCTCAGCCGGCCAGTGCCCGGCGGGCCGCCGCGACGGTCTGGCCGGCGTACCCGCCGCCGAACAGCACCGTGTGCACCAGCAGCGGAAACAACTGGTGCAACGGCACGCGGTCCCGCCAGCCAGCGGCCAGCGGGGCGGCCTCGTCGTAGGCGGCCAGGATCCGGTCCAGGTGCGGGCAGCCGAACAGGGCGAGCATCGCCAGATCGGTCTCCCGGTGACCGCCGTGCGCGGCCGGGTCGATCAGCCAGACCCCGTCCGGCGCCCAGAGCACGTTTCCGGCCCACAGGTCCCCGTGCAGCCGGGCGGGCGGCTCGGGCGGCCCGGCCAGGTCGCCGATCCGGTCACACACCCGCTCGAGGACAGCAGCGGCCGTCCGGTCGAACGAGCCGGCGGTCACCGCCTGCCGCAGGTAGGGCCGGATCCGGTGGCCGGCGTACCAGGACGGCCAGGACGCGCCCGGCTCGTTGCGCATCCGGGCGGCGCCGATCCAGGCGTCCACCGGGCCGCCGGGCGGGCCGGCGCCGAACGCGGGGGTCCCGCGCCGGTGCAGGGCGGCCAGCGCCCGGCCGAACTCCTCGGCCGCGCGCGGACCGGCCCGGCCGTCCGGGACCCGTTCCATGACCACCCAGGTGTCGTCCGAGCCGAGCACTGCCGGCAGCCGCACCGGGCTCGGGTCCTCGGCCAGCCAGCGCAGCGAGGCGACCTCGGCGGCGGCGGCGCTGGGCTCGGCGTGCCGCTTCGCCACCACCGCGGTCCCGTCCGCCAGGTCGGCGGCGAACACCCCGGCGCCGATCGGCCGGACCGCGGCCACCGCGCGCCCGGTCAGCCGGGTCACCGCCGACGGAGCGCCGGTCACGAGTCGAGTTGGTGCCGGACCCAGTCGAGCAGGCCGGGGACCCCCGCCTCGATCATCGCGAGCACCTCGACGAAGCCGTCCCGGACGCCGTAGTACGGGTCGGGAACATCCAGGTCCCCGTTGGCCGCCGGATCGAACGAGCGGAACAGCCGGACCCGGTCCGGGTCGCCGCCGTGCCGGTCGAGCAGGCGGCGCAGCGCGTGCTCGTGCCCGGTGTCCATCGCGACCAGCAGGTCCGCGTCCAGGTGTCGCTCGTCCACCTGCGCGGCAACGTGGTGGGTCGGGTAGCCGCGATCGGCCAGGGTCCGGGCCGCACGCGGGTCGGCCGGGTCGCCGATGTGCCAGGACCCGGTCCCGGCGCTGGTCACCCGCACCGCTCCCGCCAGGTCCGCCCGGCGCAGCTGCTCCTCGAACACCAGCGCCGCCATCGGTGACCGGCAGATGTTGCCGGTGCACACGAAGCAGACATGCAGTGCCGGACCGGGCTCAGTCATGGAGCCGGTCCAGGATCGGCAGCAGCGCGGCAGGGTCCTCGACGTGCGCGTTGTGACCGAGGCCCGGCAGCACCACCGGGTCGGGGCGCAGCTCGCGCAGGTGGTCCTCGGGGGACATCGGGTCGTCGGCACCGGCCGCGAGGATCACCTTCGCGCGGCAGGCGGCGAGCAGACCGGCCATGTCGGGAGCACCGACCGCGAACGCGGCCGGGTCGAGGGCGAGCCGCCACCCGCCGTCGACCTCCCGGATGGCGTCGTCCACCAGCGGGGCGTCCGGCGGCACCAGCCCGGTCAGCCCGGCCACCCGCAGCGCGCGGTCGGCGGCTTCGGCCCGGGTGGCGAACACCCGGTTGGGCCGGGCGGCCAGTTCGGTCGCCCGGACGAGCTCCTCGCCCGTCCAACGGACCTTGATCCCCAGACCGCAGACGGCCGTGACCGCGACGCCGAACCATCCGCTGCCCAGGGCCAGACCGACGGCGCCGCCGAGCGAGTGGCCGAGCACGACCAGCGGCCGTCCCGGCGGCAGGTCCTCGGCCACCTCGGCGGCCAGCGCGCCGAAGGAGTAGCGGTGCAGCGGGCCGGAGAACCCGTGCCCGGGCAGGTCGTGCGCGAGCCACTCCCCCGGCCAGCGCCCCGGTAGCAGGTCGGCCAGCCCGTCCCACACCTTGCTGTTCGCACCCAGACCGTGCAGCAGCACCAACAACGGCTCAGAGTTCCCGCTCACGGTGGGATCATTCCCTACCGTGGGCAGCGACGCCGAAACGATCGTCAACCCGGACACGTACGTCCACGGCGTTCCGTACGAGGCGCTCGCCCGGCTGCGGCAGGACTCCCCCGTCGTGTGGATGGCCGAGCCGGCGGTCGACGCCTGGCCGGCCGGGCCCGGCTTCTGGGCGGTGCTGCGGCACGCCGAGGTGCGGCAGGTGCTGCGCAACCCGCGGGTGTTCTCCTCCCAACTCGGCGCCACCCAGATCCGCGACCCGGCCACCCCGGCGACGCTCGCCTACGTGCGCCGGATGATGCTCAACCTCGATCCGCCCGAGCACGCCCGGCTGCGCGGCCTGCTCACCCGGGCGTTCACCCCGCGCACGATCGCCGGGCTGGAGGCGCGGATCGGCACCTGGGCGCGCGACCTGGTCGCCGCGGTGGCCGACCGCGGCGAGTGCGACTTCGCCAAGGACGTGGCCGCCGACCTGCCGCTGCTGACCCTCGCCGAGGTGTTCGGGGTGCCGGCCGCGGACCGGTGGCTGATGTTCGACTGGAGCAACCGGGTGATCGGCTACCAGGATCCGGACTACGCGACGAGCGCGCGGGCGGACGCGACCGGGTCCACGCCGATGGCCGGACGGGCGCTGGCGTTGCGCCCGGTGCCGGACGCCGCCGGCCGGATGCCGGACCCGCGGACCCGGGAGGGCATGCCGGATCTCTACGCCTACGCGGGCGAGTTGGGCGAGTACAAGCGGCGCCATCCCGGCGACGACGTGATGAGCAACCTGATGCGGCACGTCGAGGCCGGCGGAGGCCGGGTCGCCATCGAGGAGTTCGAGAACCTGTTCTGGCTGTTCTCGGTGGCGGGCAACGAAACCCTGCGCAACGGGCTGCCCGGCGGCCTGCTGGCCCTGATGTCCCGTGTGGACTCGATGCGGGCGCTGCGGGCGGACCGCTCGCTGCTGCCCGGCGCGGTCGAGGAGATGCTGCGCTGGTGGACGCCGGTGATGCACTTTCGCCGCACGGCCACCGAGGACACCCGGCTGGGCGGGGTGCGGGTCGCGGCCGGGGACAAGGTGGTGGTCTGGTTCTCGGCGGCCAACCGGGATCCGGAGGTGTTCGACGACCCGGACGCGTTCCGGATCACCCGCGCCCCCAACGACCACCTCAGCTTCGGGCACGGCCCGCACTTCTGCCTCGGCGCACACCTGGCCAGGGTGCAGATGCGGGCCATGTTCGCCGCCGTGCTCGACCTGCTGGGCGAGGTCGAGCCGGCGGGCGAACCGGTGCGGCTGCGGTCCAACTTCCAGAACGGGATCAAGAGCCTCCCGATCCGGTGGCGGACCTGATCAGCAACCGCCGCAGTTGTAGTAGGTGATGTCCCAGTGGTTGCCTTCCTTGTAGTAGATGTTGCCGGCGGCCGAGCGCCACTTGCTGCCGCCGATCGAGGTGAAGGTGCCCTGGATGTAGCCGTTGAGGCAGCTGCTCAGGCTGGTGTCCAGCTTGTAGCCGTTCCAGTGGCTGTAGGTGCCGCTGGCGTGGCCGGTCTCGGTGCCGCCGGTGACGTTGATCGCGCAGCCACTGGCCGACTTGAGGGTCCGGATGCCTTCGATCGTGGCCGAGTTGACCTGCTCGAACGAGGTGCAGGTCGGGTTGTTGCGGTTGCTGCAGCCGCCACTGGACGACCAGGTGATGTTCGACGAGCGCAGTCGCGCGGTGGCGGTCGCGTGGCTGATCTTGGTGACCAGCACCGTGACGTCGCCGGGCGCGTTGCCGTCGAAGACGGGGTCGTTCTCCTTGTCCTTGACCGAGGCCTGGGCCGTGACGGTGGCCAGGACCAGGGCGACAGCCGAGATCATGACCGCGACGAGCGTCCGTAACAGGGCAATCCGCATGGATCGTTTCCTTCCCGGGGTTGCAGGGAGTTACCAGGGATGACGATTCCGGTAGCGTAATAGTCACTAACCAGATGACCAAGCCTTCTGAGCGGAAACTTTCCAACGACAAGCGCCACGCATAGCCCCGGTGCTGTGCGTTTGTCACGAATCCGCTGGTCTCCAGCCCGCACAGGCAACCGTGTGGCCATCGGAACGTCTCGACTAGCAACCCGGCGCTGGGAACCGAAAGCACTACTCCCGGCAGGAGGTCGAGATGACCACCCCGTTGAGACGCGGGTTGACCGCGCTCTGTTCGATCGCGATCGTGCTGTTCGGCGCGATCGTCGCCGCCGCACCGGCATCGTCGGCGGCCCAACCCTCCGTTCCGGTGCTGACCAACATCCGCACCGGACTGAACACCGGATTCGACCGGATCGTGCTGGACATGTCCGGCCCGCCGCCGAGCGTGAGCTACCGGCTGGTGGACGAGCTGATCGCGGACGGGTCCGGCGACATCGTCTGGCTCACCGGCGAGTTCTTCGTCGAGGTGGTCGCCACGCCGGCGGCCGCGCACGACCTGAACGGCAACCCGACCTACACCGGATCGCAGAAGTTCCGCACCCGCAACCTGCGCAACGTCATGGCGGTCGCCGTCACCGGCGACTTCGAGGCGCACCTGTCGATCGGGCTCGGCACGCGGACCCGGACGTGGGTGCGGGTGTCCACGCTCACCGCACCCACCCGGGTCGTCGTCGACGTCGGTCACTGACGTCGGCCACCGACCGCGAACCGGCTCAGCCGAAGGGAATCCAGGCCCGCTGAGCCAACCGCTCGAGGTCGTTGACCAACGCACCGGACCCGGACACCGTCCACAGCTCGTCGCCGATCACGGCGGCACGGCGCACGGTGGCGTCCGGGTACCGGTCGCGGTCCGTCGGATGAGTGATCAGGCCCAGCTCGGTGAAGCTGTCCCCGGCCAGCCGCAGCACCAGCGCGCCACCCATCGCGGGCTGACCGGTGCCGTCGTCGAACCTGGCGCTCATCACGGGCACCACCACGAGCCCTTTGTCCGGCCAGTACAGGAAAGCATGCGGATCGGCCTCCACTTCGGACGATCCGCCGGGTAGCTGGTACTGGGCGAGCCGGCGGGCACTGCTGAGGTTTCCGGTGTCGAACAGGGACACCTGGGTGCCGGTCTGCCGGCCCCGCTCGGTCGCCTCCTGCCCGACGCCGATCAGCCGGCCGGGCCCGGCGTCGTGCAGGTAGGCGGAGTATCCGGTGATCTTCAGCTCGCCGGTCACCCGGGGTTGGGCCGGGTTGGACAGGTCCACTGTGTACAGCGGGTCGGTCTGCCGGAAGGTGACGACGTACCCGACCGGCCCGAGGAACCGCACCGCGTAGATCCGTTCCCCCACACCGAGTCCGCCGACCCGGCCGACCTGGACCAGTTCGTCGCCCCGCCGGTTCAGCACGGTGACCATGCTCTCGGTCTTGCCGGCCTGCTGACCGGTCGTGGTGGCGAGCCGCAACTGCCCGGCGTACTCGGACAGCGAATACTGGTTGAGCAGGGCGCCGTCCACCCCGCCGGAGGCCACGTAGACCGGTTTGCCCGGCGCGGAGACGTCGAACTGGTATACCTCGGTGCGCTGCTCGGCCGGCGCGAAGGACGGCCGCCGCGCCCCGCCGACCAAGCCGTGCGTGACGTGGTCGTCGGCGATGTAGAGGCTCTTTCCGGTGCCGTACACGGTATCCCCATCAGCCACAATGGACACCGCGTCCCCGGTGCCGAGCTCGCGGTTGAGATCGAAGGTGAGCACGGTGAGCATCGACGTGCCGCTGAACCGCTCCGGCCGACTCACCGCCGCACAGTCGACCAGCGTGCCGGACCGGCGCCCGGCGCCGCTGTCCAGCTCGTAGCGCGGCAGCCAACT
>NZ_DASTBH010000555.1:0-31147 GCF_035712165.1 Actinophytocola sp. | reverse complement strand
CTGCCGGGCCATCACCGCGGCGTGCTCATGCGACAGGGCCGCGTCCTGGTGATGTTCGTGGACTTCGGCCAGGCGACGACCCTGGCCCAGCCCGAGGAAGGCAAGCGGTACCAACAAGACGCCGCCATCATGGCCGACCGTCTCCGCAGCGCCCCCTGGGCCTGACCCGCCTGGCCGTTGCGCGCGCTCGGTGCCGTCAGGCTTGGCGGCGCTGCGGGCGCTGGCCGACACCGACCACTCCGCGGGAATCGGAACAGACTGGGACATCACTGCCATCTCGACAAGGTGATCATTGTCGACAGTGGACCATCCACCCGAATACTTCGCTGCGCTGCATGAGTGCGGCGGCAATGCGAACGACGGTTGGGATTTAGTCGATACTCGATTCTCGTGCAGCGGCGGGTGTTCGGCGTTTTCTCGAAAATGATGCGGAGAATCAGGATTGTCCGTGGTTCGGACCGGAGGCGCCGAGGGTTCTGTGTGCGAGGAGGTCGGTGCCGGCGATGCGGCCGAACCGCGGGGTGGGGGGCGGCTGGGCATGGTGATCGTTGACAATGGGGGGGTGAGCCAATCCCATGGGCATCACCAGCACCGGGTGTGGGGGCTGGATCCGGAGCGGGCCATCTACGGAACCGTGGTCCTGATGTCGGTTCTGGCCGTTTATACCGGGTGGGAGGGCCATCCGAACTTTCTCGGGGTGGCCTTGGTGATCACTTTGCCGACGTTGGCGTTGATGCTGGCCCACCTGTTCGCGGGGTCGATGACCAGGCACATGGCGGTGGAGCGGCCGCTCACCTGGCCGGAGTGGCGGCAGTTGCTGCGCGATGATGCCGAGTTCTTGCTGGTGGCGGTCCCGCCGCTGGTCGCGTTGGCGATCGGTTGGCTGAGCCCGTTGGACGCCTTCGGCAGCATCCAGGTGATTCTCGGGCTGGGCACGCTGATGCTGGCCGGCTGGGGACTCTATGCCGGGTTCCGGGCCGGGCTGACCGGGATCTGGCTGATCGGCTCGGCACTGGCCGGTGGGGGGATCGGGGCACTGGTGATCGCCCTGCAGATCGTGTTCAAGCCGCACTGAGCGGGCGTCAGTTGTGGTTGATGATGGCCGAGATCAGACCGCGGCCGGGGAAGTCGGCGTAGACGATGCCCAGCCGGGCGCTGCGGGGCCGGCCGAGGACGTCGTTCATGGTCATCGCGTTGGTGCCCTCGAAGGCCACCGAGCAGGTCCCGAGGAAGCAGTTGACGCTGCGGTACTCGGGGATGCAGTTGGCCGAGCGGCCGCAGGTGTTGATGATGCCGCGGGTCCAGCCGGTGAGCAGGTTGGGCGCGCCGGTGCCGGGGCTGGAGTGGCCGCTGGCGACGAAGTACGGGAACGACCCGCCCGAACCGCTGAGGAAGTTGACGTAGATCGCGGTGGCCGGGCCGGTCTGTGCCGCGCCCAACTGGGTCTTGATCGCGCGCCACTTGTTGGCCAGGTCCCAGTTGGTCGTCAGGTGGTAGGCGTCCTGGATCCGCAGGCTGTTCCACGGGATGCCGAACCGCATGCCCGAGCTGAAGTTCTGCAGGACGACGATCTTGCCGCGGATGTCCGCGAGTCTCGGGTTGTTGCTCGCGCCCCGGTAGACCCGCGCCGGGAACCGGTCGAGGCCGGCCTTGACCGCGGTGTCGAACCCGGCGGTGGGTCCGGTCTCGTGCTGGATCCGCATCAGCACGGTCTCGCCGGGGTGTGCCCGGAGAAACCGGTCGACGGTCGCCAGCACGTCGTTCTCGAAGTCCTGACCCTGCCGGCTGATCCCGTGGTAGATCTTCAGCCGGCCGCTGCCGTCCTTGCCCAGCCGGATGTCCCACGCCCGGATGCCCGAGCTCAGCTGGGTGGCCAGGTTCATCGACTGGGTGAGGGTGATGTCACCGCCCGCTACTGAAGCGCCCGTGTCGTGGGTGCCCGGGACGGACAGGCTGCTGAGCGATCTGGTGCCGGACAGCGATCTCATCCAGTCGGTGCTGGTCAGACCGATGGTCGAGTCGTGGGAGTAGGCCGCGGTCTCGTGTGCGGCGGCGGGCGCCGCGAAGGCGAGTCCGAGCGAGGCGAGCGTGGCCACGACGGTCGCGGTCCTCGCGGAGGTCCGAGCGGATGTCCGGGCGGATGTCCGGGCGGATGTCATCGACGTGTTTCCCTTCAACGGTGCGGAGTTGCCCGGCGAGGGACCGAGCACAAAGTACCGTTGAGCTCACGGGAGACGGGTTGCCGACCGAGCCGATCGTGTCGAGACGTTCGCCCGGCCGGGTTACGCACCGGTCAGGAACCGTGGGTGTCCTGCTCGATGGCGCCGCCGAGGCGGGCCTGCAGCGCCAGCATGTAGTCCCGGGAGTTGCCGGACACGGTCCACCGGTTGCCGACCAGGTACACCCCGCCGTACGCCTTCGACATGTCCACCCACTCCCGCTGCCCCTTGGCGGTGTCGAAGTCGAGGAGCACCAGCTTCTCCCCCGTCCCCGAGCAGTTCGCCTGGCGGAAGTCGGACCCGTGCTGCGGGGAGCTGGTCTGGCAGCCGACGGCGGTGGCCAGCGCCTCCACCGTCATCGGCTCGGAGGGCATGGTGTTGGCGGCGTCGTCGGGTCGCGGCTGGCCGCCGTGGCCGTGGCCCCCGGCCTCCGGCGCGCCCGGCCCGGCCCCGCATCCGGCGACCGCGAGCACGGCCGCGGTCACGAGCGCGGCCAGCACCCGGCCGCGCCACACCCGCTCACTGGTCTGCGCACACCACACACCAGTTCATACGGTCCGCACCGGCCGATCGTTCAAAAATTGGCTAGCTGAGATCCGGTGGCCGCTCGGTGGGCACCCGGGTGGTCGGGGTCACCCGCCTGCGGGCCAGGAAGGTCAGGATGGCGGCGGTCAGCGCCAGGGCCAGGCCGGTCTGCTCGCTGGTCCAGCTGATCACGCCGAAGCCGATCAGCAGTGCCAGCGTCGCCTGGATCAGTCCCTGGGTGGCGACGGGTTCGGCCTTGGCCGAGTCGATGATCCGGCCGAGCACCGGGCGGCGGGTGGGCAGGTCGTTCATGGCTGCTCCTCCTCCCCAGGAGGGTGGTTCCTGCCATGACAGGAGGGCGCAGCGCGGCCCCTGATACCTGCGTCACCCGGGAGTGGCCCGCCGGTCGAGAAATTGGGTGCGGCCAATCAGCCAGATCTGTCCGGCGCAGCCAGATATGCCGGGCGGCGACACTCGGCGATTACACTTATCGCATACTACCCCGCGCTATTGTCGCCACCCGGCAGTTCTGGAACGACGCTAACCCTTCCGGGCACGCTTACTCTTCTTGGCGTGCGCGTCTTCGAAGGCGGCAATGACGTTCGCCGGGATACGGCCGCGTTCGGCAAGGTCGTACCCGTTCTTCTTCGCCCATTCGCGGATTGCTTTCGTCTGCTCCTTGCTCCGGGTATCCGCGGACCGCACCGGCGCCGAGGCCGGTGTGGCACCACGCCGGACCCGGCCCCCGACCCGCCGTGCGGAGTCGACGTAATCGGCCAGACTCTCCCGCAGGCGGGAGGCGTTTTCCTCGCGCAGGTCGATCTCATAGCTGACGCCGTCGAGCGCGAAGGTCACCGTGGAAACATCGTCACCCGGTATACCGTCCAAGTCGTCGACGTACTGGACAAGGACTTTCTGAGCCATCAGTTCAACTCTTTTCTTCGGGTCAGAAGGGTCGCGCACTGTGGATTGGCTGCGGTTGCGCACCGCGCTAGTCGACAGCCTACGCGACTCTTTTTTCGTTTCGCTAGTATCATGTCCACAGTGGTCTACTCCAGCCGTCGAACACGGCATCGAAGCCGGCCCATAGAATCACCGGGTGACCGCTCCTGGAACCAGTTCGGAAGTGCGCGACCCTTTCCGGGTACTGCACCGTGTCTTTGGGTACGACTCCTTCCGCGACGGGCAGCAGCCGATCGTCGAGCACCTGATCGCGGGTGGCGACGCGCTGGTGCTGATGCCCACCGGGGGCGGCAAGTCCCTCTGTTACCAGGTGCCGGCGCTGGTCCGGGACGGCATGGGCGTGGTGGTTTCCCCTCTGATCGCGCTCATGCAGGACCAGGTGGACGCGCTGCGCGCGCTCGGCGTGCGGGCAGATTTCCTCAACTCCGCACAGGATCCCGGGCAACGCCGCACCGTCGAGGCACAGGCGCGGTCCGGCGATCTTGATCTGCTCTATCTGGCGCCCGAACGACTGAGTGTTGAGTCAACAATGCGCTTCCTGGAACAGTGCCGGATCGCCCTGTTCGCTATCGACGAAGCCCATTGCGTGGCGCAGTGGGGCCACGACTTCCGTCCGGACTACCTGGCCCTTTCCGCGCTGCACGAACGCTGGCCGGACGTGCCGCGGATCGCGCTGACCGCCACCGCCACCGACGCCACCCGCCGGGAGATCGCCGAACGGCTGGACCTGACCGGCGCGCTGCACCACGTCGCGAGCTTCGACCGGCCGAACATCCAGTACCGGATCGTGCCGAAACAGGAGCCCGCCCGGCAGTTGCTCGACCTGCTGCGCACCGAGCACGCCGGCGACGCGGGCATCGTGTACTGCCTGTCCCGCGCGTCCACCGAGAAGACCGCCGAGATGCTGGTGGCCAACGGAATCCCGGCGCTGCCGTACCACGCCGGCCTGGACGCGGGCACCCGCGCGGCCAACCAGGCCCGGTTCCTGCGCGAGGACGGCCTGGTCATGGTCGCCACCATCGCGTTCGGCATGGGCATCGACAAACCCGACGTCCGGTTCGTCGCCCACCTCGACCTGCCCAAGTCGGTCGAGGGGTACTACCAGGAGACCGGCCGGGCCGGCCGGGACGGCCTGCCCTCGACCGCCTGGCTGACCTACGGGCTCGCCGACGTGGTGCAGCAGCGCAAGCTGATCGACGGCTCGGACGGCGACGCCGCGCATCGCAGGCGCCAGTCGCTGCACCTGGACGCGATGCTCGCGCTGTGCGAGACCGTGGAGTGCCGGCGGGTCCGCCTGCTCGCCTACTTCGGTCAGGAGGCCGAGCCGTGCGGCAACTGCGACACCTGCCTGGCGCCGCCGCAGACCTGGGACGGCACGGTCCCGGCCCAGAAGGTGCTGTCCACGGTCTGGCGGCTGGACCGGGAGCGCCGGCAGAAGTTCGGCGCCGGGCAGATCATCGACATCCTGCTCGGCCGCACCACCCAGAAGGTGACCCAGTTCCGGCACGACTCGCTGTCGGTGTTCGGTGTCGGCACCGAGTTGAACGAGAGCGGCTGGCGCGGCGTGATCCGTCAGCTGCTGGCGCAGAACCTGCTCAGCGTGGAGGGCGACTACGGCACGCTGGTGCTCACCGAGGCCAGCGGTGCGGTGCTCGGCGGCGAGCGGCCGGTGCCGATGCGCCGCGAGCCGGAACGCACGGCACGCGCCGGCAAGGCCAGCCGGGCTCCGGCGGCCGAGCTGCCGGCCACGGCGGCGCCGGTGTTCGAACGGTTGCGCGCGTGGCGGGCCGGCGCGGCCAAGGAGCAGGGCGTGCCGGCCTACGTGATCTTCCACGACGCCACCCTGCGCGAGATCGCCACCCGGATGCCGGCGAACCTGGCCGAGCTGGGCTCGGTGAGCGGCGTGGGCGAGCACAAGCTGGCCCGCTACGGCGAGCAGGTGCTGGCGGCGCTAGCGACCGGCTGACGGTGTCTCGGGGCGCCACCGGCTGTGCTGGGTGGCCCGCAGGAACTCGTCCTGCGGGCGCTGCACCGGGCGGCCACCGAACTGGGTGGACAGCACGATCGAGGACCGCATCTCGCCGTGCCGGCCCAGCCGCTCCAACAGGCCCTCGAAGTGCTCGAGCGACGCCGCCCGCACCTTGAGCATGGAGCAGTGGTCGCCGGACAACTTGTGGATCTCCACCACCTCCGGGTAGTCGTCCGCGCCGCTGGTCTTGAGCAGGCAGCTGGCCAGCGCGCAGCGCATCTCCACGAAAGCGGTGATCGGGTAGCCGGCCCGGCCCGCCTCGACGGCCGCGTGATAGCCGGTGATCACCCCGCCTTCCTCGAGCCTGCGCACCCGGTCGGCGACCGCAGGCGGCGAGAGGTTCACCCGCCGGCCCAGCTCCTTGAACGACAGCCGGCCGTCGGCCTGCAGCTCGTCCAGGATGCGCCAGTCCAGGTCATCGAGCTGCCTTTCCGTTCGTAAGGTCATGCGCCTCGGATTCCTTTCGGATCGCCCGTGGAAGGCCCGACGGTCCGTTGGCGGAGCCTTCGAACCGGCAGGTTAGCCGTCTACCCTTTTGATCATGAGCGTTCTCCTCGGCCACTCCCCCGACACCGCCCGCCGGCGCACGATGGTCTCGCTGTTCACCGGCGTCGCGCTGCTGAACATCGGGTTCGCCGGGGCGAGCACCGCGGCGACCCTGATCGCGGCCGGACTGGGCGGCGAAGCGGTCAGCGGGCTGCCCAGCGCCGCCGGGGTGCTCGGCGCGGCGCTCGGGGCGCTCGGCATCGGCGCGCTGACCGCGCGCTACGGGCGGCGGTTCGCGCTGCTGGTCGCCTACGGCGTCGCCTGCGCCGGAGCGCTGACCGGCTTCATCGCGACGGTGGGCGCCCTGCTGCCGCTGCTGGTACTCGGCGTGCTGCTGCTCGGCGTCGGCAACGGCGGCGCGCTGCTGTCCCGCTACGCCGCGGCCGAGTTGTATCCCGCCGAACGCCGAGGGTTCGCGCTGTCGGCGATCGTGTGGAGCGGCACGGTCGGCGCGGTGGTCGGCCCCGCGCTGATCGCGCCGGCGGCCGCGGTCGCGTCCGGCCACGGCCTGCCCCGGCTCTCCGGCCCGATCCTGGTCGGCGCGCTCGCCATCGCCGGCGCCGCCCTGGCCACGGCCGGGGCCCCGGCCAGCCGGCCGGCGCCCCGGCCGGTGGACCACCCGGGCGAACCCGCGACGGCGACGCTGCGCAGGCCGGCGGTCCGGCTGGCCGTGGTGGCGATGGCGGCGGCGCAGATCACCATGGTGGCGGTCATGCTGATGACGCCGCTGCAGCTCGAGCGCCACGGACACGGGCTGGACGTGGTCGGGTGGATCGTCAGCGCCCATATGATCGGCATGTTCGCGCTCGCCCCGCTGTCCGGGAAGATCGCCGACCGGTTCGGCGGGCGGGCCACGATCGGGGCCGGGTCCGCCGTGCTGCTCACCGCCGCCGCCCTGGCCGCGCTGCTGCCCACGGCGCACTCCTCCGGGCTGCCGGTCGCCCTGTTCCTGCTCGGGTACGGCTGGAACCTGGTGTTCGTGGGCGGAAGCACGGTGCTGAGCCGGGACCTGCCCGAGCACGCCCGGGTCCGGCTGCAGGGCGCCGTGGACGCGATCATCTGGGTCGCCGCCATGTTCGCGAGCCTGGCCGCGGGCCCGCTGTTCGGCTCCGGCGGCTACCCCGTGCTCGCCGCGCTGGCCGGACTGGTCGCGCTGGTGCCGGCGGTGCTGCTGCGGAGGTGACTCAGCGGAACCAGGACCGCGCCTTCCTGGTCGTCGTGCGGCGCCAGGCCCGGTCCAGCTCCCGTTCGGCCCGGGCGGCGATGTGTTCCTCCCGGCCGTAGAGCAGCCCGAAGGTGAAGGCGTTCTCCGCGGCGGCCTGGGCCCGCATGCCCAGCTCCCGCAGCACCGGCCGGGCCATCACGCTGTCCTGGAACTCGCCGAGGACCCTGGTCAGCGTCCGGGCCTGGTTGGCGGTGCGCCGGGCCGGCTTGCCGAGTACCGGCCGGACGGCCACCACGGCGTAGCGGAACCGCTTGGCCGCCTTGCGCATCCGGTGCAGTTGCGCGTCGCGGTCCGGCCCCGGAGCCGTCCGGCGCGCGTCGCGCAGCCGGCGGGCGACCTTGCGGTGCGCCCGGCGGACGTGCCGGGGCAGCTCCCGGCCGGCCGGACGCCGGGCCGCCGCGGTCAGCGGCGGCTCGGCCAGCAGCCGGTCGATGGCGGCGAGCAGCCGCAGGTAACGCTTGCCGCGCAGGGTGCGCATCGCCTCCCGCCGGGCCGCCGCCTCCGCCGGCCCGAAGTGCCGGGTCAGCCGGCCCCGGACCGGGCCGACCAGCAGCTCGGCCGGCAGGCTCGTGGCGGCGGCGTGGAAGCGTTCGTACTGCACCTCGAGGTCGCGCGCCGGGGCCAGCCGGGCGCCGAGCCAGCGCAGCTCTCCGGCCAGGTCCCGGGTGCGGTCCCGGTCGACGATCCGGCCGAACACCCGTAGCGCGCTGCGCATCTTGCGGGCCGCCACCCGCAGCTTGTGCACCGAGTCCGCGGCCCCCTTGCGCACCAGGAGGTCGGCGCGGGTGAGGGCATCGGCCTGCTCGCGCAGGTAGGCCAGCACGGTCTCGCCCGCGGTGGCCGGCCGGTCCGCCCGCTCGGGGCGCACGTCGAGCACCCGGGCCAGCTTGGAGGCGACCGCGGAGCGCCGGATGCCGGCCTTCGCCAGGCGCCGCTCGGCCCGGTCGAGGAAGGCCGCGTCGGTGCCGTCGGCCAGTTCGACCTCGACCTCCCGCCAGGTGTCCGCGGTGGCCGGGTCGCCTTCCGCCCACCCCGTCACCAGGTCGTCGGTGACCTCGGCGAGCGGCCCGTCGGCGCCCAGCAGGCGGCGGCGGTCCCGACGGGTGCTGATCCGGGCCACCGGCACCAGCGCGGCCCCCCGGGTGTGGCCGGTCAGCAGGTCGGTGAGCTCGACCGGGGGCTCCTCGCCGGCCGCGCCGAGCGGGACCCGCGTCTCGTCCCGGGTGTCCGGACCCACCGGCACCTTCAGGTGCCAGCCGGCGTCCGGCCCGCCGCTGCGCCGGCGCAGGGTGACTCCGGACCGGGCCAGCCGCAGGTCGGCGGTGTCGAAGTAGACGGCGTCCAGTTCCTCGGTCTCCGGGTCGGAGCTGGCCACCACGCCGGGCAGACCGTCCAGCACCGGGAGCCGGGTGTCCGGCCCGAGCTCGTACTTGCGTTCGGTCTCGGCATGCGTGGTCGCCTTCATGCCGGCTGGCTACCCCCTCGGGGGTCGGGTTCAACCCAAAACGGCCGCCGCCGCGCTCGAAGGAGTCAGCCGAGCAGCGGCGGCGGCCAGGGCCTGGCGGCCGACCCGGTCAGGACTTGGCGGCCTTGCGGGTCGCGGTCCGCACCTTGGCGACCGCGCTGTCCACCTTGTGGTTGTACTTGCCCTTGGTCTGCTTGTTGATGAAGCGTCCGGCCTGCTCGGCCATGCGGCTGACCTTGTCCGGGTTGTTCTTGACGTACTGCCTGGCGGCGCCGGCCGCCCCGGCGACGACGGTCAGCTTGCGAAGCAGCTTTGCCATGATCGTCCTTCCTGTTTCCTCCGTTATGCCAACGTTACCCAGAAGGACTCATGGTGAAACCGATCAACCGTGTTCCTTGAGCCACACCACGATCTCGTCGAACACACTGTCCTTGTCCGGCTCGTTGTGCAGTTCGTGGTACCAGCCGTCGTAGAGCTTGAGCGTGACGTCCGTCGAACCGGCCCGCTCGGCCACCAGTCGGGTGCCGCTCGGGGCGGTCAGCCGGTCGGCCGAACCGTGCAGCAGCAACAACGGCATCGTCACCGTCGCCAGCTTGGACTTGACCGCCTCGGCGGCCGCCAGCATCTCGGCCCCGGTCCGCGCCCTGATCTTGCCGCGATAGTTCAACGGGTCGGCGTCGTAGGCCCGGACCACCTCGGGATCACGGCTGACCGTGCTGGAGTCGAGCCGGATCGTGCCGAGGTTGGGCGCCACCGCGGACAGTCCCCGGCCGGCCAGCCGCGCCACCTTGGGCCCCACCGCGATGTCCACCGCGGAGCTGGTCAGGATCAGGCCGTGCAGCTCGGCCGGGCGGCCCGTGGTGACGTACACCAGCGCGACCAGGCCGCCCATGCTGTGTCCATACAGGAACACCGGCCGGTCCGGGTGGCGCTGCGCGGCGCTCCTGATCATGGTCTCCAGGTCGACGACGACCTCGGACATCCGGTTGATGTTGCCTCGGACGCCGTCGGACTTCCCGTGGCCGCGGTGGTCGGCGGTGTAGACCGCATAGCCGTCCGCCGCCAGCCGCTGACCCACGTGCGCGTACCGGCCGCCGTGCTCGGCGAGGCCGTGCACGATCACCACGACCCCGGTCGCCGCGTCCGGAACCCAACCCTGCCAGTAGATCTGACCGCCGCCCGCGCCGGCGAACGTGCCCTCGACGTGTTCGATGGTCACCAGGCCTCCCCGTGCATCTCGTGTCCGGGCACTTTACGCAACAGGCCGCGGTAGGCCTCGAACACCGGCTGGCCGTGGTTGAGCACCGAGTCGACCTCCCGGGCGATCGGCATGTCCACCCCGTGCTCGGCGGCCAGTTTGAGGACCACCGAACTGGTCTTGACGCCCTCGGCCACCTGCTTCATCTCGGCGATGATCTGCTCCAGGTTCTTGCCCCTGGCCAGTTCGTAGCCCACGGTCCGGTTGCGCGACTTCGGACTCGTGCAGGTGGCGATCAGGTCACCCATGCCGGCCAGGCCCGCGAAGGTGTCCGCCTGCCCGCCCATCGCCACACCCAGCCGGGCCAGCTCGCGCAGCGACCGGGTGATCACCATGGCCCGGGTGTTGTGCCCGGCCTCCAGGCCGTCGCCGAACCCGACGGCGATGGCGAACACGTTCTTCAGCGCACCGGCAAGCTCGACGCCGATCACGTCGGTGCCCGTGTAGACCCGGAACAGCTTGGTACGGAACAACTCCTGCAGCATCTCCGCCGAGCGCAGGTCCGGCATCGCGATCGTGGCCGCGGCCGCGTAGCCCTTCACCACCTCGCCGGCGATGTTCGGCCCGGCCAGCACGCCGGCCGGGTGGCCGGGCATGATCTCGGCGACGATCTCGGTCATCCGCCTGCGGGTGCCCTGTTCCAGGCCCTTGACCAGGCTCACCACCGGGATCCACGGCCGGACCTGCTCCACCACCTCGGTCAGCACCGAGCGGAACGACTGCGACGGCACCGCCATCACCAGCACGTCGGCCGACCCGGCTGCCTCGGCCAGATCGGCGGTCGCGCGCAGCGAGGCGGTGAGCGTCGCCTCCCCGAGGTACCGGGAGTTGGTGTGCCTGCGGTTGATCTCGTCGGCCGTGTCCGGATCTCGCGCCCACAGGACGGTCTGCGTGTTCTGCGCGGTGAGGGCGGCGACCGTGGTACCCCACGAGCCTCCGCCGAGCACCGCGACCGAGGGTGGACGCCTGGTCATCGAGTTCTCCCGTCAGTACGGTTCCGGCGCGACGACACGACCGTCGACGGTGGACTCCACCCTGATCGCCTCGACCGGGCAGCCTTCCGCCGCGTCGATGACGTCGTCGTCGGGTTCGACCACCTCGCGCAAGGGAATCGAGCAGCCGCCGCGCAGTTCGAAATGCTCCGGCGCCACCGAGGTGCACATTCCGGTCGCCTGGCAGGTGTCGGCGTCCACGCTGATCCGCCAGCGCTCTTCAGACACGATGTCCCATCCCCTCCCGGTGCGGCGACCCCGGGTACCGTCGACCCATGGTCGCTGTCGAATCCACCATGCTCCCGCTCGGCACCCCGGCCCCGCCGTTCGCACTGCCGGATCCCACCGGGAAAGTGTGGTCCCTTTCCGATGTGGCGGGCGAACGCGGGACGCTGGTCGCGTTCGTCTGCAACCACTGCCCGTATGTCCGCCACATCGCCCCCCGGCTCGGGGAGGTCGCGGCCCGGTGGCACGACGCCGGAATCGGGGTGGTCGGCATCAACAGCAACGACGCCACCTCCTATCCGGACGACCAGCCGGACCGCATGGCAACGCAGGCGGCCGAATGGAAATGGACTTTTCCATACGTAACTGATGAAAGCCAGTCCGTGGCGCGGGCATATCGGGCCGCCTGCACGCCCGATTTCTTCCTGTTCGACGCCGACCGCGCGCTCGTCTACCGGGGCCGGTTCGACGCCGCCCGGCCCCGCTCGACCACACCGGTCACCGGAGCGGAACTGGACGGCGCCGTTGCGGCGGTGCTGGCCGGCCGGCCGGTCACCGGCGACCAGGTGCCCAGCATCGGCTGCAACATCAAATGGAAGCCGGGAAACGCGCCGGAATGGTTCGGCTAGGCCCAGCGGAGCACCCTGCGGTTCGGTAGCGTAAGCGGCCATGATCGGTCTCCCGGACCACATCCGCGCGGTGCTCTTCGATCTGGACGGGGTGCTGACCGGCACGGCCGCCCTGCACCGCGAGGCCTGGCGCGCCACCTTCGACGAGTTTCTCCGGCACCGCGACCCCGAGCACTTCGTTCCGTTCAGCGACCGGGACTACGCCGATTACGTGGACGGCCGGCCGCGGGCCGACGGGGTGCGCACCTTCCTGGCCGCGCGCGGCATCGTGCTGCCCGAAGGATCGCCGGACGACCCGCCGACCACCAACACCGTGCACGGCGTCGGCAACCGCAAGAACGAACTGGTGCAGCGGATCATGGCCGAGCGCGGGGTCGCCCCGTACCCGGGCTCCCGGCGTTACCTGGAGGCGGCCCGCGACGCCGGGCTGGCCATCGCGGTGGTGACCTCCTCGGCCAACGGCGCCGCCGTGCTCGACGCGGCCGACCTGACCCCGTTCGTCCAGGCACTGATCGACGGGCTGGCGATCACCGAGCAGGGGTTGCGCGGCAAGCCGGCGCCGGACTCCTTCCTGGCCGGCGCCAAGGCGCTCGGGGTCGAACCGGAGCACGCCGCCGTGTTCGAGGACGCGCTGGCCGGGGTGGCCGCCGGGCACGCGGGCGGGTTCGGCTACGTGGTCGGCGTCAACCGGGCCGACCAGGCCGACGCGTTGCGCGCCAACGGAGCCGACATCGTGGTCGACGATCTGGCCCAGTTACTGGAGCAGAGCTGATGGCCTACGACATCGACCCGTGGCAGCTGCGCTGGTCCGGCCTCGACCTGGACGCGCTCAAGCGCACCGAGTCCACCTTCGCGCTGTCCAACGGGCACCTCGGGATGCGGGGCACCCTGGAGGAGGGCGAGCCGCGCGGGCTGCCCGGCACCTACCTCAACGGCTTCTACGAGGAGCACCCGCTGCCCTACGCCGAGGCCGGCTACGGCTACCCCGAGGCCGGCCAGACCGTCGTCAACGTGACCGACGGAAAGATCATCCGGTTGCTGGTCCAGGACGAGCCGCTGGACATGCGCTACGGCCGGGCGGTCGACCACCATCGGGTGCTGGACTTCCGGACCGGCACGCTGCGCCGGGTCTCCGAGTGGGAGTCGCCGACCGGGCGACGGGTCCGGGTGCGCACCGAGCGGCTGGTGTCGTTCTCGCAGCGCGCGGTCGCCGCCATCCGGTACGAGGTGGAGCCGCTGGACGGACCGCTGCAACTGGTGGCGCAGTCCGACCTGCTGGCCAACGAGCCGATCGCGCGCAGGAGCAGCGATCCGCGGGTGGCGGCGGCACTGTCGGCCCCGCTGCGCGCCGAGTTCTCCGCCGCCGAGGACTACCGCGCGGTGCTGGTGCACCAGACCAGGCGGTCGAACCTGCGTATGGCGGCGGCCATGGACCACGAGTTGGAGTGCGCGGGCGAGGGGCTGCGCGTCGACATCCACGTCGAGGAGGACCTGGCCCGGCTGACCGCCGCGGTGGACGTGGCCGAAGGGCAGTGCCTGGTGCTGACCAAGTATCTGAGCTACGGCTGGTCGGCCCGGCGGTCCGCGCCGGCGTTGCGCGCGCAGGTGGACGCGGCGCTGTCCGGCGCGCTGCAGACCGGGTGGGACGGTCTGCTGGCCGAGCAGCGCGCCTTCCTCGACGAGTTCTGGGCCTCGGCGGACATCGAGTTGGACGGCGACCCGGAGTTGCAGCAGGCGGTGCGGTTCGCGCTGTTCCACGTGCTGCAGGCCGGGGCGCGCGGCGAGAGCCGGGCCATCCCGGCCAAGGGCCTGACCGGACCGGGTTACGACGGCCACGCCTTCTGGGACACCGAGACGTTCGTGCTGCCGGTGCTCACCTACACCATTCCGGAGGCGGCCCGGGACGCGCTGCGCTGGCGACACTCCACTGTGGACTTCGCACGGGACCGCGCGAAGGCGCTCAACCTCGGCGGCGTGGTGTTCCCGTGGCGGTCGATCAACGGCGCCGAGTGCTCCGCGTACTGGCCGGCCGGGACCGCCGCGTTCCATGTCAACGCCGACATCGCCGACGCCGTGCTGCGCTACCTCAACGCCACCGACGACGAGGAGTTCGCCGCCGAACACGGCGCGGAACTGCTGGTGGAGACCGCCCGGCTGTGGATCTCGCTCGGCCACCACGACGTGCACGGCGGGTTCCGGATCGACGGGGTGACCGGGCCGGACGAGTACAGCGCGGTGGTGGACAACAACGTCTACACCAACCTGATGGCCGAGCGGAACCTGCGTGCCGCGGCCAACATCTGCACCCGCCGGCCGGACCTCGCGGCGCTGCTCGGGGTGTCCGACGACGAGCGCGACGGCTGGCTGGCGGCGGCCGCCACGATGGTGCTGCCCTACGACGCGATGCTCGACGTGCACCCGCAGTCCGAGCGGTTCACCGAGCACGCCGAGTGGGATTTCGCCGGCACGCCACCGGAGAAGTACCCGCTGCTGCTGCACTACCCGTACTTCGACCTGTACCGCCGGCAGGTGATCAAGCAGGCCGACCTGGTGCTGGCCATGCACCTGCGCGGCGACGCGTTCACCGACGCGCAGAAGGCACGCAACTTCGCCTACTGCGAGGCGCGGACGGTGCGCGACTCGTCGCTGTCGGCCTGCACCCAGGCCGTGGTGGCCGCCGAGGTGGGCCATCTGGAGCTGGCCTTCGATTACCTCGCCGAGGCCGCCTTCACCGATCTGCACGACCTGCACGACAACGTCGAGAATGGACTGCACATCGCGTCGCTGGCCGGGGCGTGGTCGGCCGTGGTCGCCGGCTTCGGCGGGATGCGCGACCATGACGGCCGGCTGGCCTTCGCCCCCCGGCTGCCGCCCGGACTGACCCGGATCGCGTTCCGCATGTGCTACCGGGCCAGCCAGTTCTGTGTCGAGATCACCGCCGACGGCGCCACCTACCGGCTGATCACCGGCCCCGACCTGCCCACCGCCCACCACGGCGACCCCATCACCCTCACCGCCGCCGACCCCATCACCCTCCCCATTCCCCCGGCTCCCGGCCACCCCGCCCCCACCCAGCCCCCCGGCCGGGCCCCCACTCCGCGCCGCCCGGCCGGCTGACCGCGTCGGGTCAGCCCAGGCCGGGAACGACCTCGAGGAGCCGGTCGAGGCCGCTGACGGCGAGGACGTCGCGGACCGGGCTGGTGTCGGCGGCGACCAGGCGCACGGTGCGGTTGCGGGCGAGCAGAGCGCCGGCGTGGTCGTAGAGGGTTCGCAGGCCGGCGCTGGCGAGGAGGGTGACGTCGTCGAGCACGATGGCCAGCGGGAGCCAGGCGTGCCGCTCGGCGTCGAGGAGGCGGGCGTGCAGTTCGTCGACGCTGCTGGAGTCGACCACGCCGGTCAGCGAGACGACCACCCCGTGCGGGCCGACCGCCACCTCGACCCGGAGGTCGGGTCGACCGGGACGGCCGACCCGGGCCGGGGGGACGCCGTCGGTGCGGACCGGGCGGTGCAGGCTCCGGGACAGCACCACGGTGGTCCCGCCCTCGGAGGTGGTCACCCGCATCGCGTCGCTGAACTCACGCATCATCACCATGCCCCGGCCACGGAACCCGGGATCCACCGACGGCGGCTTCCACCGGCCGTCGTCGGTGACCTCGACGGTGACGGTGCCGTCCGGCTCCAGCGCGGCGTCCACCACGACCGTGCCCGGCGTGCCGGTGAAGGCGTGCTCGATCGAGTTGGTCACCGCCTCCACCACGCTCAGTTCGAGCCCCAGCAGGTCGTCCGAACCGGGCCGGAACCCGTACAGCCAGCTGGCGAACCGCTCGCGCACCCCGCTGAGCTGGCCGGGCACGGCCGGCACCGACAGCGTCAGCCGTTCGGGCGGCGAGGCGAGCACGGTGGCGGCCACCACGCTGACGTCGTCGGGCCGCGCGCCGGCGTCGGGCGCTCCGGCCACCGCCGCGCAGATCGCATCGGCGATCTCGCGTTCGCCGGATTCGTTGTGCCGCACCACCTGTGCCGCGTGACCGGCCAGTTCGGACAGTCCGTCCGCGATGGTCCGGCCGTACTGCCGTAGCGCGCCGTCCGAGTAGAGCACCAGGGTGTCCCCGGGACGCAGCGTCTCCGTGCCGACGTGGTAGCGGTTGCCCAGCAGGGCGAGCGGCGAGCCGGTCGAGCCGGCCAGGTATCGCGTCGTGCCCGCCGCGGCGACCACCAGCGGCGGCGGATGCCCGCGCACCGCGTACCGCACCGACCCGGCACGGCGGTCCAGCACCGCGACGCACACGGTGCCGCCCCGCGCGGCCGCCGACCCGCCGGCGAACGCGTCCAGCGCCATCAGCACGTCGTCCAGCCCGGTCCCGCGCAGCAGCCGTTCCGCCGCGACCGCCCGTAACTGACCCATCACCGCCGCGGCCATGGCACCGTGTCCGACCACGTCGCCGACCAGCAGGCCCACCGCGCCCTCGGGCATGGACACCACGTCGAACCAGTCGCCGCCGGCGAACTGGGCCGCCCCGGCCGGCCGGTACTCGGCGGCGAGGCTCACGTCGGGCAACACCGGAAGACCGCTGGGCAGCATGGCTCGCTGGAGCTCGAGCATCACGTCGCGCTCAGCGGTCGCGCGCGGGTCGGGGTCCGGGGCGGCGCTGTCGTCCACCTGCCAGTCGCCCCTTTCGTCGGCGGGGACTGAAGGCACACTTCAACCGCTGAGTACCCGCCCGGCCGCGGCGGCAAACCCGGACCTGCGGTTCCGACCCCTCGGGTTTGGCGGCCGGATGGGTCCGCTCTAGGGTGAACGGAACGTTGATTCTGACGATGTGTGACATGTGGTGCGGGAGGCTTTAGTGCAGACCCCAGCCAACGCCGGGACCGGGCCGGATGGTGCGCCCGGTGCCGACGCCGGGCCGGTTCGAGCGGTGAACGAGGCGAATCCGGCAAGTCAACAGATCGATGTCGAGATCGAGCAGACCGGCTCAGGTGCCGTGGTGCTGCACGTGGCCGGTGAGATCGACCTGCTCACCGCCAACTACCTCGGCGAACGCCTGCGCGAACAGCTCGAGCCGGCGAAGGGGGCGCTGGTCCTCGACCTCACCGCGGTGAGCTTCCTGGGCAGCGCCGGGCTGGCCGAGATCGTGGCGATCTCCCAGGCGGCCGGCCAGGACAAGGCCAAGCTGGCCCTGGTGGCCACCAACCGCGCGGTGCTGCGTCCGCTCGAGGTCACCGGCCTGTCGTCGTTGCTGAGCGTGTACGACACGGTCGACGCCGCGCTGGCCGCGCACTCCGCGTAGTCCACAGCGGACGCTCGAACGGGAGCCGGCCGGACACGACCCCGATTGCGGTCCGGCCGGCGGGCAGCCGCGCGCGGCGCCGGCCGGAGGGCGACCCCGGATCACCGCAGCCAATTCCCGGGCTCACTCGGTCGGCCGGCCGGCGCCGACGAGCGCCCTCCGCTCCGGTCGGAGCGGATCCCAGCTTCGCCGGACAGACGTACCTCGGTACCGGAAACGCCAAACGGGCCAACAAGACCAACCGGTCGCGGCCGAACGGCCCATGAGTCCTTTGTGGACGTTATACCCGCACTCTACTCGTATGCCAGCCGTCACGGTTAGGTTTAGCTGGGGGTCGGCGGGATATTCCGGCCCTGGTAACGACGGCAGGCGGCCGGGGCCGCCCCTGCTCAGGAGGGCCGGACCCATGCTGAGCCAATATGACCGGCAGCAACTGGAGATGATCGCGTCCCGGTTGCGGATGGATGACCCGGACCTCGCCAAGGCGCTGCGGGACGGCAAGCCCCGCCCGGACCCCACCAACCGCCGGTGGCCGTTCGTCATGATCGCCACCCTGTCCGCCCTGGTGTTCCTGGCCGGCATTCTGGTGGGCGCGTTCGGGTTCCTGTTCGTGGGCACCGCCGCGTTCGCCCTGACCGTGCTCGCCTACCGGCGCTACGGACGCAGAGTCCCGCGGGTCCGGGTCTCGCGCCGCCGGTACTGAGCCCGGCGGCCGGCGTCAGGCCAGCGCGACGCCGTCGGTCACGATGTCGGTGTCGAGGTCGTTGACCACGACCTCCGGCACCTCGATCCCGTGGTTGACCCGGATGTGCTCGACGAGCTGGTCAACCTTGTCCGGCGTGGTCTCGATCTCCACTCGCCACTCGTGTTCGGTGTGCACGGCGCCGTGCCAGCGGAAGACGCTGGTGACCGGGCCCTCGATCTGGGCGCATGCACCCAGCTCGGCGCCGATGACCTCGGCGCACATGCTGTCCGCGAGCTGCTTGTTGTCCGTGGTGAACGTGACCACGACGTGATCTGTCGGCATGGCACCCGATAGTAACCTCCATCACACCAAAATGCCCGGTCCAGGCCGACTATCGGCCCCGGTTTGGCAACTGAGACACTGGGTAAACCGCGCGACGTGGCCGTCGCCGCATCGACAGCTGCCGAGGATCACCGAGGTGAGTGTGAGCGAGTTTCTGTCCGGCAAGGAGGCCGAGTCCAGCACCGTGGATGAACATGATCCGGATGGCATAGAGCTTCGGCTCGCGGCCAGACTTGAGCATCTGCCCATCATTCGGTCGGTCGCCGCGAACCTCGCGATCCGCGCCGACTTCGACCTCGACTCGATCGCCGACCTGAAGCTGGCCGTGGACGAGGCCTGCTCGACGTTGATCACCCGGGCCACCAAGGGCGCCACGCTGAGCTGCCGGTTCTTCCTGCGCCCCAACGAGATCCGGTTCGCCGCCACGGTGCACTCGAAGAGCGACCACGAGCCGAGCCGGGACTCCTTCGGCTGGCGGGTGCTCACCACGTTGACCGACCGGGCGGAGACCTGGGTCGAGGTGAACGGGTCGACCCCGGACGGCCGGGGGCCGCTCGTGCACATCGAGCTCACCAAGCGAAAGACACTGGGCGGGTGAGCGAGGCAGGCATCTCCCGGCCGTCCGGCTCCTGGCGGAAAGACTCGTCAAACAACGAATACGAGCATCTCGCCCCCCTGTTCCACGAGCTGGCGGCGGCCACCGACGGCGATCCGAGGCGGGCCCGGCTGCGCGACGAGCTGGTGACCGGCCACCTACCGCTGGCCGAGCACATCGCCACCCGGTTCAGCCACCGCGGCGTGCCGCGTGAGGACCTCGTCCAGGTCGCCACCGTGGGTCTGATCAACGCGGTGGACCGGTTCGAGCCCGACCGTGGCTCGGACTTCCTGTCCTTCGCCGTGCCGACGATCATGGGCGAGGTCCGCCGGCACTTCCGGGACGCCAGCTGGTCGATGCGGGTGCCGCGCCGGCTCAAGGAGCTGAACCTGTCCATCAGCGCGGCCAGCGGCGAGCTGGCTCAGCGGCTGGGCCGGGCCCCGACACCCAGCGAGATCGCCACGCACCTCGGGCTGAGCCAGGAGGACGTGTTCGAGGGCCTGGAGGCCGGCAACGCCTACCACTCGGTGTCGCTGGACGAGGCGCTGTCGGCCGACTCCGACTCCGACCCCCTGGCCGACACGCTGGGCGAGGAGGACACCGCGCTGGAGAGCGTGGAGAACCACGAGTCGCTGCGGCCCATGATCGAGCAGTTGCCCGAGCGGGAACGGCAGATCCTCACCCTGCGGTTCTTCATGAACATGACGCAGACCCAGATCGCCGAGCGGGTCGGGATCTCCCAGATGCACGTGTCCCGGTTGCTGGCCAGAACCCTGGAACGGCTCCGGCAGGGCCTGCTGTCCGAGCCGGGCGACGACGACGCGCTCTGATCGCCGAAACATCCGAGACGCCGGAGCCGGGGTCCCCCTGATCGGGACCCCGGCTCCAGTGTCTACAAGATCAAGCAGCGTGCTCCTGCTTGCGCAGTTGCTTGCGCCGGGCGAACGCGGCCCGGCGTTCACCCTCGTCCAGCCCGCCCCAGATCCCGTACGGCTCCATCACGGTCAACGCGTGATGGCGGCACTGCACGATCACCGGACAGTTCAGGCATATCTCCTTCGCCTTGCGCACCCGGTCCGCCCTGGCCAGCCCGCGCTCGGCCTCGGGATGGAAGAACACCGAGCTGTCCTGCCCCCGACACGAACCTTGACGTTGCCAGTCCCAGGTATCCCCAACGGGGCCGGGTAGCCGAGTCATGTCAACCATGAGCGGGTGTTACCCGGGTATCGCGCGAGGTAAACCGGGTCTCGCTGGTCGAAGCAGGTTACGGTGCGTCATGATGATCCGTGAGGCAAAACGGCACTTCGGGAGGGCACCGTGGCGCGACCGATCTGGAACGGGGCGATCAACTTCGGGTTGGTGACCGTCCCCGTCGAGTTGTACAGCGCGACCGAGGACCACACGATCAGCTTCCGGCAGTTCGAACGGGGCACCTCGGACCGGATCCGGTACAAGCGGATCAATGAGCGCACCGGGGAGGAGGTGCCCTACTCCGACATCGTCAAGGGCGCCGACATCGGGGGCGGCGACTACGTGATCATCGAGCCGGACGAGCTGGACGCGATCGCGCCCGGCCGGTCCCGCACGATCGACATCGACGCGTTCGTGGACCTGGACACCATCGACCCGGTCCACTACCAGAAGACCTACTGGCTGGCGCCGGCGAAGGAGGAGTACAACCGCGCCTACAGCCTGCTGCTGCAGGCGATGGCCAAGACCAACAAGGCCGGTGTGGCCACGTTCGTCATGCGCGGCAAGGAGTACCTCACCGCGCTGCGGGCCGGCGACGGGCTGCTGGTGCTGACCACGCTGCTGTTCCCGGAGGACCTGCGCGACCCGGCCAAGGAGCTCAAGTCGCTGCCGGAGATCACCCCGGCCCGGGGGAAAGAGCTGGACATGGCGGTCTCGCTGATCGACTCGATGAGCGAGGAGTGGGACCCGGACAAGTACCACGACACCTACACGCAGCGGGTCGAGCAGCTCATCGAGGACAAGTCGGCCGGCCGGGAGATCGTCACCGAGGCCGAGCCGGCGCAGCCGACCAAGGTGGTCGACCTGTTCGACGCGCTCAGCCGCAGCGTCGAGGGGCGCCGGAAGGGTCGCGGCGAGTCGGCCGGCAAGCCGGCGGAAAGCGGGAAACGCCGCGCCGCCGACAAGGGGCCGGACCTGGCCGACCTGAGCAAGGCCGAGCTGGACAAGTTGGCCCGCGACCTCGACATCAAGGGCCGCTCCAAGATGAACCGGGACGAGCTGCAGGACGCGGTCGCCGCGGCACAGAGCGCGGGAGCGGCCTAATTAGCACTCGATGACGTTGAGGGCGAGGCCGCCGCGGGCGGTTTCCTTGTACTTGGTGTGCATGTCGTGGCCGGTCTCGCGCATGGTCTTGATGACCTTGTCGAGGTGGACGACGTGGGTGCCGTCGCCGCGCAGCGCCATCCGGGAGGCGTTGATGGCCTTGGTGGCGCCCACCGCGTTGCGCTCGATGCACGGGATCTGCACCAGGCCGCCGACCGGGTCGCAGGTCAGCCCGAGGTGGTGTTCCAGCCCGATCTCGGCGGCGTTCTCCACCTGGTCCACCGACCCGCCGAGCACCTCGGTCAGCCCGGCGGCGGCCATCGCGCAGGCCGAGCCGACCTCGCCCTGGCAGCCGACCTCGGCGCCGGAGATGGACGCCGTCTCCTTGAGCACCACGCCGATCGCCGCCGCGGTGAGCAGGAAGGTGACCACGCCGTCGTCGTTGGCCCCGTCGATGAACCAGCGGTAGTAGTGCAGCACCGCCGGGATGATCCCGGCCGCCCCGTTGGTCGGCGCGGTGACCACCCGGCCACCGGAGGCGTTCTCCTCGTTCACCGCCAGCGCGTAGAGGTTGACCCAGTCCATCACGTACAGCGGGTCCTTCGAGCCGTGCTCGTCCACCAGCTTGTCGTGCAACGCCTTGGCCCGGCGCGGAACCCTGAGCCCGCCGGGCAGCACGCCGTCCCGGGCGCAGCCGCGGTCCACGCAGTCCTGCATCACCCGCCAGATCTCCAGCAGACCGGCCCGCACCTGCGCCTCGGTGCGCCAGGCCAACTCGTTGCGCAGCATCACCTGGCTGATCGACAAGCCGTTGGCCGCGCAGTGCTCGAGCAGTTGTGTCGCGGTGCGGAACGGGTAGGTCACCGGCGTGGTGTCCGGGGCGATGGTCGGCCCCTCGGCGGCGGTCTGGTCCAGCACGAACCCGCCACCGACCGAGTAGTACGTCCGCTGCGCCAGCGCGGTGCCGTCGGCGGCCAGCGCGGTGAACAGCATTCCGTTGGGGTGCAACGGAAGCGACCGCCGGCGGTGCAGCACGAGGTCGTCGTCCTCGACGAAGTCGATCTCGTGCGTGCCGAGCAGCCGGACCCGTCCGGCGTCCCGGATCTCGGCCACCCGGGCCGGACCCGCCTCGGTGTCCACGTCCTCGGGGCGCTCCCCCTCCAACCCGAGCAGCACCGCCTTGTCGCTGCCGTGGCCGTGGCCGGTGGCGCCCAGCGAGCCGAACAGCTCGGTGCGCACCCGCGCGGTGCGGTCCAGCAGCCCGTCCGCACGCAGCCCGGAGACGAACCGCAACGCGGCCCGCATCGGCCCCACGGTGTGCGAACTGGACGGTCCGATACCGATGCTGAACAGGTCGAACACACTCAGCGCCATAGGACTCCAGCCGACTCCTTGTCTCAGGTGGGCCGCTTGTAGAACGGCAGCTTGACGACCTCGACGGGCGCTCTGGTCCCGCGGATGTCGACGGCGAGCTTCGTGCCGGGCTCGCTCAACGCGGTCGGAACGAAAGCCATGGCGATCGGGACACCGAGGGTCGGCGAGAGGGCACCGCTGGTGACCGTGCCGACCTCCGACCCGTCCTCGCTGAGCACAGGGTACCCGTGCCGCGGCGCCCGCCGGCCGGTCCCGGCCAGGCCCACCAGGGTGGCCGACACGCCCGCGTCGCGCTTGGCCGCGAGTGGCTCCCGGCCCACGAAGTCGGCCGGCTTGTCGAACTTCACCACGCGGCCGAGGCCCGCCTCGAACGGGTTGGTGTCCACGGTCAGCTCGTTGCCGTACAGGGCCATCCCGGCCTCCAGCCGCAGCGTGTCCCGGCAGGCGAGCCCGGCCGGCACCAACCCATACTGCGCCCCGGCGTCGGACAGTGCTTGCCAGACGTCCACCGCGTCCGCCGTGTCCGCGTAGACCTCGAACCCGTCCTCGCCGGTGTACCCGGTTCGGGCCAGCAGCACCTCGTGCCCGGCGATCGTGGTGGGCGTGCTGCCGTAGTACGGCAGCTTCTCCAGGTCGGCGACGCACACCGTGTCGATGATCTCCGCCGCCTTCGGCCCCTGCACCGCGATCAGCGCGCAGTCCATGGACTTGTCGGCCACCTCGACCAGGAAACCCTCGGCCCGGTCGCGCAGCTCACCGGCCACGAGCGCGGCGTTGGACGCGTTGGCGACCACCAGGTAGTGGTCCTCCCCCAGCCGGTAGACCACCAGGTCGTCCAGCACGCCGCCGTCCGCGTTGCAGATCACGCTGTAGCGCGCCCGCCCGACCTTGACCGCCGAGAGGTGCCCGACCAGGGCGAAGTCCAGCGCCCGGCCCGCCTCCGGACCGGTCAGCTCGATCTCCCCCATGTGCGACAGGTCGAACAGCCCGGCGGCCTGGCGCACCGCCCGGTGCTCGGCCAGTTCGCTGCCGTACTTCAGCGGCATCGACCAGCCGGCGAAGTCGGTGAACGTCGCGCCGAGCCGGCTGTGCACCTCGTGCAGCGGAGAGGAAATGGTCATGTCCAGCAGGGTAGTGCCCGGCGACTCAGGGCAGCTGGAAGCCGTACGGCAGCTCCAGGCGGTGCGCCGCGAGCAGGTCGGCGTCGCCGAGGATGTCCCGGGTCGGCCGGTCGGCGACCACCACACCGTCGTCGATGAGCACGCTGCGCGGGCACAGCTGGGCGGCGTAGGGCAGGTCGTGGGTGACCATCAGCATGGTGCGGTTCAGGCCGAGCAGCACCTCGGCCAGCTCGCGCCGGGCCACCGGCTCCAGGTTGGCCGACGGCTCGTCCAGCACCAGGATCTCCGGGTCGCAGGCCAGGACGGTGGCCAGCGCCACCCGGCGCCGCTGCCCACCGGACAGGTGCAGCGGCGAGCGGTCGGCGTGCTCGGCCATCCCGACCGCCTCCAGGGCGGCCCGCACCCGCTCGTCCAGGTCGGACCCGCGCACCCCGAAGTTCGCCGGGCCGAACGCGACGTCCTGCGCCACGGTCGGCATGAACAGCTGGTCGTCCGGATCCTGGAAGACCACGCCGACCCGGCGGCGGATCTCGGTCAGGTTGGCCTTCGTGACCGGCAGCCCGGCCACCTCGATCCGGCCGGCACCGCCGCCGAGCACCCCGTTGAGGTGCAGCACGAGGGTGGTCTTGCCGGCCCCGTTGGGACCGAGCACCGCGACCCGCTCGCCCGGCTCGACCGTCAGGTCGACCCCGAACAGGGCCTGCCGGCCGTTCGGGTAGGCGTAGGTCAACCGCTCCACCTTCAGACTCACGCCCATAGCGCCACCGCCAGAATTCCCGCCGCCGCCGCTGTCGGCACCAGTCCTCGGATCCAGGTCCATCCCGCCACCGCCCCCGCGTCGGGATCCGGCATGGTGCCCGTGAAGCCGCGGGAGACCATGGCCAGGTGCACCCGCTCGCCCCGTTCGTAGCTGCGCACGAACAGCGCGCCGATCCCGCGTGCGGTGGCGCCGGCCTGCCAGAGGAACCGCGGGTTGTGGCCGCGGGCGATCCGGGCGACCCGCATCCGGCGGGCCTCGGCGGCGATCACCGCGAGGTAGCGCAGCATCAGCGTGGCCACCGTGGTCAGCATGGCCGGCACGCGCAGCCGCTGCAGCCCGACGATCAGGTCGGCCGGCGTGGTGGTGGCGGCCAGCGTGAGCGACACCAGCAGCCCGAGCGTGCCCTTGGCCAGGATGTTCCACCCGGCGAGCGCTCCGTGCGTCCCGCCGAACACCAGCATGCCCAACGCCAGCAGCGCGAACGGCAGTTCGATCAGCGCCCGCACCGCGAACCACCGGACCGGGACCCGGGCCACCGCCCAGACCGCGAGCAGCACCGCCAGGTAGCCGCCGAACGCCCAGAACTCGGTGCGTGGCGTGGCCACCACGCAGATCACCGCGGTCAGCGCGGCCAGCACCTTCACCTGCGGCGGCAGCCGGTGCACCGGCGAGTCCCCCGGCCGGTACAGCAGGTGCGCGTGCCCGGCGCCCACCGCTACGAGCTTTCGGCTTTGGACCGCCTGCGCAGCAGGCCGAACAGGCCGTATGCCACGGCCAGGGTGGCCAGCACGCCGACGATTCCGGCGATGCCGGTGAACCGGTCGTCGCCGCCGACCGCATAGTCGGCGAACGGGCCGGCGGCCAGCCGGTGGTCCTCGGCGCTCTGCGCGATGCAGCTACCGTCCAGCCGCTCACCGGTCTCGGCCCGCACGACCTCGCAACCCTTCAGCGTGGCCGCGTCCAGGCCGTCCGGGTCGGAGCTGGCGAAGTACGACACCACTCCGGCCAGGATCAGGGCCACGACGGCGAACCCGGCGAAGAACAGGGCCAGTCGTTTCCGGTCGTTCATCGCTGTCCCTCCAGCACCGGGGTGTCCCGCAGTTCGAGCTGGGGGGCGGTGCCGCGCAGGAGGCGGACCAGGTCGGGCCGGACCGAGGCGACCGCGCCGACGGTGAGCGCGGTGATCACGCCCTCGCCGATGCCGATCAGGCAGTGCACGCCGAGGACCGTGACACTCACCGCACCGAGCGAGAACGCGGCGTCGCCGCCGAGCGCGAACTCCAGGACGAAGCCGAGCGAGGCGGCGACCGTGCCGAAGAACCCGGCCAGGACGGCGGTCGTGATCAGTCCGGGCCGGCTCCGCACGGCCAGCGGCCGCAGCGCGAGGGCGATCAGGTAGCCGGCCGCGGTGCCGATGAGCGCCATGTTGGTGATGTTCGCCCCCAGCGCGGTGAGCCCGCCGTCGGCGAACACCAGTGACTGCACCACGAGCACGGTCGTGATGCACAGCGCGCCGACCCAGGGCCCGACCAGGATGGCCGCCAGCGCCCCACCCAGCAGGTGCCCGCTCACCCCCGGCAGCACCGGGAAGTTCAGCATCTGCACGGCGAAGATGAAGGCGGCGACCAACCCGGCCATCGGCGCCGTGCGCTCGTCGAGATCGCGCCGGGCGCGCATGGCGACGAAGGTGACGCCGAGTACCGCGACCGCGCCGAACAGTGCCGACACCGGTGCGTTGATCAGGCCGTCGCTCATGTGCATGGCTACCGGATCAGACATGGTCGTCATGCTAGTTGCACCCCTTCCGCTATCGCCAGGCGCTTGCAATAAGGCGGCCACGGCCGTGCCCGGGATTCGGCGCGGAAGCTGTTGCGGTTTGCCGGCTCGCCTAACGGCGGCGGAACCGGCCCGGCGCGGCGAAGTTGGCCGGCAGGTGCGGGCCGAGGATGCCGGACAGGGTGGCCGGCGGGGCGGCCGGCCGGTCCGGCTCGGCCTTGTCGGGCGTCAGCCCGTCCGGCTGCCAGGACTGCGGCCTGGTGGTCAGGCCGAGCAGGTAGGTGGTCGTGCACCGCAGCGAGTCGGCCAGTTCGGGCAGCAGGCCGAGATCGAGGCCCCGCCCGTTCTCCATGGCCGACAACGCACGGTTGGTGGTCTGCTGGCCCCGGCGCTGCAACCGGGCGACCACCTCGCGTTGGGTGAGTCCCAGGGCGAGCCGCCGGTCCCGCAGGCGCTGCGCGCAGATCCAGTGGCGTTCCCGCGTGGGGTTGGGCCTCGGGGCGGTCATTTCGACACCTCTGTCGTCGCCGGCGACACAAGTGTTCCGCCGGCCCGGCGGCGGAGTCAATCGGCCAACGGGTCGGGCATCTCGGCCAGCGGGTGCACCTCGTAGCGGGCGAAGTTGTAGACCGGCGACATGGCCAGCAGCCGCTCCAACTCCTCGTTCGAGGCAACGTCGTAGATCCACGCACCACCGTGCTGGCCGACCAGGTGGTACCGCGAGATCACCGCGCCGCGCTCCTCGAGCGGTCCGGCGTAGCGCGGCATCCGGGCCACCGCCGCGGCCATCTCGCTGGACAGCAGCGACAGCTCCATTCGCCACAGCACAAGGAACTTCACGTGATCACGCTAGTTCCCGCCTCAGGTCAGCGGAAGCTCCCCGAACCGCTCCTGGATCCGGCGCAGGTCGCGCAGCCGCGGCTCGGTCTCACCGCCCACCCACCGGCTGACCGTCTTCACCGAGACGCCGAGTTGGCGGGCCGCCGCCTCCTGGGTGAGCCCTTCCCGGTGCAGCGCCTCGGACATCCACTCCGCGAAGGTGGCCGGCGACTCCTCGGCCGCCGCGGGCGGTGGCGGCGGCTGGGACGGCGGGTGCACCTCACGCAACTGCGCCAGGGTCGGCTCGCCCGGCTCCCCGGCGTGCGAGTGCAGCACATCCACCTCGACGTGCTCGGGAAAGATCCGGAAGGAGACCGTGATGGTCCCGGTCGGGCCGGCGGCGTCGAGCAGCGCCCGGAACACCGTCTGGCTCACCTCGCGGTTGTCCTCTTCGGTCAGTGGCGAGTCGGCCAGGCTGTGCCGGACGAACTCGCGGATCTCCGGGATCGAGGACGGGCGAGCCGGGAAGATCTTGGACAGCACCACGACCGGGAGTACCTCGATCGGTTCCCCGCCGTAGGACGCTTCCGGCTCCACGCGAGCAGCGTACCCGGACGGTACTGACCATCCCTAGGCTCGACACATCTGGCCGTCACCCGGGTCGACAAGTAACCCCGAAAGGGGTTATATATGGGGGTATGCCGAAGATTAACGTCTATCTGCCCGACGACCTCGCCGAGTCGGTCCGGGATGCCGGCGTACCGGTGTCGGCTATCTGTCAGCGCGCGCTCGAACAATCCATCCGGCGGCTGTCGGCGATCCGAGTGATCACGCGGGAGGACCTGACCGGGGCGGACCCGACCACCCGGCTGTCCCAGTTCACCGAGCGCGCCCGCAAGGTGATCCGGCTCGGCATCGAGACGGCCCGGACCGATGGCGCCGCCGCCGTCGGCACCGGGCAGTTGCTGCACGGACTGCTCGCCGAGGGCGAGAACCTGGGACTGCAGGTCCTCGGCACGCTGGAGATCGAGCCCGGCCAGGTGGCCAGGGAACTGGCCAGGACGCGCGCCGAGCCGGCCTCGGGGCCGCCGGCCACCGGGTTCGACGGACCGGCGGCGGTCGCCCTGGAGGCGGCCGTTACCGAGTCGCTCACCCTCGGCCACAGCTACGTCGGCTGCGAACACCTGCTGCTCGGCCTGATCGCCGAACCGGACGGGCCGGCCGGCAAGATTCTGCGCGACCTCGGCGTCGAGCTCCGCGCCACCCGCCGCGCCGTGGTCGCCTGGCTGGCCGGCTACAAGCACCTGCGGGTGAACATCGGCACGCTCACCCCGGCCGGACCCGGCAACCTGATCGCCCGGATCGAGCGGCTCGAACAACATGTCGGCCTCATGCCGACCGGAACCACCCCTGAGTGAGCGACCCCTAGCTCCGGGCGAAGGCCAGGCTGCCCGCCTCCACGCGGTGCCGCTCGACCATGGCGCGCTGTTCCTCACCGCGCCGGATCAGCTCGTCCAGGTCCAGATCGGCCAGCTTGGGCTCGGCGCGGTTGCGCAGAATCCGCCACAGGGACAACTTGCCCTCGATACCCAGGGACAGCGTCTCCAACTCCAGCAGCAGCTTGAGCTGACGGGAGCCGGTCATCGGCTCGGCGAACTTCAGCCGGGTGACCTTCTCGGCGATCCAGCCGGCCGCCTCCTTGGCCCGGCTCCGGTCGAAGCCCAACCGCCCGACCAGATCCCGCAGCGTGCGCCGGTCGGCCTCGATCTCGGCCGCCAGCCCGGTCATGACCTCGCCGAGCTGGGTTCCCCGGTTCTCCTCGGCGATCTTCCCGGCCAGGTTGACGCCGGCCGTGGCTCCGGCCAGGTGGTCGTTCAGATACGTCTGCAACGGATCGGATGGCATGGCGAACTCCCTCGTGCTCCCCTCCCGGCTTCCCGCTCGTGGCCGGCACAAACGTCGTAGAGTCCGGCCATGTTCGCCGCAGCGGAGCTGATCGCCTTCGTCCCGACCACCGACCTCGACCGCGCCCGGGAGTTCTACGCCCGCACCCTCGGGCTCCCCCTGCGCTCGGCCAACTCGTTCGCCTGCGTGTTCATCGCGAACGGCACCATGCTGCGGGTCACCGCCGTGCAGCACCTGACCCCGCAGCCGTTCACCGTGCTGGGCTGGGGCGTGCCGGACATCGAGGCCAAGGCGCGCGAGCTGGTCGCCGCCGGGCTCGAACTGGAGCGCTTCGACATCCTGGAGCAGGACGAGCTCGGGATCTGGACCGCGCCGGACGGCGACCGGGTGGCCTGGTTCCAGGACCCGGACGGCAACCGGCTGTCCATCGCCCAGTTCGACTGATGGACCGCCCGGCCTACGCCACGGCCGCGCCCGACCCCCGGGTGCGGCCGCTGCTGCGCCGCGACTACGTCCGGTACCGGCAACCCGCCAGCGCACCGCAACAGTGGCTGTCCACCGCCACCCCCACGGTGACGCTGATCCTGAACCTGGGTCCGGCCTGGGGCGGACTGCCCCGCTGCTTCGCCGCCGGGCTCGCCGAACGCCCCGAGATCGTCGACGCGCCCGGCCAGATCGAATGCGTCGATCTCAAGGTCACCCCGCTCGGCGCCTACCGGCTGCTCGGCGTCCCGATGCACGAGCTGGCCAACCGCACGGTCGACCTCGCCGACGTGCTGACCGGCTGGACCGGCCTGGCCGAACGGCTTGCCGAGTCCCCCGACCGATCCGCCACGCTCGACGCGTTCCTGCTGCACCGCGCCGAGCGGGGACCCCGGCCCGCGCCCGAGGTCGCCGTCGCGGTCCGCCGGCTCACCGACACGGCCGGGGCGGTCCCGGTCGGCGCGCTGGCCGAGGAGGTCGGCTGGAGCCGCCGGCACCTGGTCAACCGGTTCCGGCAGCAGGTCGGGTTGGCGCCCAAGACCTTCGCCCGGGTGCTCCGGTTCGACCGGCTGTACGCCCGGCTGGGCGCCCCCGGCCCGGTCCGCTGGACCGACCTCGCCGCCGAACACGGCTACTACGACCAGGCGCACCTGATCCGCGAGTTCCGCGAGTTCACCGGGCTGACGCCGACCGAGTTCACATCCGTCCAATACCCGGGGGACACCGCCGCCTAGCGTCGCGATCATGAACCCGAACATCTTCCCCGCGCTGAAGTACCACGACAGCCAGGCGGCGCTCGAGTTTCTGACCAAGGTCTTCGGCTTCGAGGAGGTCAGGGTGTACCGCGCCGAGGACGGCTCGATCGGCCACGCCGAGCTCCGCCTGGGCGCCGGCATGATCATGTTCAGCGGACCGCCGGAGGCCGGCTGGCTGGGCGGCGGCACGCCCGACCCGCTGGCCGGGACGGTCAGCATCTATGTCGTCGTCGCCGACCCCCGGGCGCACTACGAGCACGCCCGGGCCGGCGGCGCCACGATCGTGCGGGACCTGGAGTCCACGGACTACGGCTCGCTCCAGTACATCGCCCGGGACCCGGAGGGAAACCTCTGGTCGTTCGGCAGCTACGACCCGCTCAGCTGAACGCGTTGATCCCGGTGAGCGCCCGGCCGATGAGCAGCTTCTGCACCTGGGTGGTGCCCTCGTAGAGGGTGAGCACCCGGGCGTCGCGCAGGTACTTGGCCACCGGGTACTCGTCGAGATAGCCGTACCCGCCGAACACCTGGATGGCCAGGTTGGCCGCGTTGACCGAGTTCTCGCTGGCGTAGAGCTTGGCCATGGAAGCCTCGGTGGAGAACGGCAGCCCCCGGTCGACCAGGTCGGCGACCCGCCACACCAGCAGGCGCGCGGCGTCCAGCTCGGTGGCGATGTCCGCCAGCATGTGTTGCACCGCCTGGAACTCGGCGATGGGCTGGCCGAATTGCACGCGCTCCTTGGCATAGCGGGTGGCCGCCTCGAAGGCCGCCCGCCCCACCCCGACCGCCCACGAGCCGATGCCGACGCGGCCCTTGTCCAGGATCTTCAGCGTGTCGAAGAAGCCCTCGTTGATGCCTCCCAGCCGTTGCTCA
>NZ_DASTBH010000554.1:0-2292 GCF_035712165.1 Actinophytocola sp. | reverse complement strand
GCGTGCGGCACCGACACCGACCGGTGGCGGGACTGGGTGGGTGCGATCAACGCGCCGTTCCACTCGCTGCGGCAGGTGGACGGCCGCTGGCGGCGGGTGGTGTTCGGCACCGGGGTCGCCCTGGTCGCGACGCCGGACTGCGTGCCGTCGCTGAACTACCAGCGCCGGGCCGACGGGCCGGACCAGATCGATCCGGGCCAGCGGGTGACCGGGCTGGACCTGGGCAAGGTCAGCTACCGGTACGTCACCCCGGACGGCTCGGTGGCGCTGGTCAGCGCACCCCGGCCGGGGGCGGACTACGGCGTGTGGGCGTTCGTGCCGGCCGGCTGCGTGCGGCCCAAGGGCGACCGCCCCACGGTGTACTTCAACGAACCGATGATCCAGCTGCGGAACAGCTCCGGGCTGCACCCCGGGGTGGGCTACCCGTCCGCGACGGTCCGGGCGCGGGGCTGCTCGGCGGCGGTGCGCAGCCCCGTGGCGCCGGCGTTCGGCTACTGGCCGGATCCGGTCAGCCGGCCGGCCTGCCCAGTGTGAAAGCTGTTAACCACAGGGATATTGACCCGTTCACCTGCGGTGGGACAGATTCGGTGTTGTCAACGTGACCCCTGCACACGGAGGCAACCTTGTTTTCCCTGCGAAATCTGTGCGCCCTTCTGGCGTCGTTATTACTGATCATCGGCCTGGCCGGGACCGCGAGCGCGACCCCGCCCGGCATTCCCAGTGCCGCCACCGCCCGCACCGAGCTGGCCGCGTTGCGGGTGGCGGCGGACGGGTCCAGCTCCGGTTACTCCCGGGACCTGTTCCCGCACTGGAGCACGGTGTCCGGCGCCTGCAACACCCGGGAGACCGTGCTCAAGCGGGACGGCAGCAACGTGGTGACCAACTCCAGCTGCGCCGCGGTGTCCGGTAGCTGGTTCAGCCCGTACGACGGAAGCACCTGGACCGCGGCGTCCGATGTGGACATCGACCACATCGTGCCGCTGGCCAACGCATGGCGCACCGGGGCGTCGTCCTGGACCACGTCCCGGCGCCAGCAGTTCGCCAACGACCTGACCGGCCCGCAGCTGATCGCGGTCACCGACAACGTCAACCAGTCCAAGGGCGACCAGTCGCCGGCCACCTGGAAGCCGCCGCGCACCACGTACTGGTGCACCTACGCCCGGATGTGGGTGCACACCAAGTACCGGTGGACGCTGACCGTGAACAGCGCGGAGAAGTCGGCGCTCACCGACATGCTCAACCGCTGCTGATCACCGACACGGGAAGGAAAGCAGTGTCACATTGCTTTCCTTCCCCGGCGGTCAGATCTGATCGAGCAGATGCCGGCTCGGTCTGTAACTGATCTTCCAGTCGACGAAGGAACTCAGAACGCCGCAGTTCACGCAGCGCTCACCGACCGCGATCCACCGCACGTCACCGCCATCATCGCGAAGCGAGAAGCCGACGGCCAGGTTCGCGTCCTTGCAACCGCAGCCGCACTTCCACGTTTTCGGCGTGCAGTCCGCCCAGTGCTCGTCGGTGTCGGCGATGAACTGCTTGAGGCCGCAGGCTCTGCACGTGCGCCGCGCACCCCCTTCCACCCGGTCGGCCCGGAGCCCGAACACCAGGCCGTCGCACTGCGCGCAGCGACACTCGCGCACCTCGTCGACCGCATGGCCCGCAACGCCGAGTTCACGCAGGTACTCGGCCAGATCTTCGAAGCTCTCGCCGGTCCACCAGGTGCCGGAGGTGTCGATTACCACCGCTATGCCGTGATCGCCGCCGCGGCCGTCGGGTCGGAGTCGTCGAGGAACTGCGTGCAGCGCTCGTGCTCCTCGGTCTCGCCGATCGCCTGCGCGGCGCTGGCCAGCGCGGCCAGCGCCCGCAGGAAGCCCCGGTTCGGCCGGTGCGACCAGGGAACCGGACCGTGGCCCTTCCACCCGGCCCGGCGCAGCTGGTCAAGACCACGGTGGTAGCCGGTGCGGGCGTAGGCGTAGCCGGCCACCGCGTCACCGCCGGCCAGCGCCCGTTCGGCGAGCGCCGCCCAGCCCTCGCTGAAGTCCGGCCAGCGGGTCACCACCTCGGCCGGGTCGGCGCCGGACTCGATCGCCGCCTGCGGCTCGGTGCGCTCCGGCAGCCGGGTGGGCTCCGGTCCCAGTAGGTTGGCCATCAGCCGGCCAGCATTCGGCCGGCGGAGCGCAGGTCGTCGCAGGCCTGGGTGATCCGCACGGCCATCGCCTGCTCGGCGATCTTGCCGTAGCTGCGCGGGTCGTAGGTCTTCTTGTTGCCGACCTCGCCGTCGATCTTCAGCAC
>NZ_DASTBH010000553.1:0-18517 GCF_035712165.1 Actinophytocola sp. | reverse complement strand
CTGGGCCACCTGGACGTCGCCGCGCTGACGGCGAGCTGCACCGAGCTGCTGTCCCGCCATGCCGTGTTGCGCTCGCGGTTCGTCGAGTCCGGCGGTCAACCGCGTGCGGTGCCCGGTCCGGCGACGGCGCTGCGGCTGCGGCACGCCGACCTGTCGGCCTCCGGCGCCCCCGACGGGGCGCTCGCCGAGGCGGCCCGCGCCGAGGCGGGCCGTCCGTTCGACCTGGCCGCCGGGCCGCCGGTGCGGGCGCTGCTGGTCCGGCTGGCGCCCGACGATCACGTGCTGCTGCTGACGATCCACCACATCGCCACCGACGCCTGGTCCAACGCGGTGCTGCTGGAGGAGCTGGGCGCGCTGTACCGGGGTGGGACGCTGCCGGCCGCCCCGCGGTTCGCCGACTTCGCGGTGTGGCAACGCGAACGGCTCGCCCCGGAGGTCCGGGACCGGGTCGCGGCCTACTGGCGCGGCACGCTCGCCGCCGCGCCGCAGGGCATCGAGCTGCCCACCGACCGGCCGCGCTCGGCGAACCGGGCCCGCCGGGCGGCCCGGCTGGTCAGCACCGTGCCGGGCGAGCACCTGGCCGCGCTGGTCCGGTTCTGCCAGGCGATCCGGGTGCCGACCTTCGCCGGGCTGATGGCGGTGCTCCAGGTGCTGCTGCACCGTTACGGCCGGGCCACCGACTTCCTGGTCGGTGTTCCGTTCAGCGGACGGCAGCGGCCCGAGCTGATGAAGGTGGTGGGCCCGTTGTTCACCACGGTCCCGCTGCGTGCCGACGTGTCCGGCGCACCGTCGTTCGCGGAGCTGGCCGCCCGGGTGCGGACCGCCGCCGCGGACGCGTTCGCCCACAGTGCGTTGCCGGCCGACCGGTTCCGCACCGACACCCGCGGCACCCTGCCCTACGACGTGCTGTTCGCTTTGCAGGACGCGCCACGGCCCTCGGTCGAACTGGCCGGCCTGACCATCGAGCACATCGAACTGGGCGAAGGCACCGCCCAGTGCCCGCTGACCCTGTCGGCCGTGCCGGAAGCGGGTGGGCTGCGGATGGTCACCGACTACGACCGCGAACTCTTCGACCCGGACACCGTCGCCCAGCTGATGGCGCACTACGGCGGGCTGCTCACCGAACTCGTTGCCACGCCGGACATTCCGATCGGCACCGTGCCGCTGCTCACCCCGGCGCAGCGGGAGACCGTGCTCACCCGATGGAACCGCACCGCGACGCCGCGGCCGCCCGGGGCCACGCTGCCGGACCTGCTGCGCCGGCAGGCCGCCCGCACCCCGGACGCGCCGGCGCTGCGCTGCGGTGAAGACCTGTTGTCCTACCGGGAACTGCTGGACCGGGCCGAGCACTACGCCGCCCGGCTGGCCGCACTGGGCATCGGGCGCGGCGACGTGATCGGGGTGAGCGTCCCCCGGTCGGTCGACCTGGTGGTGCTGCTGCTCGCGGTGCTCTGTTCCGGCGCGGCCTACCTCCCGCTGGATCCGGCGCACCCGGCCGAGCGGCGCGAGCGCGCCCTGCGGGACAGTGGCGCGGCGCTGCTGCTCGACGGCACCGGGGTGCTCGACGCGGTCACCGGGTCGCCGCCGTGGCAGCCACCCCGGCTCGATCCCGCCGACGTGGCCTACGTGATCTACACGTCGGGCTCGACCGGGACCCCGAAAGGCGTTGTGGTGGCCCACGACGGGGTGTGCAACAACGCCGCCTGGCGGCGCGAGGTCACCGGGCTCGGCCCGGGCGACCGGCTGCTGCACACCGTGTCCTTTGCGTTCGACCCGTCGGTCTGGCAACTGTTCGGACCGCTGCTGGCCGGCGCCGAGGTGGTGCTGGCCGGGCCGGCGGAGGCGGGCGATCCGGCCCGGTTCGCCGCGCTGGTCCGCGCGCACCGGGTGACGATCGCGGACTTCGTGCCGTCGCTGCTCGCCCAGGTGCTCGACGTGGCCCGGCCCGGCGACCTGGACTCGCTCACGCACATCTTCTGCGGCGGGGAGCGGCTGCCGCGGGACCTGGCCGCGCGCTGCCACGCGCTGACGAATGCCGTGCTGCACAACCAGTACGGGCCCACCGAGGCGACCATCGACACCACATCGCACCTGGTGCCGCCGGACGAGCCGGAGCACGACGTGAGCATCGGCCGGCCGATCGCGAACAAGCGGGTGTACGTGCTCGACGAGCACCTCCAACCGGTTCCCCCCGGGGTGGCCGGCGAGCTGTGGATCGGTGGAACCGGTCTGGCGCACGGGTATCTGCGTGATCCACGCCAGACCGCGGCGCGGTTCGCGCCGGATCCGTTCGGGTCGCCGGGATCGCGGATGTATCGCAGCGGCGACCTGGTGCGGCACCGGCGGGACGGCGCGCTGGTGTTCCTCGGCCGGCTCGACGAGCAGGTCAAGGTCAACGGCGTGCGGATCGAGCCGGCCGAGGTGGCGGCGGCGCTGCGCCGGCACCCGGACGTCGCCGACGCCGTGGTGGTGTTGCGCGAGGTGGCCGGCCGGCCGGCGTTGGTCGGCTACGTGGTGCCGGCCGGCCGGTTCGACCCGGCCACGCTGCGCGAGCACGTCGCCGGGCAGCTTCCGGCGGCGTTCGTGCCCGCGCACGTCGTCGCGCTGCCGGCGATCCCGTTGGGGCCGAACGGAAAGGTCGACGCCGCCCGGCTGCCGGCGGTGGCCCCCCGCCGGGCGGACGGACCGGCCCGGACCGCGCCCCCGGGCTCGGTCGCGGCGATCCTGACCGGGCTGTGGCACGAGGTGCTGGGCCGGGACGACCTCGGCGTCGACGACGACTTCTTCGCCCTGGGCGGGGATTCGCTGCTCGCGGTCCGGCTGGTCTCGGCCGTGCGGGACCGGTTCGGTGTGGCGCTGGCGCTGCCGGAGTTCTTCGAGGCGGCCACCCCGGCCCGGCTGGCCACGCTGATCACGGCCCGGCGGGCGGTGCCGCCGCCCACCCCGGCACCGGCCCTGGTCCGTCGCAACAGCGCGACCGCCCCGCTGTCCTTCGCGCAGGAACGGGTGTACCGCCAGGCACTGGCCGGCGCCGGGCCGGACGAGCTGCACCTGTCGATCCGCGCCCGGCTCTCCGGCGACCTGGACGCCACCGCGCTGGCCGGGGCGCTGCGGGCCGTGGTCGCCCGGCACGAGGCGTTGCGGGTGGCGATCGCCGGCGAAACCCAGACCGTGCAACAGCCCTACGACATCCGGCTGGACACCCCGGATGAGCTGTCCCTGGACTCCGGCCGGCTGCTGGACGCCGGCCTGACCCGGCTCGGCCCCACCGAGCACGAGCTTTCCCTCACCCTGCACCGGATCGCGGCGGACGGGGTGTCCACGCAGCTGCTCACCCGGGACCTCGCTCTGAGCTACGCCGCGTTGCGGGCCGGGCGCCGCGCCGAGCTGCCGGCGCTACCGGTGCAACATCCGGACTACGCGCACTGGGAACGGGCCGCACACCCGCCCGAGGCGGTGGCCGGCGCGGTGCGGGACTGGCTGCGCGACGCCGGCGACCTGGCCTGGCTGCGGAAGTTCCCCCGACCGGCCGGAGCCCACCGCGCATCCCGCAGCACCGTGCTCGACCCGGCCCGGGTGCACGCACTGTCCACAGTGGCCAGAAGGCACCGCACCACCACGCGCACCGTGCTGCTCACCGCATGGGCCGCCGCGTGCGCCCGCCGGTTCGACGTGCCCGGGCTGCTGGCCTGCGTCCCGGTCAGCGGCCGGGACACGCCGGCCGTGCGGGACATGGTGGGGCGGTTGGTGAACCTGGCGCTGCTGCCGGTCCGCCCGGAGCACGCCGGCCGGGTCGACCTGGTGCACGCGGCCGCCGCCGACGGCTACGACCGCGCGGCCCGGCTGCCGTTCCTGGCCGTCGAGCGGGCGGTCGACCCGGATCACGCCGGCACCGGCCCGGTGTTCCCGATCCTGTTCGACGCCGCCGACCCGCCGGCCGAGCTACCGGCGCTGGCCGGTCTGGAGGTCACCGTGACGCCGCCGCGCGAGCCGTGGAGCGACTTCGGCCTCGCCTTCCGCGCCGCGCGCCACCCCGGCGGGCTGGAGCTGACCCTGCTGTACGACCCGGACGGCTACCCCGACGAGCTTGCCGCCGGGCTGTGCGCCGAGGTGCTGGAGGTGCTGCCGTGACCGAGGCCCGGCAACGGCTCACCGACCTGCTCGGCGGCTACCGGCGCACCGCGCTGGTACACCTGGCCGCCGAACTGTCGATCGCCGACCACCTGGCCGGGCGGGCGGCCACCAGCGCGGAGCTGGCCGAAACCGTCGGCGCCCGGCCGGAGGCGCTGCACCAGGTGCTGCGCGCGCTGGCCGGAATCGGGGTGCTGCGCCACACCGGCGACGACCGGTTCGCGCTGACCGAGGTCGGCGAACTGTTGCGCAGCACGGCACCCGGCTCGATGCACGGCGCGGCCGTCTACTTCGGCGCGCTGAGCTACCGGGCCTACACCGGCCTGCTGGACGCGGTCCGGCACGGCGGGGTCGCCTTCGAGCGGGTGTTCGGCACCGGCTACTACGACCACCTGGACCAGCATCCCCGGCTGGCGGGCTACTACCACCAGATGATCGCGCTGCCGCGCGGCACGGGGGCCGTGCTGGCCGGGCTGTTCGACTTCACCGCCTACCACACCATCGTGGATGTCGGCGGTGGCAACGGATCCCTGCTGGCCGAGCTGATCTCGCTGCTGCCGCACGCCAAGGGCGTGGTCTACGAACTGGCGTTGAGCGCGCCGTCGGTGGCCGAGGTGCTCTCCGAGTGGGAGCTTGGTGACCGGTGTGTGTTCGTGCCCGGCGACTTCCGGGAGTCCGTCCCGCCCGGCGGCGACGTCTACCTGCTGTCCAGGGTGCTGGCGAACTGGGCGGACGCCGACGCGGTGCGGATCCTGGCCAACTGCCGGGCGGCGATGCTGCCCGGCGCCCGGCTGGTGATCTTCGAGATGGTGATGCCGAGCCCGGTCACCGAGGGCGCCTTCCCGGTCGAGGGCGACCTCAACGCGCTGGCCCACTTCGGCGGCGCGGTGCGGTCCCGCGCCGAGTTCGACCGCATCCTGACCGCCGCCGGGTTCGGCCTGCGCTCGCTCACCCCGGTCGGTCCCGGCGTGCCCTGGTCCCTCATCGAATGCGAGGTGCGCGCATGAACGAGCTTGCGAGCGAATCAATGTCACAGGGCGTCCGGTCACGGCGGATCCGAGCCTGCGAGGAGACGACGTGAGCACCGTGCCCCGGTTCACCGGCCTGCCGCTGCTCGGGGTCGGGCCACGGTTCCTGCGCGACCCGGTCGCCACGTTCATGGCCGCCCACCAACGCCACGGCGACCTGGTCGAGCTGGACCTCGGCCCGGGCGGCAGCATCTACGGCGTCTTCCACCCGGACGGCGTCCGGCAGGTGCTCGGCAAGGGCAGGCGGGTGCACCGCCAACTCCTTCGCCAACTGCTCGGCAAGGGCCTGTTCACCTCGCCCAGCGGCGAGGACTGGTTGCGCCGCAGGCGGTTGCTGCAGCCACTGTTCACCGCCGAGCGGCTGGCCGAGATGGTCCCGTCGCTGCTGCGGTCCTTCGACACGGCGCTGCACACCCGCTGGGAGCACAGCGCACGGATCAACGTCGCGGAGGAGATGAAGCAGGCCACGGTGGCGATGATGATCGACGCCACGTTCGGCCACCGCGCGGCGATCGACTACCCGGCGGCCCGGGCGGCGCTGGCGTTCCTGCTGACCTATGTGGACGAGCGGTTGTTCCGGGTGGTCAAGGCGCCGGGCAGCTGGCCGACCCACAAGAACCGCCGGTACACCAAGGAGATTGCGGTGCTGCGCGGCACCATCGCCGAGGTGATGCGGAACCCGAGGTTCCGCCGGGACGACGGGCCGACCTTCCTCGGCGGACTGCTGGAACTGCGCGGCGAAGCGAAGTTCACCGACGAGGAGCTCACCGACGAGGTCCTGTCGATCTTCATCGCCGGCACCGAGACCACCGGAACCGCGCTCACCTGGGCGCTGCACCTGCTCAGCCGGCACCCGGAGGCGGCGGCCGCGCTGTCCGCCGAGGTGGCCGGCACCCTCGGCGCACGCACCCCGACCGCCGCCGGACTTTCCCAGCTTTCCTGGCCGAAAGCCGTTGTGCAGGAGGCGATCCGGCTCTACCCGCCGGCCTGGGCGCTGCGCCGCGTGCTGGACGCCCCGACCGAGATCGGCGACGCAACCCTGCCCGCCGGCGCGAGCGTGATGGTCTCGGCCTACGTCACGCACCGGCATCCCGGCTTCTGGGTCGACCCCGAGCGGTTCGACCCGACCCGCTGGCTGCCCGGCGCGCCGGCGAAGGCGCCGCGGTTCGCCTACTTCCCGTTCGGCGCCGGCGCACACCAGTGCACCGGCAACCTGTTCGCGCTGCTGGAAGGCGAGCTGATCCTGACCCGCGTGGCGCAGCGGTTCCGCACCGCCCCGGTGACCGAACTGCCGGTCCGCACCAGACCCACCATCGCGCTGGCCCCGGTGCCGGCGCCGCACCTGACCCTGACCGCCGCCTGAATCGGAGGAGTAATGACCAAAAATGCCAGAAACCGGCGGCGAACCATCGGTCTCGCCGGTGCGGGTGCGGCGCTCGCGCTGTTCGCGCTTTCCGGATGTTCGTCCCTGCCACCGGAAGTGGAGTTCGGTGGGGCCAGCACGATCAAGGTCGGCGCCGGGCCCGGCGGCATCGTGACCGCCGACGTCAACGGCGACGAGATCCCGGACGTGATCACGTCCGACTTCATGGCCAACACCATCTCGGTGCTGTTCGGCGACGGCAAGGGCGGGCTGGCCGCGCCGGCCACCTTCCCCACCGGCACGGTTCCTTCGGACATCGACCTCGGCGACCTCAACGGTGACGACATCCTCGACGTCGTCACCTCCAACTACGGCACGCACACCGTCTCGGTCCTGTTCGGCGACGGCAAGGGCGCCTTCGGCCCGCCGACCGACTACACCGCGGGCGAGGGCGTGGCCCCGAACCGGGTCATGCTGGCCGACCTGAACAACGACGGCAACCTGGACGCCGCCACCTCGGACTTCCACAAGGACGGCATCTCGGTGCTGCTCGGCGACGGCAAGGGTGCGTTCGGCGAGCCCGCCCACTTCCCGGTGGTGTTCGACCCGATCCGGATCGTCTCGGCCGACCTGGACGCGGACGGCAACCTGGACGTGCTGACGGCGAACTTCGGCGCGAACAAGGTGGGCATCCTCAAGGGCGACGGCGAGGGTGGCTTCACCGCCCTGGACCCGCTGCCCACCGGTGACAACCCGGCCGGACTGCGGGTCGCCGACCTCAACGGCGACGAGGCGCTGGACGTGGTCGCGGCCAGCTACGGCGACAACAACGTCACCGTGTTCATCGGCAACGGGGACGCAACCTTCAAGGAGGGCAGGGACTTCCCCGTGGACGGGACCGCGCCGAGCGCCCTGACCATCGCCGACCTCAACGACGACGGCCTGCTCGACCTCGCGGTGGCCAACGGGATCTCCAACGACGTCAGCGTGCTGCGCGGCGACGGCGCCGGGTACTTCAGCCCGCCCGCCGTGTTCCCGATGAAGGGCGACGACCCGCGCGGCGGTCTGATCGCGGTCGACCTGGACGACGACGGAATGCCCGACCTGGTCACCGCCAACCACAACACCAGCGACATCTCGTTGCTGCTCAACGACGGCACGCCCAGCGACACCAAGAAACGAGCGAAGAAGTGACCGAGGACGAGGACGGCACCCGCTACCAGGTGGTCCGCAACGACGAGGAGCAGTACTCGATCTGGCCGGCCGACCGGGAGATCCCCGCCGGGTGGGCCGCGACCGGACCGGCCGGGGCGCGGGACGACTGTCTGGCGTGGATCGAGGAGAACTGGACCGACCTGCGGCCGCTGTCGTTGCGGCGGCTCGTACAGTCCTAGGAATGACGGGTCCCGAGGAACGCGGGGGCGGTGCGCTGTGGCTGTTGCGCACCAACTCCGCGTTCCGTGCGCTGTCCATCTCCCGGGTGGTGTCGTTCGTCGGTGACACGGTCAGCCTGGTCGCGCTGATCCTCTACGTGGCCGACACCACCGGGCACGCGCTGGCGGTCGCGCTGCTGCTGCTGGTCGGCGACTTCGCCCCGGCGCTGTTCGCCCCGCTGACCGGAGCGGTGGCCGACCGGTTCAACCGCAAGCACGTGATGATCGGCTGCGAGCTGGCTCAGGGCGCGCTGCTGCTGCTGATCGCGCTCACGCTGCCGCCGCTGCCACTGCTGCTCGCGTTGGTGGCGATCCGGTCCACGATCGGGCAGACCTTCCAACCCGCGTCCCGGGCGGCGATCCCGGCGCTGGTGCGGGACAAGGACCTGGAGGCGGCCAACTCCACGATCGGGTTCGGCACCAACGGCGCCGAGGCGATCGGACCGTTCATCGCCGCGGCGCTGTACCCGTTCATCGGCGTGTCCGGCGTGCTGCTGGTCGACGCCGCCTCGTTCTTCCTGTCCGGGCTGCTGCTCACCGGAATCGCCTCGCTGCCGCCGGGCACGGGTGAACCGGAGGACGGCCCCAAGGAACCGTTCCTGGCATCGGCCAGGGCCGGGCTGGGCTACATCTGGTCGGTACCCGCGGTGCGCATCATCGCGTTGACCTTCTGCGTCGTGGTGGCGTTCAACGGGATCGACGACGTCGCGATCGTCTACCTGGTCCGGGACACCCTGCAGGCGCCGGAGTTCACCGTCGGCCTGCTGCTCGGTGGCGTCGGCGTCGGACTGCTGGTCGGGTACGTGCTGCTGGCCCGGCACCACCGGCTGGCGTCGATGACCGCCTTGCTGCTCGCCGGTTTCGCGATCAGCAGCCTCGGCAACCTGCTCACCGGCCTGGCCTGGGCGGTGGCCGCGGCGTTCGTGCTGCAGACCGTGCGCGGCCTTGGCCTCGCCGCGATGGACGTGGCCAGCAACACCCTGCTGCAGCGGCTGGTTCCCGGCGACCGGCTCGGCCGGGTGTTCGGCAACTTCTACGGCCTGATCGGCATCGCCGCCGCCGTGTCCTATCTGGGCGGTGCCGTCCTGCTCGACGCCACCAACGCACCGGTCACGTTCATCGTCGCCGGTGTGGGTGGCCTGGCCGCCACGATCGTGGCCGCGCTCACCCTGCCCGGCGCGCTGCGCCGCGTCCCGCAACCGCCGGACACGCCGCCGGTCCGGGCCAACCTCGGGGTGTTCGCCACCCAGCGGGACACCTATGTGGTGCAGGGCAACCAGGTCACCGACCCGGAGGTGATCGCCGAGCTACACCGCCAGGGCATCACCGACACCGACCACGTCGTCGAGATCCCCACCCACCTGCTGCGCGACCTTGACCCATGACCGCAGGTCGGCGGCCAGGTCGCCGCAGGTCGGGTAGCGGTCCCGCGGGTCGGTCGCCATTCCCCTGGCCACAACTGCTCCCAGCCCGCCCAGCACGCGCCCCCCGCCGGCCGGCGAGGCCGCGGTCAGGCAGGCGAACAGCAGGCAGGCCAGCGAGTACACGTCCGCGCGGCGGTCCACCCACTGCCCGGCAACCTGTTCCGGCGCACGGAAGCCGACCGAGCCCGGCGAGACGATCGCCTCCAGTTCCGGGCAGTGGCAGCCGGCGGTGATGCCGAAGTCGCACAGGTAGGCGCGGCTGCCGGAGCTGGAGTCCAGCAGGACGTTCTTCGGCTTGACGTCCCGGTGCACCAACCCGCGCTCGTGGATGTGGTCCAGCGCGGCCGCGGCCTGTGCCACGATCGATGCCGCCCGGCGCGGCGGCAGCGGACCGTGCGCGTCCAGCAGCGCCTGCAGGTCGCCGCCCCGGATGTAGGGCAGCACCACGAACAGCGTGTCGCCGGCGTCCCCGAAGTGGTACACCGGCACGATGTTCGGGTGGTCCAGCCCGGCGGCGACCCGGCACTCGCACAGGAACCGCTCGCGGAACCGCCGGTCCGCGGCCAGCGGTTCGCGCAACGTCTTCACCACGACCCTGCGGCCCAGCCGCTCGTCCTGCGCCAGATAGACGATGCTGACCCCGCTGCGGTGCAGCTCGCCGGTGATCCGATAGCCAGGCAGTCGCAGGGCACTCCCTCCGTCGAACACGGCCGCTCCATGACCTCGCCCCGGGCGTCCCGCTGACATCCGGCTCGAGCTTCGATCGAACGTGACTCGTCTCGAAGACCGATGGAGGAGGGCTACAGGCGGGCTCGCCGAAGATCAGGGCTGGGCTAATCAGACAATATGCTCATCACATGGGGTACCCGTTTTCCGCACTGAGTCCACCCCGGGGACAAGGCGATCTGACCCCGGAGCTGGTGAACACCTCAGTGTGGACCGAGGGAATGCTCACCGACGCAGGAATTCCCATTGTCGACGTGCCCTTCGTGTCGATCGGCGGCGGCATGGGATCGTTCGCGATGGTCGACTGCCTTCGTATCGCTGGAGTTCCGGCCAGCAACATCCGGGTCCTGACCACACTGGACTATCCCTGGGAAAACTACGAGTACCTGACCGGCGTGGCACAACTTCCGCCGGAGTACCGGATCCGTTCGGACGCGTCCTCGACCCCGGACAATATCTGGGGATTTCCCAGCTATGCGGTTCGTTCCGCCTTTTCCGCGCGCACCGTGCGCGGGTTCGTCGCGCCGCTGTGGAACGTGCTGACCGAGAACGTGCTCACCGACTACTGGACGCCGCTGGCCGGCCAGGTGTTCGCCAGCCTGCACCGGGAGGCCGACCGGATCGGCTACTGGGAGACGATCGCCAAGGGCCAGGCCAGGATGGTGCGCAGGCGCGCAGGCGGCGGCTACTTCTCCATCCTCACCCCGCACCTGGGCGCCACCCGCCGGGTGGCCTACCGGAGCGGCTACGTGCACCTCGCGGTCGGCTACCCGCGCATCCGGTTCCTGCCCGACCTGCGGCGGTTCCGCGAGCGCTACGGCGACAAGTACCATTTCGTCAACAGCTACGAGCCGCACGAGCACGTCTACACCGAACTGCGCAACAGTCCCGGCACCGTGCTGGTGCGCGGCGGCGGCATCACCGCGTCGGCGATCCTGCACCGGCTGATCAACGACCGGGACGCGCACGGCGCGCGGACCCGGATCCTGCACCTGATGCGCACCTATGTGGAGTCGCCGCGCGGCGACTCGCCGTTCATGCGCCGGCCCGGCCGGGACGGTTGGGCGCACCAGGGCTTCAACTGGCCCAAGGCGAGCTGGGGCGGACAGCTCAAGGTTCGGCTGGAGCGCTCCGAGGGCGAGCAGCGCCGCGAGCTGTGGGAGACGCTGAAGGGCACCACCACCCCGCGCCGCAAGGGCTGGCAGCAGCAACTGCGCCGGGGCCGCGCCGAGGGGTTCTACCGCAGCCTGCCGGGCGAGATCGGCCACGTCGAGCCGGGTCCGGACGACACGCTCGTGGTTTTCGTGCAGACACCCGGATCCAGCGAGGTGCAACTGCTCAACGTGGACTTCATCATCGACTCCACCGGTCTGGTCGGGGACGTGATGAAGCACCGGGTGCTGGCCGACCTGGTGCGGCACTCCGGCCTGGACCGCAACCTGCTCGGCCGGCTGGAGGTCACCCCGTCGTTCGAGGTGACCTCCTGCCGCAACGGGTCCGGGCGGATGTACGCGGCCGGCGCGGCCACCGAGGGCGCCTACTACGCCCCGGCCGACTCGCTGCTCGGGCTGCAGTACGCCGCGCTGCGCGTCTGCGACGACCTGGCCCGGATGGGCGTGTGCCAGCGGATCGGCAACCGGCGTTCCGTTTCCCAGTGGTGGAAATGGGCGAGGAACGTCGCGCCATGACCCCGACGCTGCTCGGCCGCATCCAGTCCCGGACCTTCGTGGTGTGCACCGCGGCACTGCTGTGGACGCTGCTGCTCACCCCGCTGCTGCCGATGGGTTTCATGCCGCTGTCCGACGCCTACCGGGCCACGCTCACCGCGCTGTTCCTGGTGCTGCTGCTCGGCATCGTGCTGTGGGAGCCGCTTTACCACTTCCTCCAGCAGTTCCGCTGGGAGAAGGACTGGCCGGCGATGTTCACCCTGATCGAAGGCGTGCCGGAAGGCTGGCTCGTCTACCTGGTGCTCACCGGCATCCTCGGCCTCGACGTTCCGGTCGGGTCGTACGTGCTGCACTTCGCAACGGCCTGGCTGATCGTGTTCGGCTGCCTGCACGGGCCGATGCGGGTGCTCTTTCTCCGTTGGCGTTTCCGTGGTGGGAGGGTGATATGAAGCTCCGTGACTACACGATGTCGGTGCATCCGGGGAGCGGCACCGTCGGGCGGTTCCCGATGGCCGTGCTGCTGCTGTCCGGTACCGGCGGCCCGGAGCAGGACCGGTTGATCAACCTGTTCAGCGGTTCGGCCGCGGCCCGGGCCAAGGATCTGGGCGCCCGCCTGGAAACGCTGTTCGGCCAACTGTCCCCGGACGCGGTCGGCGCGTTCGCCGCCGTGCTGGAGACCGAGGGCAGGCTGTCGGTCTACCTGCACGGACCGGTTGAGGTGACCGCGGACAGCCCGAACGTCGAGTTCCGGGTCTGGGGTCCGGCCGACACCCCGTTGCTGCGTTACGACGCGCCCGAGGAGGTCGGTTCGCTGGCCGTGTACTTCGCCGAGAACCGGGGCGCGAACGGCAACCACGCCACCCTCGACCTGCGCTCCGGCGTGGTGTCCGGAGACGGCCTGGTGCTGCGCCGCGCCGGCTCGGCCGAGGGCGGCACCGTGCTGGCCCGGGTGACCAAGGCCGCGTCCCGCAACGGAAACGGGACCGCGACCGCGGTGGCGGAGTTGGCCCCGCCGGTCACCGAACCCGCTCCGGCTCCGGTCGTCCCGGTCCCGCCGCTGCCCGTCCCACCGCCGGCCGCGCGGATTCCCGCGTCTCCACCGGTTCCGGCGCCGGCTGCCGCTCCGGTCGCGGATGCGGGCCTGCACCCGACCTACCTGACCCGGCTGCTGACCCGGCTGCTGATCACCCTGACCGTCGGCGTCGGTGTCACGTTCGCGCTCGGTCCGGTGCTGCAGGCCGGTTTCGCACCGGTCAGCGTGACCTACACGACGACGTTCGTCTCGCTCGCCCTGCTGCTCGGCCTCGGCCTGATCATCTGGGACCCGGTTTACGGTCTGCTGCAACGAAACCGGGCGAGCCGGGACTGGCCGGCGCCGTTGCTGCTGGCCCAGGCCGTGCCCGAGGCGCTGCTGGTCTACGGCGTGCAGAGCCTGCTGCCCGGCGACCTGGTGGTGAACCAGACGACGCTGATCGTGCACCTGACCGTGACCGCCGGGCTCATCGGGGCGGCCGGCTACGGCCTGACCTTCGTTCCGGCAGCCCGCAAGCACCTGTTCCGGGCCGGCGCCGGCACCGTTGCCGCCGCGGCGAATGCCCCGGCCGGCGGCGCGGTGTCCAGCGGCGCGGTGCCGGGCGGGGCGCTGGTGTGGGGCATCAACTGCTCGGACGGCCACTTCAACCGGCCCGACGCGCGCTACTGCGGCACCTGTGGCACCGCGATGCACGGCCTGACCAGGGAACCCGTGCAGGGTCCGCGCCCGGCGCTCGGCTACCTCGTCGCCGACGACGGCTCCGCGCACGTGATCGACGCCGACTACGTGATCGGCCGGGCCCCGCAGTCGGACGGCAAGGTCCGGGACGGCCGGGCGCGTGGGCTCGCCGTGGCCGCCGGCGCTGGCGCGGTCTCCGACGCGCACGCCGACGTGCACATCGACCAGTGGGACGTGACGATCAGCGACCGGGGCCACGCCGCCGGCACCTACGTCCGCGAACCCGACAGCACCAACCTGATCCGGCTCGCGCCCGGGCAGCCGTTCGCCCTGCAGTCCGGCACCAACGTCCACATCGGACAGCGCAGCTTCGTGTTCCACGCCCTGAACAGCCGTTAGGAGCGACCAGATGACCGCCAGGTACGAGCCGGACACCACGAAGTCGTTCTACAACGCCTGGGGCGCAAGGGAATGGGACCGGCTGGAGAGCTCGTTCGAGAACCGCGTCAACTACCGGATCCACCGCGAGATCCTGGCCGAGCACATCGCGCCCGGAGCCGAGGTGCTCGAGGCCGGCGCCGGCCCGGGCCGGTTCACCATCGAGATGGCCCGGATCGGCGCCAAGATCACCGCCTGCGACCTGTCCGACGTGCAGCTCGCGGTGAACCGGGAGAAGGTCACCGAAGCCGGGCTGGACGGGCAGGTCACCGGCTGGCACCAGGCCGACATCGTCGACCTGAGCCGGTTCGACTCGGACCGGTACGACGCCGTGGTGTGTGTCGGCAGCGTGCTGTCCTGTGTGCTGGACCGGGCGCCGCAGGCCGTCAGCGAGCTGGTCCGCACCTGCAAACCGGGCGGGATCGTCGTGCTCAGCGTGACCTCCCGGCACGGTTACGTCCGCGCCTTCCTCAAGCAGATCCTGGCGCTTGCCGCGGCCGGCGACGCGCAGCTTGCCGCCGTGGACGCCGCCGTCCGCAGCGGCGACGTGGTGGGCATCCAGGCCGACATCGAGCTGCTCACCACGCACTTCTTCACCTGGGCCGAGCTGCGCGGCCTGCTCGTCTCGCGGGACTGCGAGATCGTCACCGCCTCCGCGTCGAACTTCTTCTCCGCCGACGACCCCGAGCTGGACGCCGCCCTCACCGCCAGCCCGGCGCTGATGGACGCCTTCGTCTCCTGGGAGCTGGAAGCCTGCCGCGCGCCCGGCGCCATCGACGGCGGCACCCACATCATCGCCGTCGCCCGCAAGCGGTCCTGACATGCAGGGCTACGAACAGTCCACCTACGGCGACTGCATCGCCGACATCTACGACCAGATGCACAGCGCCTGGGAACCCACCCCCACGGTGCGCACGATCGCCGAGTTGGCCGCCGGCGGCCCGGTCCTGGAACTGGGTGTGGGCACCGGCCGCGTCGCCCTCCCGCTGGCCCGTACCGGCCTGCGCGTGGTCGGCGTCGACATCTCCGCCGCGATGCTCACCAAACTCCGCGAGAAGGACCCGGAGAGCACCGTGGAGACCATCCAGGGCGACTTCCTCGATCTCCCGGTCGCCGAGAAGTTCTCGGTGATCTTCGTGGTCAACTCCCTGCTCCAGCTCTCCGACCCCGCCGACCAGCTGACCTGCCTGCGCCAGATCCGCGACCACCTGGAACCGGACGGCGTCCTCGCCATGGAGGAAGCCAACCCGGCGGTCTTCACCCACGACGGCCTCAACCTGTTCCACATGTCGCACGACCAGCTCCACCTGCTGGCCTCCGCCTACGACCCGATGACGCAGCACTACCGCGCCCAGCACGTGATCCTCACGGACGGCTCGGTCCGCCTGAACCCGATCTCGCTGCGCCTCACCACCACCCACGAGTTCGACCTCATGGCCCAACTGGCGGGCCTGCGCCTCCAGGAACGCTGGGGCAACTGGGAACGCACCACCCCCTACCTCCCCACCAGCCGCGCCCACATCTCCCTCTACACCCCCACATAACCCACCGGGTCCGGAGTGGGGACTCGCCGGTCCCGAAGTGGGGACTCGCCGGTGGTGGGGCTCAGGACAGGTAGGGCGCGAGGGTGGCGAGGACGGCTTCCCGGTGGTCGGCCAGGTAGAAGTGGCCGCCGGGGAAGACTTCGACGGTGCTGGGGCCGGTGGTGTACTCGCTCCAGTTGCGGGCCTCGGCGACGGAGACGCGGGAGTCGGCGTCGCCGGTGAGGACCAGCAGCGGGCACGACAGCGGCGGGCCGGCGACGAACGTGTAGCTCTCGGCGGCGTGGTAGTCGCTGCGCAGAACCGGGAGGATCATCTTGATCAGCTCGGGTTCGGCGAGGACCTGCGAGTCGGTGCCGCTCATCTCGGCCAGTTCGGCGAGCAGGAAGTCGTCGTCGCGGGTGTGGCCGCCCTGGTTGCGGAGGTCGGCGGGGGCGCGGCGGCCGGACACGACGAGGGCCTGGGGGACCACGGACTTGTCGTGTTCCAGGCGGCGGGCGACCTCGTAGGCGATGGTGGCGCCCAAGCTGTGTCCGAAAAGGATGGTGGGCCGGTCCAGCCAGGGCAGCAGCGCGGTGGTGACGCCGTCGGCCAGGTCGGCGACGTCGTCCAGCAGCGGCTCGGTGAGCCGGTCCTGGCGGCCGGGGTACTGGACGGACAGCACATCGGCGCGGGCAGACAGCTCCCGGGAGAACGGGAAGTAGTAGCTCGCCGAGCCGCCGGCGTGCGGCAGGAAGACCACGCGGACCGGGCGGTCCGGAGCCGGGTGGAACCGCCGGATCCAGCTTCCGCCCTGTGCATCTGCCACGATCGTGCCCCCTTGTCTGCCAAATTCCGATCATCGGCATAGGTTGTTGCCATGACGCAGGCGGTGTGGACCGAAGTAGACCGGTACTTTACCGAGCGGGTGGTGGGGTCCGACCCGGCGCTGGACGGCGCGCTGGCCGCCAGCAACGCGGCGGGACTGCCCGAGATCCAGGTTGCGCCCAATCAGGGCAAGCTGCTGCAACTGATGGCCCAGATCCGGGGCGCCCGGCGGATCCTCGAGATCGGCACGCTCGGCGGTTACAGCACGATCTGGCTGGCCAGAGCGCTCCCGCACGACGGGCGGCTGGTCACCATGGAGTACGACCGCCGGCACGCCGAGGTGGCCAGGGCGAACATCGCCCGGGCCGGGCTGGCCGACCGGGTGGAGGTCCGGGTCGGCGCGGCGCTGGACCTGCTGCCGGCGCTGGCCCGCGAGCGGCCGGAGCCGTTCGACCTCACCTTCATCGACGCCGACAAGCAGAGCAACACCGAGTACTTCCGGTGGGCGCTGCGGCTGTCCCGGGTCGGCAGCGTGATCATCGTGGACAACGTGGTGCGTGGCGGGCGCGTGACCGACCCGAACAGCGACGACCCGAGCGTGGTCGGCACCCGCCGGCTGTTCGACGCGCTCGCCGCCGAGCCCCGGGTGACCGCCACCGCGATCCAGACCGTCGGCAGCAAGAGCTACGACGGGTTCGCCATGGCGGTCGTCATCTCCTGACGCGGCCATCTCCTGACGCGGCCGACAGCGCGGCGATCCGGGGCGCGCGCGACTTCGGCGAGTCCAGGCTGAAGCCGCGCGCGTCGCCCAACTCGTCCCGGATGTAGGCCGCTGTCCGCTCCACCTCGGACACCAGGTCCGGATCCGTTGCCAGTGCGGGATCCCAGGTCCACCAGACGATCCGCGAACTGTCCACATCGAACTGCCAGAGCCCGACCAGCCGGCCCCGGTCCACGATCGCGTGATCGGGCAGGTCGGTGAACTGGCCGATGGTCCGGTCCTCCCCCGGTACCGGGGCGGACCCGTCGTCGAGCAGGCTGGACAGGTCGCGACGCAACAGGAACAGCCCGTCGATCCCGCCCAGCAGCGCATACCGTGGCCGGGCCGGCGCGACGAACTCCGCGAACGCCTTCGCGTCCGCCGGCAGCGCGAGCACCCCCTCGGCCACCTCGACCGGCGCCAACTCGGCCAGGGCCGCCTTGACCACCCGCGCCGTGAACCCGGTGAACCAGCGCACGTGCGCCACCCCGGCCCCGCCGGTCCAGCCCAGATACCGCCGGACGAGCGACACCCGGGCCGCGTCGTCGGACAGTCCCGAGTCCGGCCGGTCCCACCGGGCGTAGGAGTAGCGCTGCTGGTCCAACCGGCCGCCGACCGGAATCCGGCGCAGGTCACCGGAGGCCTGCAGCAGCCCGAGCGCCACCGGGAGCGTGGTGCTGACGCCCTGCTTCTTCCCGGCGGCGCCGAGGTTGCGCACCGCGTCGCCGAGCACGTCCTTGAGCGCCACCGGATCCAGCGGGCCGGCCGCCACCGCGTCCAGCACCGCCGCGCGCAGCTCGTCGATCTCCCCGCGCGGCACGCCCAGCTTCGCCACCCTGGCCAGGTCCGCCTCCGGCGCGCTCCGGCCGACCTGCAGCGCCAGCCCGAAATCCGCGGCGGGCACCACGTAGGTGCAGCCCCGGGCGGACGGCAGCTCGTGCACCGCCAGGTCGGCGACGGCGCCATCCACCTCGGCCCGGTGCACTCCGGCCCGGGCGAACAACGTCAGGTAGGGGTTGGCGCCGCCGACGGACCGGGCCCACCCGGTCCGGGCCAGCACGGTGGCCGGATCCTCGCCGTCGAGCGAGCCGTCCAGCCCCTGCCGGTGCCACCACCACGCCCGCAGGTCAGTCATCGGGACACCTCCCGGCGCGGCATCATAGCGCAAAACCGTTTCCCACCAGCACAAACCGGGTTCCTCGACGGGCTGTCGGCCGTGGATAGAAGTCCGCTCAACGAATCCGCGGTCCGGGTGGTCCACTCGCTACCGTGCTAGTCAGACCGGCGTATGCCGGCCTTCACCGGCGGCAAGGCGGGAAACCATGGACCAGTGGACCGAGGCGAGCTGGCTGAACCGGGCCGATGCGCCCGTGCTTCGCGCGGTCTCCGGTCGCAGCATGCGGCTCCTGCGCCGCGGCGCCGAGGCGGACATCGGCTACGAACCGGATGAGCTGATCGGGGCGCACCCGGCGCCGCCCGACGAGCCCG
>NZ_DASTBH010000552.1:0-8647 GCF_035712165.1 Actinophytocola sp. | reverse complement strand
CGTCGCCGAGCAGCAGCACCACCTGGGACGACGGCCTGGCCAGCCGGGCCGCGACGGCATAGCCGAGGCCCGTGCCCAGGCAGCCGTACGGGCCGGGGTCCAGCCAGCAGCCGGGCCGCGCCGGCTCGACGAACCGGCCGGCATAGGAGACGAAGTCGCCGCCGTCGCCGATCACCACGGTGTCGTCGGACAGCTGCCGGCAGAGCTCCCGGTAGATCCGGGCGGGGTGGATCGGGTCGGCGTCGCTGTCCAGCACCCCGGCGTCGGCGGCCACCGCGGCGTCGGCGGTCTGCCGCAGTTCGCCTGCCCAGTCGGTGTAGTCCGCGCCGCCCGCCCGCTGCCAGGCCGCCACCAGCCCGTCCAGGACCAGGGTCAGATCCCCGCACGCCGACCCGGCGAGCGGAACATGGCCGGCCAGCTGGCTTTCCGAGTCGCTGAGCTGGCAGACCGCGGCGCCGCCGGCGAACTGCCCGTAGCCGAGCCGAAAGTCCAGCGGGGCCCCGACCACCACGACCAGATCGGCCCCGCCGAACGCGGCCGACCTGGCCCGGCTCACCAGCAGCGGGTGCCCGGCGGGGAGCACGCCCCGGCCCATCCCGTTGGTGACCGTGGGCAGGCCCATGGTCTCGGCGGCCCGCCTGCCGGCCTCCTCGGCCCGGTCCGCCCAGACGCCGGAGCTCAGCACCAGCACCGGTTTGCGCGCCGCGGCGAGCAGCCCGGCCACCCGGTCCACGGCATCGGGATCGGGCGACACCGGTGCGCGCGGCGTGACCGCCGGCGGTTGCGCCTCGCCGTGCGAGAACAGCACGTCGATCGGGACGTCGAGGAACACCGGGCCGCGGTGCGGTGTGGCGGCCAGGCGCAACGCCTCGTCGACGGCGGCCGGAATCTCCGCCACCGCGCCGACGGTGGCGGCACGCTTGGTGACCGGCGCGAGCAGCGGCGGGTGGTCCAGTTCCTGCAAGGCGCCTGCGCCCCACCGGGCCTGCGCCGCCCGGCCGCCGATCACCAGCAGCGGCGAGCCGTTGAAGTGCGCCGTGGTGACCGCGCTGACCCCGTTGGTGACGCCGGGACCCGCGGTGAGCACGGCGAGTCCGGGGGTTCGGGTCAGCCTCGCCGTGCCCTCGGCGGCGAACACGGCGCTCTGCTCGTGGCGCACGTCGACCAGCCGCAGCGGCGGCTCACCGCGCACGGCCCCGTCGTAGAGCGGGAAGACATGCCCACCGGACAGCGTGAACATCACCTCGATGCCGTGCGCCCTGGCCACCGCCGTGGCCAGGGCGCCGCCGTGAGCGCTGGGCATCAGGTCGCGCTCTTGGCGCGTTTGCGCCCGCGCGGGGCCGGCTCCTCGGCGGTGGACGGCAGGTACCGGCGGCCGAGGTTCTCCTCGGTGGACGGGCCGGGCTCCCAGGGGGCGATCCATGGCCCGGTGCCCTCGCTCGGGTCGAGAACGCCGGCCTCCAGCCAGGCGTACCGACCGTCCAGAGTGTCCGTCGCCAGCCGGTGGTCCGCGTCGTCGGTGTTGCTGAACAACGCCTCGAACAGCCGGTCAACCCGCAGCCGGGCCTGCTGGCAGAACACCTCGGCGAGCTCGTATGCCGCCGCGCCCTCGGTGGCGTTCTCGGCGCGCTGCATCTCGGCCCGCACGCAGACCGCCGCCATGGCGAACAGCTCCGCGCCGATGTCCACGATCCGGCCGAGGAAGCCCTGCCGCTTCTCCAGCCCGGCCTGCCAGCGGGCCATCCCGTAGAACGTGGAACGGGCCAGCTTGCGCGCGGTGCGCTCGACGAAGCGCAGATGTGTCCCCAATGGACCGAACTCGCGGAACGACGTCGGCAGCTGGCCCTTTCCGGTGACGAGCTGCGGCAGCCACTTGGCGTAGAAGCCGCTGGCCTTGGCCGCGGCCCTGGCCTTGGCCTTGCGGTCCGCTTCGGGGTCGGCCAGGTCGCCGGCCGCCTTCAGGTGCGCGTCCACGGCCTCGCGGGCCACCAGCAGCCGCATGATCTCGCTGGAGCCCTCGAAGATCCGGTTGATCCGCAGGTCCCGCACCAGTTGCTCGGCGGCGACGGCGCGCTCGCCGCGGGCCGCGAGCGAGTCGGCGGTCTCGTAGCCGCGGCCGCCCCGGATCTGCACCAGTTCGTCGGCGATCAGGCTGGCCATCTCACTGGCCCACAGCTTGGCCAGCGCGGCCTCGATCCGGATGTCGTTGCGGCCCTCGTCGTTCATGTGCGCGGACAGGTCGAGCACGGCCTCCAGCGCGTAGGTGGTGGCCGCGATGAAGGAGATCTTGCCGGCCACGGCGGCGTGCTTGCCGACCGGCTGACCCCACTGCACCCGCTCGTTGGACCATTCCCGGGCGATCTTGAGCGCCCACTTGCCGGCGCCGGTGCACACCGCGGGAATGGACAGCCGGCCGGCGTTGAGCGTGGTCAGCGCGATCTTCAGGCCGTCGCCCTCCCGCCCGACGAGGTTCTCCTTGGGAACCCGCACCTTGTGGAACCGGGTGACGCCGTTCTCGATGCCGCGCAGGCCCATGAACGAGTTGCGCCGTTCGATGGTGATGCCGGGCGAGTCGACCTCGACGATGAACGCCGAGATCCCGCCACGGTGTCCGTCGGATTTGGGCACCCGGGCCATCACCACGACCAGTTCGGCGACGACCCCGTTGGTGGTCCATAACTTCAGGCCGTCCAGTTCGTAGGCCGCGCCGCCCTCGATCGGCACCGCGGTGGACGCCATCCGGGCCGGGTCGGAGCCCACGTCGGGTTCGGTGAGCAGGAACGCGGTGACCGCGCCCTTGGCGCAGCGCGGCAGGAACCGCTGCTTCTGCTCCGGGCTTCCGGCCAGCTTCAACGGTTCCGGAACCCCGATCGACTGGTGCGCGGACAGCAGCACGGAAAGGCTCGCGTGGACCGAGCCGACCAGCATTAGCGCTTTGTTGTAGGCGACCGTGTTCAGCCCGAGGCCGCCGTACTCCTTCGGAATCTTGATGCCGAAGCAGCCGAGGTCGGCCAGTCCCCTGACGTACTCGTCGGGAATCCGCGCCTCGCGCTCGATCACCATTCCGTCGAGTGTTTCGCAGTACTGGCGGAGCTTGGTGAGGAACTGCCCGGCCGACTCGGTGGACTCCCGGTCGGCTCGGGGATGGGGGTGAATCAGGTCCAGGCGGAACCGGCCCAGGAACAGTTCCTTGCAGAACGACGGCTTTTTCCAGTCCGTCTCGCGGGACGCCTCGGCCAGTGCCCTGGCGTCCTTCTCGGTCACCTGTGCCCCATTGCCCACGGTGCCGCCTCCTTACCGGTTACCGATCAGTAGCTCACATCTGAACCTACTCCGCGGTTCGTCATCGCGTCGAGATCGGTGAACCGGCCAGAGGGCCGGTATGCTGCCCGGCTTTACAGATAGCCGGCGATCTCACCCGGCTCCGCGCGGGTGAGCCGGTCCCGGCCGTCCCGCAGCGCGTACAGCTCAGCCAGGGTCGCGCCGTCCGAGGCCACCCGGCGCGCATCGCCCAGCCAGCGCGCCGCCTCGGCGTGCGGCAGGGCGCCGATCTCGATCTGGGCCAGGCACCGCCCGGGCCGCACGATGGCCGGATGCAGCCGGGCCAGGTCCTCGTTGGTGGTGATCGCGACCAGCACGTCGCGGCCCTGGCCGAGCAGCCCGTCGGTCAGGTTGAGCAGCCGGGACAGCGACTGGCCGGCGCTCGCCTTCGCGTCGCCGCCGATCAGCTCGTCGCAGTCCTCCAGGACCAGCAGCCGCCAGCGCCGGCCGGACTCGTCGTGGTGCTCGCCGACCGCGACGTCCATCAGGTAGCTGGGATCGCCGAACAACCGCTCGGGATCCAGCACGCAGTCCACCTGGCACCAGGAGCGCCACTCCCGGGCCAGCGCCCGCAGCGCCGTGGTCTTGCCGGTGCCGGGCGGCCCGTGCAGAAGCAGCAGCCGGCCCGTGACGGTCCGTGGCGTGAGCGTCATCAGCCGGTCCAGCACGGCGGCGGCGCGGCTGGGGTAGTTGTCCCGGATCTCGGCCCAGCCGCCGGTGGTGATCTCCCGGATGATCCGCAGCACGCCGCGCCGGGGCGAGTGGTACCAGAAACCCATGGCCACCGCGCCGTCCTCCGGCGGCGGCTCCTCCGCGCCGTCCAGTGCCTCGGCCAGCACGGCCTCGGCGAGTTGGTCGGTCACCGCGGTCACGGTGACGTCGGCTCCGGCGTCCTTCCAGGTGATCACCCGCATGGTCCAGCCGTCGCCGCAGGCGAGGCGACACAGCGAGCCGTCACGCCCGGCCGAGCGCAGCAGCCGGGCACCGGCCGGGAGCAGGGTGGCGTCGGGGCGTACCCGGTCCAGCCGCCGGCTGCGCGCCCACGGCTGCCCGCCGGTCACGAACTCCGACAGCAGCAGGCTGTCCACCACGTCCGCCGGGGAGTCCGTGTCGTCGAACTGCAGCACGAGATGCAGCGCCGGGCCGGTCTCGACGCTGCCCCTTCCAGCCTCGAGTGGCCGCACGGTATTACGCATCGCCCACCATGGTCGGCGATGCGACCCGAGAGGTACAGCGATTATGTGAGTATGAACGGATGGTGAACGCACCGACCGTCGCCCGCTGGGGCGGGACAAGCCGGTTCGCCGACGTCGACGGCCCGGTGCACTACGTCGATTTCGGTGGCCCGCCCCGGGCCGGCACCGTGGTGCTGGTCCACGGCCTGGGTGGATCGCATCTCAACTGGTGCCCGCTGGCCCCGCTGCTGGTTCCGCACGCCCGGGTGCTCGCGGTGGACCTGGCCGGGTTCGGGCTCACCGATCCGGCCGGCCGGTCCACCACGGTCACGGCCAATGCCGCGCTGCTGCACGGGTTCCTGTCCGGTGTGGCCGGCGGGCCGGTCCTGCTGGTCGGCAACTCGATGGGCGGGATGATCTCGATCCTGCAGGCGGCGGCGCACCCGGAGACGGTGTCCGGCCTGGTGCTCATCGATCCGGCGCTGCCGCCGGCACTCGGCGCGCTGCCGGATCCGCTGGTCACGGCCGCGTTCGCGAGCTACGCCCTGCCGGGGTTCGGCGAGTGGGTGGTGTCCCGGACCCGGCGCCGGTTCACCGCCGACGAGCAGGTGGCCCAGGTCTACCGGTTGTGCTGTGGGGATTCCGGCGCGCTGTCGCCGGAGTTGGTCGCCGCCGCCGTGGCCCTGGTGGAACAGCGGGCCGGCGCCGCCGGCCTGGACACCGCGTTTCTCGCCGCCGCGCGGTCGGTGCTCTGGCTGGCCGGGCGGCGCTGGCAGTACTGGCGGAGCATGCGCGCGATCCAGGCGCCGGTCCTGCTGCTGCACGGCGAGGCGGACCGGCTGGTGTCGGTTCGCTCCGCCCGGGCGGCGGCCGCCCGGCATCGGCACTGGGAGCTCACGACCTTTCCGAAGGTCGGCCACGTCCCGCAGTTGGAGGTGCCGGACCTGGTCGCGGCCCGGATCCTGGAGTGGGCCGCTCACCACCACTGGTCCGGGCTGACCGGTGTCCCGGACCCCGGATCCCAGCCCCAGCCCACGTCGTAGGCGTGTGCCTCGTCGCGCGGGATCGGGCGCAGCGCCACGTGGTCCCACGCCCAGCCGGCCTCGTAGGCCTGCTCCTCGGTGGTTGGCTCGACCAGGCCGGTGTTGAAGTTCCACACCCAGCCGGCGGAGAACGCCTCCGCCTCCGTCGTCGGGACCATGGTTCACCCCTGCGGTGTCGGACGGCTGTGCGTCCACAATGGCCGTACGGTCGGCTCCTGTCAGTCACCCAACCAGGGGATGCCCAGCTCACGAGCGATGCTCCGGCCGATGTCACGCAGTTCGTCGGCCTCCGCGCCGGGTGGCAGTTCGCCGGCCAGCGCGACCTGTGCCGCGGCGACCTGGGGCCGGGCCCCCTCGGCCGCCCGCAGCTGTAACGAGCGGCGCAGCAGCGCGATCCCGCCGTCCCGGTCCCCGGCACGGTTGATCAGCTGGTCGCCCTGGTGCCGAACGGCGTAGGACTCCAGGAACCGGTCACCTGTCGCGTCGGCGCGCTCGCGGGCCCGCCGGTAGCCCGCCGCGGCGGTGTCGCCGTCGCCGAGCAGCTGCTCGGTGCTGATCGCGTGCCAGAACGTGGCCCACCCGCCGTGTTCGGGATGATCGCGGAGCGCGCCGAACTCCGTCACCGGGTCGGCGGTCACCTCGCTGCCGCCGAGCCGGAACAGGCGGCGCCAGTACTCGAGCTGCGCGCGCAACAGGTTCGCCAGCGCCGGGTCGTCGACCTCGGCGCACGCCGCGACCGCCGCATCGGGCGGATCGAGCCGCCACAGATGCCGCTCCACCAGGATCTCTGCCCGTAAGGCGGCGGCCGCCGGATCGCGGCCGGGCACCAGCGACAGCGCGATGTCCCACTGCCCGGCCCGGCGCAGGTGGTGTGCCGGCGCCAGGTCCGCCCGGCTCAGGTAGCTGTTCATGATCGTCTGACGTAGGACAGCAACATGACGCCGTTGGCGTAGGGCCGGTTGTCCACCAGGTCGAAGTGGTGCACGCCGAACCCACCGGCGAACAACGGGATTCCGGAGCCGATGACGATCGGGTACAGCTTGATCGTCAGCTCGTCCAGCTCCGGCAGCAGCTGGTGAGCCAGCTGTCCGCCGCCGCTGAGCCAGATTCCCAGGCCCGGCGCCGACTTCAGCTCTCGCACCGTCGCAACCGGGTCACCGGCCACGATCTCCACCGCCGGATCCGGACTCTCGTTGATACTGCGGGAGAACACCAACTGCCGCAGGTGCCCGAACGGGCTGGTCACCCCTTCCTTCAGGGCCGGGTCGTAGGTGGCCCGCCCCATCAGCACGGTGTCCCAGTTGATGTTCTCCGGCGCGATCCCGATCATCTTCCGCACGTGCGTCGGCACGGTCTCCGGGAACCGCTCCATGACGTCGACCATGTGCGGGCCCTCGATGGGAAAGAAGTCCCACGAGCCGTCCGGGCCGGCGATGAACCCGTCCAATGTGGACGCGACGAAATAGGTGAGCTTGCGCATGTGGTCCAACCCTAGCGGGTGATCAGCCGGCGCCGGGCGGCACCGGCGTGCCCTGGTGGTAGTACATCCGCAGCGGCGCCGCCGGCTCCGCCCGCCGCCACAGCGAGCTCCGCCGGACCCGCCGGCCGTCGAACGTCGACTCGTAGGTGAGGTGCACGACTCCCGGCGCCAGCACGACGCCGCGCATCCGCCCGGCCGTGTAGCGCGGACCGCCGTCCGACGCGCCCGCCAGCGGCTCGGCGAGGGTCTGCGCCCGGGTCCAGCGGCGGCCGGAGGCGCCGACCTCCTCGAACGCCGGGTCCAGCAGTTCCGCCATGCGCGACCGGGTGGACCGCACCTCGGGATCCAGCAGCGTGAGCTCGCCGGCGATCGCCTCGACAAGCTCGTCGGCGTGTTCATCCATTCCGACATGATGCGCCATGAAATAGTGCACACCCGACGGCACAGGGGGCCGTACCAATTCGTGAGGAGCGCACATGGCCGGCCAGTTCGAAGCGACGGTGGAGATCGACCGCCCGATAGCGGAGGTCTTCGCCTTCCTGGCCGATGGTGAGAACGACCCGAAGTTCAGCCCGCGAGTTCAGAAGATCACGAAGACGACGAGCGGCCCGACCGCGGTGGGCACGGTGTACGTCAGCACGGTCAAGGACGCCGGGCTGACCACCAACCGCGAGTTCAAGATCACCGAGTTCGAGTCGCCGACCAGAATCCGCTGGGCGGAGCAATCGAAGAACCTGGTCACCGCCCGCGAAGGCGGTTACGATCTGGAGTCCACTTCGGACACCACAACCCGCCTCCGGGTCTTCAACACCCTCGAAGGCCACGGCCTCGGCAAGCTCATCGCCGGCTTCGCCCTCAGCGCCGCCCGCAAAGACGCCCAAGCCTTCGCCAACCGCATCAAGGCAGCGGTCGAGACGTCCTGAACCCGGCCCTCCCCGGCCCCCCGAGCCCGTGGGGTTGGGAAGGCGCGTCGCCGGTCCTTTCGAACCGGCAGTTGTCATGGCGAGGGAACCGTTTCCACCAGGATGAAAAGGGTTGCTGGTCGGGCAACTCCAGTATGGCCCGAATACCCGCACGCCATGCAGTTCATCGACACCGAAACGTGGCCGATTGCCTGTAGGCCATTCCGCTGACCTAGCGGTCCGCCAGGGCCGGCGTGGCACTTCCGCGCCGGCCCTCGCCGGTGGGGCGGGTGGGACTCGAACCCACGGCCAAGGGATTATGAGTCCAGACGGCCGTAGCGCTGTGCTGACCTGCGAAGACGCAGGTAGTCGGCGAGCGGAGGGCGCCTAATCCCTTACTGTTGAAAACGCCCCCGGGCGGTGCTGCGAACACCAACCCAGGGACTTGATCAGGAAGGCCCCTGACCCATGCCCAGAGTAGTAGCTGACTTGCTACGGGACGCGATCGACTTCGCCTGTGTCGAGGTCCGCGCCCGGATCCGCCCGTCGCAACGGGCCATCAGGATGACCAAGATCGAGCAGGAGCTCCGGTTCTGCCGGGGACAGCTGATCGTGCTGAGCAGCCAGGTCGGGTTGCTGCGGATGGCCGACGAACAGCAACTCACCTTCGACGAGATCACCCGCCGGATCGGCGAGGCCTCGTGATCCGGTTCTGACGAAAGGCAA
>NZ_DASTBH010000551.1:0-7904 GCF_035712165.1 Actinophytocola sp. | reverse complement strand
CCTGGACATCGGCCCGGACACGGTGCGCGCGTTCGCCGGGGCGCTGGCCGAGGCCGGCACGGTGTTCTGGAACGGCCCGATGGGCGTGTTCGAGCTGGCCCCGTTCGCCGACGGCACCCGGGGCGTCGCGCAGGCCATCGCCGACTCGTCGGCCTACAGCGTGGTCGGCGGCGGCGACTCGGCGGCCGCGGTGCGCCAGCTCGGGCTCCCCGAGGACAAGTTCTCGCACATCTCCACCGGCGGGGGAGCGTCCCTGGAGTTCCTGGAGGGCAAGGAACTTCCGGGTATCAGTGTTCTGGAGGGCTCATGACCCGGCAGCCACTCATCGCCGGCAACTGGAAGATGAACCTCAACCACCTCGAGGCCATCGCGCTGGTGCAGAAGCTCGCCTTCTCGTTGCCGGAGAAGTACTTCGCCAAGGTCGAGGTCGCGGTGCTGCCGCCGTTCACCGCCCTGCGCAGCGTGCAGACGCTGGTGGACGGCGACAAGCTGCTGCTGCGCTACGGCGCGCAGGACCTCTCGCCGCACGACTCCGGCGCCTACACCGGGGACGTGTCCGGCCCGATGCTGGCCAAGCTGGGCTGCGGTTACGTGACGGTCGGCCACTCCGAGCGGCGCGAGTACCACGCCGAGGACGACGAACTGGTCGGCGCGAAGGTGCGGGCGGCGCTGCGCAACGGCATCACCCCGATCCTGTGCGTGGGGGAGCGGATCGAGGTGCGCGAGCAGGGCACCCATGTCGAGCACTGCAACGCCCAGCTGATCGCCGCGCTCAAGGGCCTGAAGGCCGAGCAGGTGACCGGCGTGGTGATCGCCTACGAGCCGGTGTGGGCGATCGGCACCGGGCGGGTGGCCACCCCGGCCGACGCCCAGGAGGTGTGCCAGGCGCTGCGCGCCCAGCTCGCGGACAAGTACGGCCAGTCGGTGGCCGACGAGGTCCGGGTGCTCTACGGCGGCTCGGTGAAGTCCGGCAACATCGGCGAGCTGATCGCCCAGGACGACATCGACGGCGCGCTCGTCGGCGGGGCCAGCCTGGACGCCGAGGACTTCGCCAAGCTCTGCGCGCTGGCGGCGGGCGGCCCACTTCCATGACCCAAAACCGGACCGTTGGTCGAACCGCCGCGGTCCACCAGGTAGCCTGTGCCTGCTACGGCTTTCTGTGTCCAACAGCGAGGATGAGATGGTTCTTGCCCTGCAGATCCTTTTGATCGTGTGCAGCGTGCTGCTGGTCCTGCTGGTGCTGCTGCACCGCGGTCGGGGCGGCGGCCTGTCCTCGCTGTTCGGCGGCGGGATGCAGTCCAGCCTGTCGGGGTCGAGCGTCGCGGAGAAGAACCTCGACCGGGCCACCTTGTTCGTCGGCGCGGTCTGGGTCATCTGTGTGATCGGCCTCGGCCTGTTGATCAAGATCGCCTAGAGCTCAGCTCACAACAACACGATTCCTGCTGTGAACCACGTGGTGGGGGTGTGAAAGTCGATGGCCGGAGGTAACGCGATCCGGGGTACCCGGGTCGGCGCGGGGCCGATGGGCGAATCAGAACGCGGGGAGTCCGCTCCTCGTCGCAGGGTGTCCTACTGGTGCGCGAACGGGCATGAGTCACGGCCGTCCTTCGCGCTTGACGCGGAGGAGCCTGAGTCGTGGGACTGCCCGCGGTGTGGGCTGCCCGGCGGGCGCAACCAGGAGGACCCGCCGGACGCTCCGCGTAACGAGCCCTACAAGACGCACCTGGCGTATGTGAAGGAGCGTCGCTCGGACGCCGACGGCGAGGCGATCCTCGCCGAGGCGCTGGCGAAGCTGCGCGGCCAGCGCGACATCTGAGCTCAGGGCCGGAGCTCGATCGGGTAGGTCGCCTCGACCCGGAACCCGCCCTCGGGCGTGGGTCCGGCTTCGAACGTTCCGCCGAGCAGCCCGGTGCGCTCCCGCAGGCCCAGCAGGCCGTGCCCACCGGAGGGCAGGCCGGAGGCCCGGGTGCGCGGCCGGTCGTTGCGGACCTCGACGTAGAGCGTGTCCTGGCGGGTCTCGACGCGCACCGTGGCGGCCGCGCCCACCGCGTGCTTGCGCACGTTGGTCAGCGCCTCCTGCACGGTCCGGTAGGCCGCCCGGGACACCGGCGCCGGCACCAGCTCGGGGCTCGCCACCATGTCCAGGTCGACCTCGATGTCGAAGTCCTTGGCCAGCGTGGTCAGCTCGTCCAGCCCAGGCTGGGTGTCCTCCTCGGCGAGCCCGGACCGCAGCACCCCGACCAGGTTGCGCAGCTCCTCCAGGGTTCGGGTGGACAGCTCCCGGATGGTGGTCGCCGACTGGCGCGCCTCCTCGTCGCGCGCCGACACCTGTAACGCCCCGGCCTGCATCGCGATCAGCGTGACCTGGTGCGACACCATGTCGTGCATCTCCCGGGCCAGCCGGGCCCGCTCCGTCGACCGGATCGTCTCGGCCTGTAACCGGGACTCCCGGTCCCGGCTCTCGGCGAGCTGGGCGATCCGGTCGGACAGCTCCTGCCGGGCCAGGATCAGGAACGCCAGGGCGACCGGCATCCCGGCGACGATCACTCCGTAGATCGCGGCCAGCACGTGCTCCCGCCAGGTCTGGGCGAGGAAGTCCTCCCACGGCCACAGCACGAACCGGCCACACCAGACCAGCCCGGCGCCGACGGCGGTCTGCCAGCTCACCTTGTACCGGTAGGCCAGCGTGCCGAGCACGATCATCGCGGCGAGCTGCGCCCATCCGGCCAGGAACCCCGGGAAGACCAGCAGCATCGCCACGAAGGGGAAGTGCCGCCGGAGCAGCGTCGCGGCGACCGAGATCCAGGACAGCCAGATCGAGTAGGTCTCGGCCTTCTCCGGGGTGACCAGCCAGACGTCCAGTGCCGCCACGGCAAGCACGAGCACGTCGGAGGCGATGCCCCGAACCAGCCGGCTGCTGCGCACCCACGCCAGGGTGCGGTCCACCGCCGACTGTCCGGCGGGGGAGGTGTCGGCCTCCCGTGCCTCATCGGCCATGCTGTCGTTCGTGGTGAACGTCTGGGTGACCAGGGGGACTCCTCCCGGGTCCGGGCCGGTGGACGGCTGGTCGGCGTCCGCGCGGCGGGTCGGCAACGTGACGCGGCCCAGTCGGGCCGGCTGACGCTGTGGCTGCGACACGGATCGGCCTCCAAGGTGCTCACTACGCGGGTAGACAGACCGATGGTGCAAATGGGACGAGCGGGGAGCGGAAAATGTGCGAAGGTAAATCGCGCGCCGGATCCCGGCTCCGGCTGCTCGTCGAGCGGATCAGCATCGTCGCCTCTCCGGAACTGGTGTTCGATCAACTCTATCGGCATTCGTCGCACGCGTTCTGGTTGGATGGCGCCGACCTGTCCCGGTTCGCCTTCCTCGGCGACGCCTCCGGCCCGCTGGCCCGGGTGGCCCGCGCTGACGTGTGGTCCGGCACCGTAGGGATTACCTCCGCGACCGGCGAGCACACCATCGCGTCGGGATTTTTCGACTGGCTCCAGCGCGATCTCGCCGAGCACGCGGTCGACCCGCCCGACCTGCCGTTCGGCTTCTGCCTCGGCTGGGTCGGCTACCTCGGTTACGAGCTCAAGGCGGAGTGCGAGGGCAGCCGCGCGCACCGGTCCGCCGACCCGGACGCATACCTGATCTTCGTCGACCGCGGGCTGGCGTTCGACCGGGACACCGGCGCGGTGTACCTGCTGGCCCTGGCGCCGGCCGGCGACGACACGGCGGCGCGCGGCTGGCTCACCCGAACCCGGGACCGGCTGGCGGTACTGGCCGGGCGGACCGCGCCGGACGCCGCGGCGCTCCGGGCGGAGGTCGGCGAGGTCGGGCTGCGTCATGACCGGAATTCTTACCTGAAGATGATCGCCGACTGTCTGACCGCGATCGAGCGCGGCGAGTCCTACGAGATCTGCCTGACCAACATGACGAGCGTGGCCGCCGCGATCGACCCGTGGCCCGCCTACCGGGCGCTGCGCCGCGCCAGCCCGGCGCCGTTCGGCGCGCTGCTTCGGCTGGGGGAGATGTCGGTGCTGAGCACCTCGCCGGAGCGGTTCCTGTCGGTGTCGGCGGACGGGGCGGTGGAGTCGCGGCCCATCAAGGGCACCCGGCCGCGCGGGTCCGACCCGGAGCAGGACGCCCGGCTCCGGCGGGATCTCGCCACCAGCGTGAAGGACCGCGCCGAGAACCTCATGATCGTCGACCTGGTGCGCAACGATCTCGGCCGGTGCGCCGAGGTCGGTTCGGTGCACGTGACCCGGATCTTCGAGGTGCAGACCTATGCGACCGTGCATCAGCTGGTGAGCACCATCCGGGCCACGCTCGCGGCGGACCGCACGGCGATCGACTGCGTCCGCGCGGCCTTCCCGGGCGGCTCGATGACCGGTGCGCCGAAGATCCGCACCATGGAGCTCATCGACGACCTGGAGGCCGGGCCGCGCGGCGTGTACTCCGGCGCCCTCGGCTACTTCTCGCTGTCCGGCGCGGTCGACCTGAGCATCGTCATCCGCACCCTGGTGGTGCGTCCGGACGGCGCCACGTTCGGCGTCGGCGGCGCGATCGTCGCCGACTCCGACCCGGACGCCGAGTTCGAGGAGACAGCGGTGAAGGCCACCCCCATGCTCACCCTCCTCGGCATCCCCTTCCCTGGCCGCTAGTTGGCTGGGTGCCGTCACGGTCCCCTGAGGTTGCCGTTGGTCGGCCGGGTCAGGCCAGCGGGGGAGAGTGGACGCCGGGGACCTTGGCGGCGGCGGGGCGGTCGAGCAGCCACAGGGTGCGGCGCTGGCCGCGGGCGCCGGAGGCGGGGACCTGGATCTCGCCCGCGCCGCCGAGCGCCATGGCCACGGCCGCGGCCTTGGTCGGACCGGTGGTCATCAGCCATACCTCGGCGGCCCGCCGGATGGCCGGCAGGGTCAGGGTGATCCTGGTCGGCGGTGGCTTGGGACAGCCGTGCACCGCGACCACCGTGCGGTCGGTCTCGTAGACCGCGGGCGAGGCCGGGAACACCGACGCGGTGTGCCCCTCGCCGCCCACCCCCAGCAGGCACACGTCGAAGGCCGGCACCGGGCCGTGGTCCTCGGGCATGGCCGCGGCCGCGAGCACCTCGGCGTAGGCGTCGGCGGCGGCCTCCGGGTCGTCGCCGAACCTGCCGTCCGAGGGCTCCGGCACGTGCACCCGGTCCGGCCGCACCGGCACATGGTCGAGCAGCGCGGCGCGGGCCTGGGTCTCGTTGCGGTCGGGATGCCCGGCCGGGAGGAACCGCTCGTCCCCCCAGTACAGGTCCACCCGGGACCAGTCGATCGCGTCCCGGGCCGGCGTCGCCCGCAACTGATCGAGCACGGCGATCCCGGTGCCGCCGCCGGTCAGCACCAGCGACGCCGAGCCGCGGGCGGCCTGGGCGTCGACCAGCCGGGTCACCAGGCGGGCCGCCGTGGCGGCCGCCAGCAACTCGGCGTTGGCGTAGACGACCACCTGAGGGCTGCTCATGAACCCGACCGGCTCTTGTGGGCCACCCGACCCCGGGTGACCTTGCTGAGCCCGGTCAGCGCGGAGGAGTAGATCTCGTCGGCATCCAGCCGGCGCAGCTCCTCGGCGATGCACTCGGCCACCGGCCGCCGGGCCAGCGCGACCCGCCGGGGTGGCTGGCCGGGCTGGGTGAGCGTGCCGATCCGCCCGTCCGGCCGGTACAGCTCGATGCTGCCGGACCGCCGCTGCAGCTCGGCCGAGACGATGCCCTCGCCCTCGGTGCTCTTACCGCGCCGCACCGGCACCTTCAGCCGGGCCGCGAGCCAACCGGCCAGCAGGTCGGCCGACGGTGAGTTGGGGTCACCGACCACCGACGCCCCGGTCACCCGGTCGTAGGGCGGCAGGTCGAGCGCGGCGGCCAGCAGCGCCCGCCAGTGCGTGATCCGCGCCCAGGCCAGGTCCGAGTCGCCCTGCGTGTAGGACTTGGTGCGCGCGTCGAGCGCCCGCAGCGGGTTGCGGTCGTTGGCCGCATCGGTGATCCGCCGGGCGGCCAGCCTGCCGATCGGGTCGCTGGCCGGCACGGCCGGCGCGTCGTAGGGCCACCAGGCCACCACCGGCGCGTCCGGCAGCAGCAGCGGCACCACACAGCTGTCGCCGTGGTCGGCCAGCTGGCCGTACAGCCGCAGCACGATGACCTCGCTGGCCCCGGCGTCCCCGCCGACCCGGATCTGCGCGTCCAGCCGGTTGGCGGCTTTCTTCGCCCCCCGGGCGACCATGATCACCCGGCACGGGTGCTCGCGGCTGGCGTCGTTGGCGGCGTCGATGACCTCCTCGGTGCGCGCGTCGTCGTCGGTGACGATCACCAGGGTGAGCACCCGGCTCAGTGCGTTCACCCCGCCCTGCTCCCGCAGGTGCACCAGCTTGCTGTTGACCTGCGACGTGGTCGTCGCCGGCAGGTCGATGATCACAGTGGCCTCCAGTTCGCTCCCGCTCGGCCGCCCTGGCGCCGGCTTCCTTCGTGCGCTGCTCGCGCCTCGTTCCTCGGCGCCGCGCTGCTCCTCAGTCCAGCCGGCACCGCGGCCGCGCTCCCGCTCACGGACGCCTCCAGTTCCGGCCGCTGCGGCCGAGCATCTCGTCGGCGGACTCCGGGCCCCAGGTGCCGGCCGGGTAGGGCTCCGGTTGGCCGTGCTTGGCCCAGTAGTCCAGGACCGGGTCGAGGATCGCCCAGGACAGCTCGACCTCCTGGCTGTTCGGGAACAGCGAGGGCTCGCCGAGCAGCACGTCGAGCAGCAGCCGTTCGTAGGCCTCGGGGGAGGACTCGGTGAACGCGTGCCCGTAGCTGAAGTCCATCGAGACGTCGCGGACCTCCATCGCGTTGCCCGGCACCTTGGAGCCGAACCGCAATGTCACACCCTCGTCCGGCTGCACCCGCACCACCAGCGCGTTCTGGCCGAGCTCCTCGGTGGCGGTGTCGTCGAAGGGCAGGTGCGGGGCGCGCTTGAACACCACCGCGATCTCGGTGACCCGCCGGCCCAGCCGCTTGCCGGTGCGCAGGTAGAACGGCACCCCGGCCCATCGCCGGGTGTGCACGGCCAGCGTGATCGCGGCATAGGTCTCGGTGGTCGAGTCCTTGGCGAAGCCCTCCTCCTCGAGCAGCCCGGGCACCTGCTGCCCGCCCTGCCAGCCGCCGGTGTACTGGCCGCGCGCGGTCGTCTCGGCCAGCGGCGCGATCGGGCGGGTGGCCTCCAGAATCTTGATCTTCTCGGCCCGCAGCGCGGTGGGCCGGAACGAGATCGGCTCCTCCATCGCGGTCAGCGCGAGCAACTGCAGCAGGTGGTTCTGGATCACGTCCCGGGCCGCGCCGATCCCGTCGTAGTACCCGGCCCGGCCGCCGAGGCCGATGTCCTCGGCCATGGTGATCTGCACGTGGTCGACGTAGTTGGAGTTCCAGAGCGGCTCGAACATCTCGTTGGCGAACCTCATCGCCAGGATGTTCTGCACCGTCTCCTTACCGAGGTAGTGGTCGATCCGGAAGATCGACTCCGACGGGAAGGCCTCGGACAGGGTGGCCTGGAGCTCCTTGGCCGACTGGAGGTCGTGACCGAAGGGCTTCTCGATCACCACCCGACGCCAGGCGTTGGGGCTCTTGTCGACCATGTCGTGCTCCTTGAGCTGGTCGACGACCATGCCGAAGAAGCCAGGCGGGATCGCCAGGTAGAACGCGTGGTTGCCGCCGGTGCCGCGCACCACGTCGAGCTCGTCGAGGGTGCGCCGCAGGTTGCCGAAGGCGATGTCGTCGTCGAAGTTGCCCGGCACGAACCGGAACCCCTCGGCGAGCTGCTTCCAGACCTCCTCGCGGAACTCCGTGCGGGCATAGGTCTTCACCGAGTCGTGCACGATCGCGGCGAAGTCCTGGTTGGCCCAGTCGCGACGGGCGTAGCCCACCA
>NZ_DASTBH010000550.1:0-12114 GCF_035712165.1 Actinophytocola sp. | reverse complement strand
GATCACGCACCACCACGCCGACCACGTGGGCGGCGCCAGCTGGCTGGCCGAGCGGACCGGAGCTCCGGTCCGGGCGTTCGACCCGGCCCTGTGCCGGGACGGCGCGCCGCTCACCGACGGCGAGGTGATCACCGCCGCCGGCCTGGAGCTGACCGTGCGGCACACCCCCTGCCACACCGCCGACTCGGTGTGCTTCGAGGTCGGCGCGGACGGCTCCCCGGCGGTGCTGACCGGCGACACGGTGTTGGGCCGGGGCACGACGGTGATCTCTGACCTGGGCGACTACCTCACGTCGCTGCGCCGGCTGGCCGCCGCCGCACCGCACACCTGGGTGCTGCCCGGACACGGTCCGGACCTGCCGGACCTGGCCGGGACCGCCGCGACCTACCTGGCCCACCGCGAGGAGCGGCTGGACCAGGTACGCGCCGCGCTGCGCCGGCTCGGTCCGGACGCCACACCCCGGGCGGTGGTCGAGGTGGTCTACGCCGACGTCGACCGTTCGCTCTGGGGCCCGGCCGAGTGGTCGGTCCAGGCTCAGCTCGACTATCTACGCGGCCAGCGGTCTCACCAGGACTAGGTTTTCGGCGGGAGCATCGGCATCACGATGTAGCGCAGGTCCACCTCGCCCGGCTCAGGCGCGGTCAGCACGGTGGCCCGCATGCCCGGCTGCACGGCCAGGCGCACCGGTCCGCCGAGGAAGGGCCGCAGGGCGTCGGTCAGGTACCTGGCCTGGAACGCCTGCCCGGTGCGGCCGCCGTCCACGGTGGCCTTCACCGTCTCCTCGGCCTCGCCGGACTGCTGGTCCGCGCCGCGCAGCCGCACCTCCGCGTCGCCCACCTCCAGCAGTAGGGCGCCGCGCGGATCGGTGTAGAGGCCGACCCGGCGCACCGCACCGGCCAGCGCGTCCGCGTCCAGCTCGATGTGGGTGTCCACGGCCGAGGTGACCACCTTGGACTCGTGGATGGCGGTGCCGTCCAGCACGGCCGTGGTGACCACCGCCGACCCCCAGGCGAGGCCCAGCCGGTCGCGGTCGGCGTGCAGGGTGATCGCACCGGTGTCCGGGAGCTGCCGGGCGATCTCGACCAGCAGGCTCGCCGGGGCCAGCACGTCGAGCTCACCGGTCGGCCGCCACGGTAAGGCGGCCACCGCCATCCGGAACCGGTCGGTGGCCAGCAGCACGAGCCGGTCGCCCTCGGCGCGCAGCCGCACACCGGTGTAGAGCGGCAGCGCGTCGTCCCGGGAGGCGGTCGTGGCCACCGTGCCGAGCGCCTCGGCCAGCGGGGCGGCCGCCACCTCGCCGGCCTGCTCCGGCGCCTCGGGCACGCCGGGGTGCACGCCGGCGTCGAGCAGGGGTAACGCATACCGAGCCCCCGGCACCCGCACCGCCAGCCGGCTGCCCTCCACCACCAGGCGCACGGTCGGCTCGGTCAGCGCCCGCAGCGTCTCGGTCAGCGGCCGGGCCGGCACCAGCACCCGGCCGTCGGTGTGCACCACGGCCGCGCAGTGCGACCGGACCGCGCGCTCCCGGTCGCTCGCGGCGAGCACGACGCCGCCAGGCCCGGCGGTGATCAGCAACCCGGACAGCACCGGGTCGGTCAGCCGGCCGGGCACCAGCTTGACCGCGTCGGCGGCGCGGCGGGCCAGGTCGGCGGTGGTCACGGTGAGGTCCATGGCCGGACGCTAACCCGTCGCACCGACAAACCGGTGCCACGCATAACGCTGCCCGCCAAGCGTTCACCCGTCAGGTGTTCCGTAGGTGGATCATTCCCGCATAGGTTGGCCGGCATGTGCGAGCAACCCTGCGAGGACCGGCTGCCCCGCCGGACCGTGCTGGCCGGCTCGGGGGCGCTGGCCGTGGCCGGAGCGCTGCTGCCCGGCGTCGTCTTCGCCGAGCCGGCCGGCGCCGAGCCGACCGGTGAGCAGACCAGGACCGTCACCGGCACGCTGCCGCCCGGCGTGCCCGACTGGCACTACCTCCCGGTGGACGTGCCGCGCGGGGTGCGCGAGATCGAGGTGGTCTACAGCTACGACCGGCCCCAGGTGCCGCCCGGCACCCGAGGCAACGCCCTGGACATCGGCATGTTCTCGCCGGCCGGCATCCAGTTGGGCAACGAACGCGGGTTCCGCGGCTGGTCGGGCGGGGCGCGGGACCGATTCACGATCAGCGCGGGCGCGGCCACCCCGGGATACCTGCCCGGTCCGATCGAGCCCGGCCGCTGGCATGTGATCCTCGGGCCGTACACGGTGGCCCCGCAGGGCCTGACCTACCGGGTGGACATCACGCTGCGGTTCGGTCGCCCGGATCCGGCGTTCACCCCCCGACCGGCGCCGGCCAGCGCGCCGGCCCGCAACCGGGGCCGGGCCTGGTACCGCGGCGACGGCCACCTGCACACGGTGCATTCGGACGGCCGGCGTACCCCGGCCGAACTGGTCGCCGCGGCTCGGGCCGCCGAACTGGACTTCATCGTCTCCACCGAGCACAACACCTCGAGCGCGGCCCTGCAGTGGGGTGCGCACGCCGTCGACGACCTGCTCATCGTCGACGGGGAGGAGGTGACCACCCGGACCGGACACTGGCCGGCGTGGAACCTCCCGGCCGGCAAGTGGATCGACTGGCGGTACCGGGCCACCGACCGGCGGGAGTTCCGCCGGTTCGCCGAGGAGGTGCACCGGGCCGGCGGCCTGGTCGTGGCCGCGCACCCGTTCACCCCGTGCTTCGGCTGCTCCTGGGGCTTCGGCTACCAGCATGCCGACCTGGTCGAAGTGTGGAACGGGCCGTGGACCCTGGACGACGAGGCCTCCGTGATCAGCTGGGACGGCCTGCTGCGCGGCGGCACGTTCCGGCCCGCCGTCGGCAACAGCGACGCGCACAACCTGGACCACGTGGTCGGCCTGCCGCAGAACGTGGTGCTCGCCGACGAGCTCACGCCGCGCCGGCTGATGGACGGGTTCAAGGCCGGCCGGAACTGGATCGCCGAGTCGGCGCAGGTGCGGCTGGAGCTCACGGCCGCCGCCGGGTCGCGCCGGGCCGGAATCGGTGAGCGGCTGCGCACGGACGACGCCGGCCTCGCGGTGACCATCGAGCTGACCGTGGCGGGCGTGCCCGGCACGGCGGTCCGGCTGCTGGACCAGAACGGTCCGCAGTGGATCCAGCCGGTGGACGCGGGCGGCGCCGCGACGGTCCGCTGGACCACCCAGGCCCGCTACTCGACGTGGGTGCGGGCCGAGGTGCGCCGCCCGGTGCCGACCGCGACCACCCCGGACACGATGGTGGCGCTCACCAACCCGATCTTCCTGGATACTCCCTAGGCGGCCGCCGGGAGGAGGTCTTCCTGAGCCGGCTGCTGGACAGCGGCCGCGGGGGCCACGGTGTGCCGGCGGGCCCAGACCAGTCCGGCGATCACCAGGCCGGCCAGGCTGGAGGCGAGGAACGCCGCGCCGGTTCCGGCCTGCTCGACCAGGGCGCCGCTGGTGGACTGGCCGATGGCGAGGCCGAAGGTGACCGAGGTGATCACCCAGCCGAACGCCTCGGTGACCGTGCCGCGCGGCGCGACCTGTTCGAGGGCGGCGGAGTGCGCGGTGGCCTGCGGGGTGATCAGCAGGCCGGTCACCAGCAGCAGCAGGGCCAGGCCGAGCAGCCCGGACGGGATCGCCAGCGGGGCGATGAGCAGCGCGAACCCGGCCAGCAGGACCGGCATGCGCAGGCCGAGCGGACGCGGCCACGGCCGGGCGGCGTAGAGGATGCCGAAGATCACCGAACTGACCGAACACAGCGCCAGCATCAGCCCGCCGTACGGGGCGTGCCCGGCGTGGGTCGCCGCCGCCGGAACCGCCACCTCGATGAACCCGATGGTCAGCCCGAAGCCGAAGGCGGCGAGCGCGACGGTCCGCATGCCCGGGCTGCTCAACGCGCCGAGCAGCCCGACGTGGGACTCGGTCGGGTCGCCCCCGCGCTGCTGGCGAACGGCGGGGGAGAGCGCGAAACCCACACCGCCGAGCAGCATGGCCACGCTGCCGGCGACCACGCCGGTGCCCGGCCAGGGCGCGACGATCAGCAGGCCGGCGATGGCGGGCCCGAGGATGAAGAACACCTCCATGCTGATCGCCTCGTAGGTGTAGGCGGCCATGCGGGCCGACCCGGGTGGCAGCAGCCGGGTCCACAGCGCCCGGGAGGCGGAGCCGACGGTGGGCTGGGTCATGCCGATGGCGACCGCCAGCCCGACCATGACCAAAGTCGACGCGTGCCGCTCGATCGCCAGAACGCCCGCGACCACCGCGACGCCGAACAGGGCGCTGGTGGCGATCAGCGGCCGGGTCGGTCCGAGCCGGTCCATCACCCGGCCCTGCACGACCGACCCGACGGCCACGCCGGTGAGCACCCCGGCGGACACCAGTCCGGCGGTCGCGAACGAGCCGGTCATGCGCTGGACGTAGAGCAGAAGCGACAGCCCGACCATGGCGACCGGCAGCCGGGCGAGCAGCGCGGTGATCACCGGCATGCGGGCGCCGGGCGTGCTCAGGGCGGTGCGGTAGTCGGCCAGGCGAGCAGAGTGGGACATGTGTACCAGTAAACCAAGCTTTGGTACGTTCGTACCACTTATATTGCGGTGAGCCCGCCCTCACCCATAAGGGTGATCTCGTTTGGCCCGACAGGACGAGGGGTACGCCTCTCATCCGGACAAAGGTCTCGGTTCGGCAACGCTGTCGGAAAACCTGAGGAAACGGCACAACGCCTGCCACCCCTCGCGTGTCCCAAGAAGTGAAAAGGGATTGAGCAGGTGGGAGGGGATTGTGCGATGGTGACGATGACCGAGAAGGCGGATCGGCGCGAGGTGAGCGCCGTGGTGGCAGCCGCGGCGACACTTGTTCCCTTGCTGATCGTGGTTGCGGTGATCTTCTTCCTCGGGTAACGGATCAGCCTGTCGAAGCGTTTAACGAGACACGAACGCTCCCTCCGGCACTTGGGTCGGGGCCTAAGCCGGAGGGCGGGGAAGCGTGGGTGATCGGGGATGACCCACGCAGCGTTAGGGACCGGTGCGCCGCGTCGGGGGCGGCGCCCGGTCCCTAACATTCTGTCGGGGTAGCTATCGGGCGCGCCGGGCGAGCCGCTCCGGATCCATGATCAGCACGCTCTTGCCCTCCAGCCGCAGCCAGCCGCGGTGCGCGAAGTCGGCCAGCGCCTTGTTCACCGTCTCCCGGGAGGCGCCGACGTACTGGGCGATCTCCTCCTGGGTGAGATCGTGCGTCACCCGGAGCAGCCCGGCCTCCTGGCTGCCGAACCGCTGCGCGAGTTGCAGCAGCGCCTTCGCCACCCGGCCCGGCACATCGGTGAAGATCAGGTCGGCGAGCATCCCGTTGGTTCGGCGCAGCCGCCGGGCGACCACCCGGAGCAGTTGCTCGGCGATCTCCGGCCGGGTCGCGATCCACTGGCGCAGCGCCGGCCGGTCCATCGTGACCGCGCGGACCTCGGTCACCGTGGTGGCCGTGGACGTCCGCGGACCCGGGTCGAAGATCGACAGCTCGCCGAACATGTCCGACGGGCCGAGGATGCCCAGCAGGTTCTCCCGGCCGTCCGGCGACTTGCGGCCGATCTTCACCTTGCCGGCCAGGATGATGTACAGCCGGTCTCCCGGCTCACCCTCGGCGAAGATCACGTGTCCGCGTGGAAACTCCACGGATTCCAGCGTGGAAGCGAGCGCTTCGGCAGCGGCCGGTTCCACCCCCTGGAAGATGCCCGCCCTGGCCAGGGTCTCTTCCACTCATGCCTCCCGATTCACCCGCGGCGCCGAACGCGAGAGAAAGCGAGTCGCCGCTGATCACTGCGTGCAGTGTAGGACCTGTGCCGACGGTCACGTCTCGTGGACTCGCTGGTAGGCACCGACCGGGTCGCTAGACCTTGACCCGGCGCCCCCGCAGCCGCGCGGCGCGGCCACCCAGCCGGCGCAGCCGGAACAGTTCGAGCGCCCGGCCGATGCCCGTGCTGTAGAGCGCGCGCACCTCGTCGGGGCGTGCCTGCTCGAGGAACTCCTCGACCTCGTCCTCCTGGACGGCGACGTGCCGCAGCCGCGCCTCGACCCGCTCCATGAACAGGGCGAAGAACATCACGACCAGGGGCACGGCGAACACGAACCATACGGTCATCGATCGTCGATCCTCGCTCATCCGGGGCTCGGCCATTGTGGACGCTCGGGTCCACGCCGGCACAGGTGACGTCACTCGTTAGACGTCGCGGGCACGTATGGGGTTGTGTCGTGGCCCGTAGGCTAGCGGTGTGCCACCTGCCATTCGACGGCCACCCCACCGAGGTACCACGACGGCGTCGGCGTCAAACGGCGCCGAGCCCCCGGACCAGGGACTGGTCCGCCGCGCCCGGCGGATGACCCGGGCGCTCGCCGAGGCGTACCCGGACGCACACTGTGAGCTCGACTTCACCAACCCGCTCGAGCTGGCCGTGGCCACGATCCTGTCCGCCCAGTCGACCGACGTGCGGGTCAACCTGACCACCCCGGCGGTGTTCGCCAGGTACCGCACCGCGGCGGACTACGCCGGCGCCGACCGCAGCACGCTGGAAGAGCTGATCAAGCCCACCGGCTTCTACCGGAACAAGACCACGTCGCTGATCGGCCTGGGCGCCGCGCTGGTCGAGCGGTACGGCGGCGAGGTGCCGAACAAGCTCGACGACCTGGTCACCCTGCCCGGGATCGGCCGCAAGACCGCCAACGTCATCCTGGGTAACGCCTTCGGCGTGCCCGGGATCACGGTGGACACCCATTTCGGCCGGCTGACCAGGCGGTGGCAGTGGACGGCCGAAGAGGATCCGGTCAAAGTGGAGCATGAGATCGGCCGGCTGGTCCCGCGCAAGGACTGGACCATGCTGTCCCACTGGGTGATCTTCCACGGCCGCCGGGTGTGCCATGCCCGCAAGCCCGCCTGCGGCGCCTGCCTGCTGTTCCGCGACTGCCCGTCCTACGGCACCGGGCCGACCGACCCCGAGGCGGCGGCCAAGCTGGTCAAGGGGGTCGAGGCGGAGGGCCTGATCGACCTGGCCGAGCGCACCCGCGGCGGCTACCGGCCCGGCCTGGCGAAGAGCGCGGGATGAACAACCGGGCGCGGTGGGGCGTCGCCGGGCTGATCGTGGCCGTCGCGGTGGTGGTCGCGGCGTGGCCCCGGTCCCACGACGACCCCTCGGGCCCGGCCGCGACCACGTCCGCCGCCCCGGCGTCCGCCCCCGACCTGGCCGGGGCCCGGACCGCCGCCGGGCTCGCGCCGTGCGCCGCACCGGCCGGCCCGGTGCCCGCCGGGCTCGCCGAGCTTGCCGCGGTGACAGCGGAATGCCTGGCCGACGGCGCGCCGGCCAACCTCGCCGCCCAGTTCGCCGGTCGGGCGGTGCTGCTCAACGTCTGGGCGACCTGGTGCCAGCCGTGCGCCGAGGAGCTACCGGTGCTGGCCGAGTACGCCGCCGCTCCGGGCGCGGTGCCGGTGGTCGGCCTCGCGGTGCGCAGCGACCCGGCCGGCGCCCTCAAGCTGGTGACCCGGCTCGGGGTGCGGTTCACCAACCTGATCGACTCCGGCGACGCCGGGTGGCGGGCGCTGGGGGTGCCGAACGCGCTGCCCGCCTCCTACCTGATCGGACCGGACGGCACGGTCCGGTTCGTGTCCGACCCTCGGCTGTTCCGCTCGGCTGACCAGGTACGACAGACTGTCGCCCACTATCTGCCATCCGAACGAAACGGCAGCCCATGACGCCACCCGAACACGGACCGCTGGTCGATCCGGCCGACGTTCCGGTGTGGCTGCGCGGGCTGGTCGCGGCGACCGCGAACCTGGACACCACGCTGTTCCGCCGGCTGGCGCCACCGGCCGGTGCGGACACGCGGGACGCCGCGGTGCTGATCCTGTTCGGTGAGCAGGACACGCACGGGCCCGACGTCCTGCTGCAACTGCGCGCGGACGGCACCAGCGCGCACTCCGGCCAGGTGGCCTTCCCGGGCGGAGCGGCCGAGCCGGGTGACGACGGCCCGGTGGCCACGGCGTTGCGGGAGGCGGTCGAGGAGACCGGGGTCGACCCGTCCGGGGTGCGGCCGGTCGCGGTGCTGCCCACCCTGCACATCCCGGTGTCGGGCTTCCACGTGACGCCGGTGCTCGCGCACTGGCTGCGGCCGAGCCGGGTGTGGGCGGTGGACCCGGCCGAGTCCGCGGCGGTGGCCCTGGTGCCGGTCGCGGTGCTGGCCGACCCCGCGAACCGGCTGCGGGTGCGGCATCCGTCCGGGTTCGTCGGCCCGGCCTTCAAGGTGCCCGGCATGCTGGTGTGGGGGTTCACCGCCGGGGTGCTGGCGATGCTGCTGGAAGCCGGCGGGTGGGACCGGCCCTGGGATACCGACAGCGTCACCGATCTGGCTGTGGCGTGGCGCGCGGTGGGGGTACGGGGATGACAGGCAGGGAGCTTGCGAGCGAACCATGGGGCGCTCACCGGCGCGGAGGGTGCGAGGCGGGGGCATGAACTGGGTGGATCTGGTCGTCATCGGGCTGGCGGTGCTCGCCGCGGTGTCCGGGGCGCGGCAGGGCGTGATCATCGCGCTGCCGGCGTTCATCGGCGTGCTGATCGGCGGGATCGCGGGAGTGCTGGTCGCCCCGCTGGTGGTCGAGCAGGTCGACTCGACGCCGACCCGGGTGGGCTTCGCGTTCGCCATCTTCGTGCTGTTCATCGCGCTCGGCGAGACCATCGGGGTGTGGATCGGCCGGAGCATCCGGCAGCGGATCAAGTCACCCAAACTGTCCGGTGTGGACAGTGCGCTGGGCGCGGTGGTGCAGGGCCTCGTGGTGTTCGTGGTGTGCTGGCTGATCGGCTCGGCCCTGGCCACCGTGGGCAACCTGCCCAACCTCGCCTCGGCGATCAACCGCTCGGTGGTGCTCGGCGGGGTCGACGACGTGATGCCGTCGGCGGCCAGGAACCTGCCCGCCGCGCTGCGCAAGATCCTCGACGACACCGGGTTCCCGGCGGTGGTCGATCCGTTCAACCGGGCGCCGGCCAAGGAGGTCGCGCCGCCGGACCCGGCGCTGCAGGCCAGTGCGGTCGTGCAGCGGGTGCGGCCGAGCGTGCTGAAGATCCGCGCCAAGGCGCCGTCCTGTGAGCGGGCGCTGGAGGGCAGCGGGTTCGTGATCGCGCCGCAGCGGGTGCTCACCAACGCGCACGTGCTGGCCGGCGCCAACGAGGTCACCGTGGAGGTGGGCGACCGGGAGTTGAAGGCCCGGGTGGTGCACTACGACCCGGAGACCGACGTCGCGGTGCTGGCCGTGCCCGGGCTGAACGCGCCCGCGTTGCCGTTCGCCAGCGCCGATGCCGGGTCGGGACAGGACAGCATCGTGCTCGGCTACCCGCTGGACGGGCCGTACACCGCGTCGCCGTCCCGGGTCCGGGACCGGATCTCGTTGAACGGGCCGGACATCTACGGTTCGCGCACGGTGAACCGGGACGTGTTCACGCTGCGCGCGGTGGTCAAGAGCGGCAACTCGGGCGGGCCGCTGGTGGACACCCAGGGCCGGGTGATCGGCGTGGTGTTCGGTGCGGCGGTGGACAACTCCGACACCGGGTTCGCGCTCACCGCCGACGAGGTGCGCGACGAGGTGGCGAACGCTCCGGGCATGACCGCCCAGGTGAGCACCGGCCGCTGCGCGGACTAGCGCAGGACTGGTTCCTCTTACCCAGCCGTGAGGAAACCCTTCAGCAGTTGGTTCACCGCGTCCGGCTTCTCCTGGTGCGGGTAGTGCCCGCTGTCCGGTAGCGAGGCCCACTGGTGGCGTCCGGCGATCCAGCCGGTCGAGGCGGTCATGGTCCGCGCGAGCACGGCCGGGTCGAGCGCGCCGTGCAGGAGCAGCACCGGAAGGCGCACCCGGCGACTCATCGCCTCGGCGAACCGCCGGCCCTCGGTGCGCACCTGGGACCGCACCGCCCACCGGTAGTACTCCATGGCGCTGTGCGCGACGCCGGTGACCAGCGCCGCGTCCCGGAAGTTCCGCACCGCGGCGGCGAACTCCGGCTGATAGGTCCACTGTGGACCGGCCAGGCGGCGCATCCGGGCCTCGATCAGCGCCGCGTCGTCGCGGGTGAGCCGGCGCTCCGGCGCGATCGGCAACTGGGCGGTGAACAGCTCGCCGAAGGCCCGCGCCTGGTTGGCCCTGCGGCCGCGCAGCATCGTGCGGCGGATCTCCCGGCGCAGCGCCAGCGGATGCGGGGCGGACAGCGCGCTGACCGACCGCACCAGCCGGGGATGCAGGCCGGCCACGGTCCAGCCGAGCAGTCCGCCCCAGCCATGGCCGACCAGGTGGGCCCGGCGCTCGCCGAGCGCCTTGATCAGCCCGGCGATGTCCCCGGAGAGCGTCCAGCCGTCGTAGCCGCGCGGCGGTTTGTCCGAGTCGCCGTAGCCGCGCAGATCCACCGCCACCGCACGGAAACCGGCGTCACCGAGTGCGGTCAGCTGGTGACGCCAGGACCACCAGAACTCGCCGAACCCGTGCAGCATCAGCACCAGCGGTCCCTCGCCGGTCTCCGCCACGTGCAGCCGGATGCCATTGGCGTAGATGTCCCGGTGTGCCCACGGTCCATCGATCCGCACGGTCGACGGGTCCGGGGAGCGCACGGCGGTGCTCAGGGCGGCCCGATCAGGTGGACCGGGGCGCTGGACGGTTCGGGTCGGCGGGGCGCAGTTCGGTGCCCGGCTCGTCGTCCTCGCCGGCGAAGTGCGCCAGCGTGTTCGCGGTGTCGCGCAACGCGTTGATGGTGCGCTCCGGCGCCTTGATCTTCTTCATCCGCCGGTAGCCCAGCAGCGCCATCAGCCCGGAGACCAGCAGCATCTCCACCCAGACGATGATCGAGGCGGCCCATCGCGGCAGCCAGATGTCCAGCACGTCGACCTCCATGAAGAAGAGGAAGAACGTGCTGTAGACGAAGATCGCCAGGGCGACGATGAAGAACACGCTGCCGACCAGCGCCTTCTTGATCTCGTTGGCCAGTTCGGCCTTGGCCAGCTCGATCTCTGCCCGGAGCAGGGTGGACAGGTGGGTGGTCGCGTCCTTGACGAGGTTGCCGATGGACTGGTTGGCCGGGTCGAAGGCACGTTCGTCGGTCAGCGGGATGGACGGGATCCGCGGCAGCCCGTCGCCGTTTGTCTTGTCGCGCGCGCTGGTCACGTGCGCCATCGTGCCATGCGCCGATCACCCGGGCTGGCCGGGAGTCAGCACCGCCTCGGTGCTGATCTCCCAGAGCCGGCGGGCGACGTCCGGGTCGTGGGTCAGCGGGCTGGTCCGGACCGGACGGCACTTGGCGAAGCAGCGCCCGCTGGTCTCCGCCACCTCCGGCGCGGTCGCCAGGTACACCGAGGTCGCCGCGCCTTTGTCGGGGCTGGTCTGGACCGGTCGGGTGAGCTTGATCAGCATGCCGATCCCGCCGGTCAGATGCCGGCCGAGGTTGGTGCGGACGAACCCCGGATCGGCGCAGTTGGACGTGACCCCGGTGCCCTCGGTGCGCCGGGCGAGCTCGTAGCCGAACAGGATGTTGCACGTCTTGGACAGCGGGTAGGTGGTGGCGGCGGGCAGGTCGTTCCACGGGATGGCGCGGACCTGGCGGTGCGAGCTGGAGCCGACCGTGATCACCCGGGCCGGGGCGCTGCGGGTCAGCAGCGGCAGCAGCCGGGTGGTGAGCAGGAACGGTGCCAGGTGGTTGGTTCTGAACATCAACTCACCGCGTTGAACCCCGGCGTCCTGGCGGCGTTGTTGATCCTGTCCCGGCACGTTCTCGCTGGAGCCGTGCTGCGCACCCGGAAACCAGGCCACCGCGGCGTTGTTGATCAGCACGTCCAGTCGGTCGTGCTCGCCGTCGATCCGGTCGGCCAGCGCCCGGACCGCGTCGAGGTCGCCCAGGTCGGCGGTGTAGAGCGAGAGCCGGGCGTCGGGCACGCGGCGTTCGATGTCGGCCTTGGCCGCCTGCCCGCGGGCGGTGTCCCGGGCGACCATGAGCACCGTGGCGCCCCGTTCGGCGAGCCCGGTCGCGGTGGCCTTGCCGATCCCGCTGGTCGAACCGGTGATCAGAACGGTAGGGTTAGTCATGGATTATGATAG
>NZ_DASTBH010000549.1:0-17285 GCF_035712165.1 Actinophytocola sp. | reverse complement strand
CCCCTTGTGGTTGGGCTGGGAGGGGGCCGTCACTTTGGACAGATGTTGGACAGGGCCTAGGTGCGGTGGGGTTAGGCGAGGGCTTGGGTTAGGGGGGTGGCGGGGAGGGAGTGGGCCTCGGCTACCGGGGTGTTGGTGAGGTGGCCGGCGTGGGTGTTGAGGCCCAGGGCGAGGGCCGGGTCACCGGTGAGGGCCTGGTGCCAGCCCTGGTTGGCCAGGGCGGTGGCGTACGGGAGCGTCACGTTGGTCAGGGCGTAGGTCGAGGTTCTGGGGACGGCGCCCGGCATGTTGGCCACGCAGTAGAAGACGCTGTCGTGGACCTCGAAGGTGGGGTCGGCGTGGGTGGTCGGGCGGGAGTCGGCGAAGCAGCCGCCCTGGTCGATGGCGATGTCGACGAGGACCGAGCCGGGCTTCATGTCGCGGACCAGGTCGTTGGAGATGAGCTTGGGGGCCTTGGCGCCGGGGACGAGGACGGCGCCGATGACCAGGTCGGCGTCCTTCACGGCCTGCTCCACCGAGTAGCGGTTGGACGTGACGGTGCGGAGTTGGCCGCGGAACACGTTGTCGATGTGGCGCAGGCGGTCGACGTTGGTGTCCAGGATCTGGACGTCGGCGCCCATGCCGACGGCGATGGTGGCGGCGTTGAGGCCGGCGACGCCCCCGCCGATGACCACGACCCGAGCGGGGTGGACGCCGGGGACGCCACCGGGCAGGACGCCGCGGCCGCCGGAGGGGCGCATCAGCGCGTAGGCGCCGACCTGGGGGGCGAGACGGCCGGCGACCTCGGACATGGGGGCGAGGAGGGGGAGAGCGCCGGTGGCGGTCTGCACGGTCTCGTAGGCGATGGCGGTGGTGCCCGCGGCCATGAGAGCGCGGGTGAGCGGCTCGTCGGCGGCCAGGTGCAGGTAGGTGAACAGGACCTGGTCGGCCCGGAGGAACGGGTACTCCGCCGCGATCGGCTCCTTGACCTTGAGGACCAGCTCGCCCTCGGCCCAGGTCTCCTCGGCGGTGGCGAGGATCTTCGCGCCGGCGCCGAGGTACTCCTCGTCGGTGATCGCCGAACCCAGACCGGCGCCGGCCTCGATGAACACGTCATGGCCGTGACCGGTCAACTCGTGCACCCCGGCGGGGGTCAGCGCGACCCGGTACTCGTGATTCTTGATCTCACGGGGGACGGCGATCTTCATGGCGTGCGGCTCCTGTTAGGCCATGTGGGTGTCAATGACCACGGTGAGGCAGCACATAGTCACTGTCATCGTGCGAATATCACGAGTGTTCACCCCATCGGTTGTGCCGAGAGCACAATCACCGCCAGCGCACCGCGACGAGCTGTGTGACCAGCGCCAGGCGCACGTCCGGGTCGTCCAGATCGACCTCGGCCAGCTCGGCGATCCGCGCCATTCGGTACCGCAGCGTGTTGGGGTGGATCCGCAGCGCCCGGCTGGCCGCGCGCGGGTCGCCGGCGTGCCGCAGCCACTCGTACAGCGTGTCCACGTACCGGGTGCCCGCCTCGGTGTCGTTGGCGCGCAGTCGCGGGAGCGGCCCGAGGCCGGTCGCGCCGGCCGCCGCGGCGGCGACCGCGGCCCGGTGCAGCACCAGCACCGACCAGGCCTGCTCGTGGCTGAGCACCGGCCCGTCCACCAGGCCGGCGCGGAGCAGGCTCAGCGTCTCGTAGGCCAGCGCCCGGGACTCGGTCAGGTCGGCCAGCGCCACCGCCGGTCCGGCGGCCACCATCGGCGCGGGCCGCACGGTGCCGGCCAGCGCCGCCCGCATGGCCGGCCAGCCGCCGTCGCCGTCGCGGTCCGGGACCACCGCGTACAGCACGTCGTGCAGTTCGGTGACCGCCGGCCGGCGCCCGATCCCGGTGGTGATCCGGTCCCACAGCGCCAGCCGCATGCCCTCGGCGCCGAGCGCGTCGTCGCTGCCGGCCACGTCGATGGCCACCACCCGGTGCGGCACGTCCTCCAGGTCCAGCTCGGCCGCGGCCAGCCGGATGCTCCCGCTGCCCTCCAGGACCGAGCGCACCAGCTCCGCCGAGCGCCGCCGCTCGACGTCCTCCCGGGCCCGGCGGCGCAACAGGTGCAGCGCGACCACCGGCGCCGTGTCGGCGAACGCGGCGGCCCGCTCCTCCGGCACCGGTCCGGCGACCACCGCCCACATCGAACCGAGCAGCTCGCCGCCCATCCGGATCGGCACGATCAGCCGGGGCAGCGTGCCGTCCTGCTGGGCCGGCACGAAGATCGTGGTCCGGCCGCGGGACAGGTCGCGGAACACCCCGCGCGAGCGGAACCGGGCGAGCACCTCGTCCGGCACCCGCCGGCCCATGATCGTGGAGATGCGCGCGGGGTCGGTGCGGTCCTGCCGCGCCGAGTAGGCCAGCACCCGCGAGTTGGCGTCCTCGATGGTCACCGGGGCGTCCACCACGGCGGCCGCGGCATCGGCCAGCCGGAACAGGTCGCCGAGGCCGCCTGCGGAGCTCGCCTCGCCGGCCTCCGACTCGTCGGCCGCGCCGTCCAGCACCGTGCGCAGCAACCAGACCAGCTGCGCCCACGCCGCCGCGGTGTGCACCTCGACCACGCCGGTGCGGGCGTCCCGGGCGGCCGAGCGCACCGAGGTCCGGGTGGCCAGCGGCGGCTTGAGCAGCACGGCGGCCGCCCCGCGCTCGGCGCAGTGCCGGATCAGCTCGACCGCCTCGGCGGTGGTGTTCACCGAGACACCGAGAACCAGATCCCCGTCGGCGACCTGGCTGCGCCGGCCGGCCTCGGCGATCACCACGTCGGTGACGTGCGCGGCCGGCTCGTCCAGGACGGTGATCCGCAGCAGGGTCGGACCGACCCGGTCGACCACGCCCCGCACGGTGATCACGCCCGACTCCGTTCGTCAGATTGCTGCGGTGATCGTGCACCCTGCCGGCGGGATGCGCACGCGGTCAACGAAAAGCCTTGCGGCGAAAGGGACCTGGCGCTACGAAAGCGCGGTGGTGATCCAGTCCGACACCGGAAGATTGCGGCTGGTGCACTCGGTGGACAGCCGGATCGTCCAGCGCAGCGCCTGCACCATCAGGGTCGCCATCTCGTCCGGCGCCGCGTTGCGCAACGCGATCTCGATCTGGGCGCGGGCCGCGTCGGTGTCCCCGTGCACCTCGGCCAGCAGGGTGCGCACCGCCGTGCGGACCGGCGGGTCGGCCTGGTCGATCGGCACTTCCTGGCCGTCGTCGTCGTATACCTGCATGCGCACCGGGGTGGTCCCGCCCGACCCCAGCGCGGCCACCATCGCACTGCACTCCCGGAACAACAGCAGCATCAGTTCGCGGGCGTCGGTGTGGCTGTTGGGTGCTGCCCGCACCGCGTCGGCGACCTGGTCCAGGGCCCCCTCGTCGCGGCCCGCGTGCATGGCCGCCAACGCCTGGCTGGCAGCGGCGATGATGCGTCGCTGCGGGTCGGATTCCGGGTCCACAGGCCCCATCTTCTAACAGCCTTCCCCGAATGGGCGCGTCCATTCGGGGAATCTTGCGGTTACCCCTTGTTAACTACCCGGTCCGGGTCAGGTCATCGCGGGCGCCGGACACGGATGCGTTGGTGAGTGCCGCGAGTGCCATGCCGCGCAGTAGTTCGGCCATCTGCGCCCGGTCGAGATGCCGGCTGTGCGGGGTCGAGTTGATCAGACCGAAGATCGCGTGCGCGGCGGCCCGGGCGGTGGGCTCACCGGTTGCCGGCACGGCCGAGCGGATGGCATCCACCCACACCTCGACGTAGCGCCGCTGCAGGGTGCGCACCTTGCGGCGGTCCGGGTCGGCGAGGTTGCCCAGGTTCCGCTCCTGCACCGCGATCAGCGCCGGGTTGTCCAGCGCGAAGTCGACCTGGAACCGCACCAGGTCGGCCAGGGTCGCCTCGGGCGTGCCGGCGCGGGCCGCGCGGTCCTGTCCGCCGGCCAGCAGCACCTCGCTGATCGACGTGAGCATCTCCCCGAGCATCGCGTCCTTGCTGCGGAAGTGCCGGTACAGCGCGGGTCCGGAGATGCCGACGGCGGCGCCGATGTCGTCGATGCCCACCCCGTGGAAACCATGGCGGGCAAAGAGTTCGGCGGCCGCGGCCAGGATCTGCTCGCGGCGGGTGATGGTTGCGGACACCAGGCCATGGTATCGATCCCCGGTTAGCGAACGCTAACAGCGTGCCCGGAATTTGGGATCGTGAATATCTCACCGACTACTTCCCGATGGGGAAATGCCCTGGTAAGGATGAGTGCATCGACATCCAACGGAGGTTGTCATGCGTATCGGTCGTGTCCTCCTCTCCCTGCTCCTTGGATCGGTCACCGCCTTCGCCCTCGTCACCCCCGCGCAGGCCGCCCCGCTCGCCGAGAACTACGTCGCCCTCGGTGACTCGTACGCCTCGGGGACCGGCGCCGGCAGCTACGGCGACAGTGGTTCCTGCCTGCGCAGCGCCAACGCCTACGCCCCGCTGTGGGCCAGTTCCCACGGGGCCGCCTTCACCTTCGCCGCGTGCTCCGGCGCGGACACCGGCGACGTCCTGAACGGCCAGCTCGGTGCGCTCAGCGCGGCCACCACGCTGGTCACGATCTCCATTGGTGGCAACGACATCGGCTTCGCCGACATCGTGACCACCTGCACGTTCGGCTCGAACAGCACCTGCGTGAACCGGGTCAACGAGGCCCGGGCGCAGGCGCAGAGCGTCCTGCCCGGCCGGCTGGACGCGGTGTACACCGCGATCCGGGACCGGGCGCCGGCCGCCCGGGTGATCGTGCTCGGCTACCCGCGGCTGTTCACCGCCGGCTCCTGCTTCTGGTTCAGCACCACCAAGCGCAACGCGCTCAACACCGCGGCCAACGAACTGTCCGACGTCATCGCCGGGCGGGCCGGCGCGGCCGGGTTCACCTACGAGGACGCCCGGGACAACTTCGCCGGACACGAGGTGTGCACCTCGTCGCCGTGGATCAACGGGATCAACCTGGGCAACATCGTCGAGTCCTACCACCCGAACGCGGCCGGTCACCGCAACGGCTACCTCGCCGCGCTCAACGGCGTCACCGGCTGAGCACAACGCGACACCGCTTTCCTTTCTCGGCATCCGAAACCCTGCATCGGAGGTCTTACATGCGCATCTCTCGGTTGCTCCTGCCCGCGTTGCTGTCCCTGCTCGCCGTGCTCGCCTTCGCCGTCCCGGCGCAGGCGGCGGTGGGCAGGTACGTCGCGCTCGGTGACTCGTACTCGTCCGGCACCGGCGCCGGCAGCTACACCGGCGGCGCCTGCAAGCGCAGCGCCAACGCCTACCCGCAGCGGTGGGCCAACGCCATGGCTCCGTCGGCGTTCGCGTTCGCGGCATGTTCGGGCGCCCGGACCTCCGACGTGCTCAACGGGCAGATCGGCTCGGTCACGGCGGACACGGCACTGGTCACCATCTCCATCGGTGGCAACGACGCCGGGTTCGCCGACGTGATGATCACCTGTAACACCAGTTCGGACAGCACCTGCGTGTCGCGGAACAACACGGCGCAGAACTATGCCCGCGACACGCTGCCTGGCCTGCTGGACAACGTGTACGGCGCGATCCGGTCCCGGGCGCCCTCGGCGCAGGTGGTGGTGGTCGGTTACCCGCGGATGTACCAGCTCGGCAATGGCTGCGTCCTCGGGCTCAGTGGCACCAAGCGGGCCGCCATCAACGCCTCCGCCGACGTGCTCGCGCAGGTCACCGCCGGTCGGGCGGCGGCGTTCGGGTTCCGGTTCCTGGACGGCCGGTCGGCGTTCGCCGGGCACGAGATCTGCGGGTCTCGGCCATTCTGGTTGCACAGTGTGAACCTGGGAGCGCTGGACGAGTCCTATCACCCGACCGCGACGGGACAGGGCTCCGGCTACTACCCGGCGTTGCGGGCGATTACCGGATAGCGGGACGCTCCGCTGGACGCTCACGTTAGTCATCGCTAACATGGTCTAAGTTAACGATGACTAACGTGAGCGGAGCGAGATGGACGCACCGGCCCTGCGCACCGAGGCCGACCCGGGCGACCCGGCGTACCAGCGTTACGTCAAGGAGCACACCGCCCTGGTCGAGGACCTGCGGGCGCGGATGACGCAGGCCCGGCTGGGTGGGCCGGAAAAGGCGCGAAACCGGCACGTCGAACGCGGCAAACTGCTGCCGAGGGACCGGGTCGACTCGCTGCTCGACCCCGGCTCGCCATTCCTGGAACTGTCCCCGCTGGCCGCCACCGGCCTGTACGGCGACGAGGCGCCCGCCGCCGGCATCATCACCGGTGTCGGCCGGATCTCCGGGCGGGAGTGCGTGGTCGTGGTCAACGACGCCACGGTCAAGGGCGGCACCTACTACCCGCTGACGGTCAAGAAGCACCTGCGCGCGCAGGAAGTCGCGCTGCACAACAACCTCCCCTGCGTCTACCTGGTCGACTCCGGCGGCGCGTTCCTGCCCCGGCAGGACGAGGTGTTCCCGGACCGCGACCACTTCGGCCGGATCTTCTACAACCAGGCCACCATGTCCGCGCGCGGCATCCCGCAGATCGCGGCCGTGCTCGGCTCGTGCACCGCCGGTGGGGCCTATGTCCCGGCCATGAGCGACGAGGCGGTCATCGTGCGCGGCCAGGGCACGATCTTCCTCGGCGGCCCGCCGCTGGTGAAGGCCGCCACCGGCGAGGTGGTCACCGCCGAGGAGCTCGGCGGCGGCGACGTGCACGCCCGCACCTCCGGCGTGACCGACCACCTGGCCGACAACGACCAGCACGCGCTGCGGATCGTCCGCTCCATCGTCAGCACGCTCGGCCCGCGCGCGCCGCGCCCGTGGCAGGTCGAGCCGGTGGACGAACCCGCCGTGCCGGCCGACCAGCTCTATGGCGTGGTGCCCACCGACCCGCGCACCCCGTTCGACGTTCGCGAGGTGATCGCCCGGATCGTCGACGGCAGCCGGTTCCGCGAGTTCAAACGGGAGTACGGCGCCACGCTGGTGACCGGCTTCGCCCGCATCCACGGCCATCCGGTCGGCATCGTGGCCAACAACGGCGTGTTGTTCAGCGAGTCGGCCATGAAGGGCGCGCACTTCATCGAACTGTGCGACCAGCGCAGCATCCCGCTGGTGTTCCTGCAGAACATCACCGGGTTCATGGTCGGGCGCGACTACGAGGCCGGCGGCATCGCCAAGCACGGCGCCAAGATGGTCACCGCCGTGGCCTGCGCCCGGGTGCCGAAGTTCACCGTCGTGATCGGTGGCTCGTTCGGCGCCGGGAACTACTCCATGTGCGGCCGGGCCTACTCGCCCCGGTTCCTGTGGATGTGGCCCAACGCCAGGATTTCGGTGATGGGTGGCGAGCAGGCCGCCTCGGTGCTGGCCACGGTCCGGCGCGACCAGGTCGAGGCCTCCGGCGGCGAGTGGTCCGCGGCCGAGGAGGAGGCCTTCAAGGATCCGATCCGAACGCAGTACGAGGACCAGGGCAACCCCTACTACTCGACCGCGCGGCTCTGGGACGACGGCGTGATCGACCCGCGGGACACCCGCACGGTCCTCGGTCTCGGGCTGTCCGTCGCGGCCAACGCGCCGCTGGAACCCGTCCGCTACGGCGTCTTCCGGATGTGATCGCATGTTCGACAGTGTTCTGATCGCCAACCGTGGCGAGATCGCGGTGCGGGTCATCGACACCCTGCGGGGTATGGACGTTCGGGCCATCGCGGTGTACAGCGACGCCGACGCCGACGCCCGGCATGTGCGGGCAGCCGACGAGGCCGTCCACATCGGTCCGGCGTCCGCCCGGGAAAGCTACCTGTCCATCGACCGGATCATCTCGGCCGCCACGCGGACCGGCGCGCAGGCGATCCACCCGGGCTACGGCTTCCTGGCGGAGAACGCTGACTTCGCCCGCGCCTGCGCGGCGGCCGGCCTGGTCTTCATCGGCCCGCCCCCGGCGGCCATCGAGGCGATGGGCGACAAGATCCGGGCCAAGCTGACCGTGGCGGCCGCCGGAGTGCCGGTGGTCCCAGGGCGCACCGAACCCGGACTCTCCGACGACGACATCGCGGCCGCGGCCGTCGAGGTCGGCTTTCCGGTGCTGCTCAAGCCATCCGCGGGCGGCGGCGGCAAGGGCATGCGGCTGGTCACCGCCGAGGCCGGGCTGCGGGCGGCCATCGAGTCGGCCCGGCGCGAGGCACGCGGCTCGTTCGGCGACGACACCCTGCTGGTCGAACGGTTCGTCGCCCGGCCACGGCACATCGAGATCCAGGTGGTCGCGGACCAGCACGGCAACGTGGTGCACCTGGGCGAGCGCGAGTGCAGCCTGCAGCGGCGGCACCAGAAGATCATCGAGGAGTGCCCGTCGCCGCTGCTGACGCCGGAGATCCGGGACCGGATGGGCGCGGCCGCGGTGGAAGCCGCCCGCTCGGTCGGCTACCAGGGTGTCGGCACGGTCGAGTTCATCGTCTCCGCCGACGCGCCGGACGAGTTCTTCTTCATGGAGATGAACACGCGGTTGCAGGTCGAGCACCCGGTCACCGAGGAGGTCACCGGCACCGACCTGGTCGCGGTGCAACTGCGGGTGGCCGCGGGGGAGCCGCTGGACTGGGCGCAGTCCGACATCTCGCTGACCGGGCACGCGATCGAGGCCCGGGTCTATGCCGAGGACCCGGCCCGCGGCTTCCTGCCGACCGGCGGGACGGTGCTGCTGCTCGACGAGCCATCCGGTCGCGGCATCCGGATCGACTCCGGGTTGCGGGTGGGCGGCCGGGTCGGGTCGGACTACGACCCGATGCTGGCCAAGGTGATCGCGCACCGGCCCACCCGGGCCGAGGCGATCGCCGCGCTGGACGGCGCGCTGCGCCGCACGGTCGTCCTCGGCGTGGCCACGAACATCGGGTTCCTGCGGGCGCTGTTGGGTGACGACGACGTCCGCGCCGGCCGGCTGGACACCCAGCTCGTGGAGCGCCGGCTGGACGATCTCGTTGCCCCGCAGACGGTTCCGGACGAGGTGTTCGTCGCCGCGGCGCTCGACGAGCTGCTGCTGTTGCGCCCGGCCGGCCCGGTGGTAGACCCGTGGGACGTGCCCAACGGCTGGCGGGTGGCCGGAGTGTCCGGCACCGCCTTCCGGCTGGACTGCGGCGACCGGCAGGTCACCGTTCGGGTCGCCGGCGGCCCGGAGGCCGCCACGGTGAGCCTGGACGGCGGCGAGAGGATGCCGGCCTCCGCGCGCATGGACGGCGCCGAGCTCGTGCTCACCTACGCCGGACGGGTCAGCCGGTTCGCGCGGGCCCTCGACGCGGCCACCGACACGCTGTGGCTGGCGGGGGACGGGCAGGCCTGGCCGGTCGCCGAGCATTCCCTGCTGGAGTCCGCCGCGTCGGATGTGGACAGTGCCGGGCCGTTGGTGAGCCCGATGCCCGGCACCGTCCTGGTGGTGAAGGCGACGGTCGGCGACCGGGTGAGCGCCGGCGCCCCGCTACTGATCGTCGAAGCGATGAAGATGGAGCACACCATCGCCGCACCGGTGGACGGTGTGCTCACCGAACTCAATGTTCAAGCCGGCCAACAGGTCGCGCTGAACCAGCCGTTGGCCGTGGTCACCCCCGAGGAGCCGTCATGATCGACTTTCGCCTTGACGAGGAGCACGAGGCACTGCGCAAGACCGTGCAGGAGTTCGCCCGCGAGGAGGTCGCGCCGGTCATCGGCGACTTCTACGAGCGGGAGGAGTTCCCCTACGACCTCGTGGCGAAGATGGGCCGGATGGGGTTGTTCGGCCTGCCGTTCCCGGAGGAGCACGGCGGCATGGGCGGCGACTACTTCGCGCTGTGCCTGGCCCTCGAGGAACTGGGCCGGGTCGACTCCTCGGTCGCGATCACGCTCGAGGCCGGGGTTTCCCTCGGCGCCATGCCGATCTACCGGTTCGGCTCGGCGGAGCAGAAGCAGCGCTGGCTGCCGGCGCTGTGCGCGGGCGAGTCGTTGGGCGCGTTCGGGTTGACCGAGCCGAGCGGCGGCTCGGACGCGGGGGCGACCATGACCACCGCGCGGCTGGACGGCGACGAGTGGGTGATCAACGGTAGCAAGGCGTTCATCACCAACTCGGGGACCGACATCACCTCACTGGTCACCGTCACGGCGGTCACCGGTGCCGAACCCGGTGGGCACAAGGAGATCTCCGCGATCCTGGTGCCGGCGGGGACACCGGGGTTCTCCGTCTCCAAGAAGTACTCGAAGGTCGGCTGGAACGCGTCGGACACGCGGGAGCTGTCGTTCGCGGACTGCCGGGTGCCGGCCTCGCATCTGGTCGGGGAGCGGGGGCGGGGGTACGCGCAGTTCCTGTCCATTCTGGACGAGGGCCGGGTGGCGATCGCCGCGCTGTCGGTCGGGCTGGCTCAGGGCTGCGTCGACGAGTGCCTGCGGTACGTGCACGAGCGGTCCGCGTTCGGCCGGACGATCGGGTCCTACCAGGCGATCCAATTCAAGATCGCGGACATGGAGGCGCGGGTGCACACCGCGCGGCTGGGGTACTACGCGGCCGCCGCGAAGCTGGTCCGGGGTGAGCCGTTCAAGAAGGAGGCCGCGATCGCCAAGCTGGTGGCCTCCAACGCCGCGATGGACAACGCCCGGGACGCCACCCAGATCTTCGGCGGGTACGGGTTCATGAACGAGTTCCCGGTCGGCCGGTTCTACCGGGACGCCAAGATCCTGGAGATCGGCGAGGGCACCTCCGAGGTCCAGAAGATGCTCATCGCCCGCCAACTCGGCCTACGGTAGCCGCTTGAATGCGGTGGTTGCGCTGGCAGCGGGGTAGCTCATCGGAGTGGTACCCGCGGAAACCCGCAGATCGGACCTGCCGGCGCAGGGTTGACCGGCCGTAGGATTGCCGCCGCCCTGGTCCTTCGGTGCTCGGAGGTTGGCGATGCGTCGGGTGTTCGTGGTTCTGGTCGCGGTGGTGACCGGAGTGGTCCTGGTCTCGCCGGTGGGGGCGGTCGCGCAGCGGCGGGATGACCGGCCGACGCCGCCGCCCTGGCTGGTCGTGCAGGACGGGGTGACCCAGCCGCAGTTCGCGCTGGCCAACGCGATCGAGGAGACGCTGTTCGTCCAGACGGCGGTGGACTCCGACCTGGACGGGCAGCGGGACCGGGTGCGGGTGCGGATCTCCCGGCCGGGGGAGACGCGCACGCAGGGGATCAAGGTTCCGGTGATCTTCGAGCACAGTCCGTACCGGTTCGGCACCGACGGGGCGCCCAACCACAACGTGGACTTCGACGTGCTGCCGCAGGAGTACATCCAGCCGCGCGGCGCCACCGCGCAGGACGTGCGGACCTCGGCGGCGAAGGCCACGCCGGACCTGCCCGGGTCGCTGGACAACTTCTGGGTGCCGCGCGGGTACGCGGTGGTGTTGGGGGAGTCGATCGGAACCGCCTTCTCCGACGGGTGCCCGACCGTGGGCGACATGAAGGAGACCCTGGGGACCAAGGCGGTCATCGACTGGTTGAACGGGCGGGCGACCGCGGTCAACGAGGCCGGGCAGGCCGTCGCGGCGGACTGGACCACCGGCGACGTGGGAATGACCGGGGTGTCCTACAACGGGACGCTGCCGAACATGGTGGCGACCACCGGGGTCGAGGGGCTGCGGACCATCGTTCCGGTCTCGGCGATCGCCAGTTGGTACGACTACTACCGGGCCAACGGGCTGGTGCGGGCGCCGCACTCCGAGCAGTCCGGGGTCGGGACCAACGAGTTCCAGGGCGAGGACCTCGACGTTCTGGCGATCTTCACGCAGGGTGAGTCGCGGTTCGAGAAGTGCCGGCACATCACCGAGCAGCTGCTGCAGAACCAGAACCGGGTCACCGGCGACTACAGCGCCTACTGGCACGAGCGGGACTACCTGCACCGGGCCCGGGGAGTCAAGGCCAGCGTGTTCGTGGTGCACGGTCTCGAGGACTACAACGTGATGACCAAGGCCTTCGCGTCCTGGTGGTCGGAGCTGGAGCAAAACCGGGTGCCGCGCAAGATCTGGCTGCACAAGGACGGGCACGGCGGCCCGCGGGCGCCCAGTGACTACCAGCGGACCTTGAACCGGTGGATGGACTACTGGTTGTTCGGGGTGAACAACGGGATCATGGCCGAGCCGCGGGCGGACATCCAGCGGCCGGACGGCAGCTACCAGAAGTTCGCGGACTGGCCGGTGCCGGGGAGCCGGGACGCCACCCTGCACCTGGCGGCGACCAACGCCGCGCAACCGGGGACGTTGGGCAGCCGGCCGCAGTCGAGCGGGCCGCGGCCGCGGCAGAGCTTCGTCGACCGGGGCCGGGAGCTGGACACCGATGCGGCCCTGCTGCCCAACCCGGACACGGCCAACCCGAACCGGCTCGTCTACGTCTCGCCGCCGCTGGCGCGGGCCGCGCACCTGTCCGGGACGCCGGCGGTGTCGTTGCGGGCTTCGGTGAACAACCGGTACGCGGCCAACCTGACGGCGGTGCTGGTCGACTACGGGCCGGCGGGCAGCGCGGACGCGCCGGTGATGGTCACCCGGGGCTGGCTGGACGTGCAGAACCGGCAGCGGCTCGACCGCAGCACACCGATCCAGCAGGGACAGGAGTACACCTTCGACTTCGACCTGCAGGCCGACGACTACGTCTTCCCCGCCGGGCACCGGATCGGGCTGGTCGTCGTGTCCACCGACATGCACTACACGTTGCGCCCGCTGCCGGGTACCGAGCTGACCGTGTTCCCGGCCCGCAGCGAGGTGTCGCTGCCGATCGTCGGCGGCAGCCGCGGGCTGGGAATCTGATTGAGCGAACGGTGACGTGACGCTACGCTGCGTGGTCATGGTGAGTTGGCGACGCGCGCTACCGGTCCTGTCCGCCATCGCGCTCGTGGCCGGTCTCGCGGCGCCGGCGACGGCGCAGGCGCCGCGGTCACCGGCCGAGTGTGCCGCCGCGCTCGACTGCACGGCAGCCGAGATCGACCTGATGAGCATGGCGCAGCGGCTGGAGTTCGTGCGCGCCATGCAGTCCGGACCGGCCTCGGCCCTCGGCGCCATGGACCGGTGGCGCAACATCGAGGGTGTGATCACGTTCTTCCGGGACCGTGGGCTGGGTTCGCCCGGCACCTGGGTGTCCTATGTGGACGCCGGGATCGTCGAGGGGATCGAGCGGGGGATCGCCATCGCGCTCGGCCGGTCCACCGACGGGTTCGGCAACCCGGGGTCGGCGCGCTGGGCGAGCTACCTGACCCGGCTGTCCCGGGGCGAGCTTGCCGCGCGGTCGGCGCACGACCGGGCCTGGAGTGAGGCCGAACAGGCCGCCACCGACCACGGCATCGCCCTGGCCGCCGCGCACGGGCAGTTCGCCACCCCGGTCGAGCAGCGGTTCTTCCAGTTCTCCGAGGTGTACCGGTGGACGCTGCGCAACCGGCCGTTCGCGCTGGACCTGTTGTTCTTCTACGGGCCGCTGATCCACCCCGACCTGGCCGGGCAGCGGGTGCCCTTCTACGACTGGTTCACCGACGTCGCCGAGTCCGCGCCGTCCTACAAGGGCTGTGAGATCGGCTACGGCTTCGCCCAACTGCACCCGATCGTCGGGGTGTTCGGCATCGCCGGCCTGTTCCTGGCCTACGTCACCGAGCTTTTCGAGGAGTATCGCGCGGCGATGTCCGATTAACATCCAGGTCATGCGGGTGAGGCATGATCGCGCGGTCGACGCGCTGCGGGCGCAACTGGCGGCCCAACCGGACGGGGCTCCGATCCGGCTGGCGAAGCCGACCTCGAACCTGTTCCGGTTCCGGGAACCACCGGGGCGCACCGCGCTGGACGTCAGCGCGTTCGGCGACGTCCTCCAGGTCGACGCGGCGGCGCGCACGGCCGACGTGGGCGGCATGACCACCTACGAGCGGCTGGTGGACGCGACCTTGCCGCACGGCCTGATGCCGTTCGTGGTGCCGCAGCTCAAAACCATCACCCTGGGTGGGGCGGTGGCCGGGCTCGGCATCGAGTCCACCTCGTTCCGCAACGGGCTGCCGCACGAGTCGGTGCTGGAGATGGAGATCCTCACCGGGGCCGGGGAGGTGGTGCTGGCCACGCCGGACAACGAGCACCGCGACCTGTTCCGCGGCTTCCCGAACTCCTACGGCACGCTCGGTTACGCGCTGCGGCTGCGGATCGAGTTGGAGCCGGTGCGGCCGACCGTGGCGTTGCGGCACGTCCGGTTCACCGGCGAGCAGGCCGGCGCCGAGGCGATCGCCGAGATCTGCGCGAACCGCGAGCACGAGGGCGTCGCGGTGGACTTCATCGACGGCACCGTGTTCTCCCCCGATGAGCTGTACCTCACGCTCGGCACCTTCGCCGAGGGCGGCGCGGAGGTGTCCGACTACACCGGCCGGAGGATCTACTACCGGTCGATCCGCGAGCGGTCCACCGACCGGCTGTCCACACGCGACTACCTGTGGCGGTGGGACACCGACTGGTTCTGGTGCTCCCAGGCGCTCGGCGCGCAACACCCGCTGCTCCGGGCCGTCTGGCCGAAGCGCTATCTGCGCTCGGACGTCTACCGCCGGCTGGTCGCGCTGGACCGGCGGCACCGGCTGTCCGACCGGGTGGCGGCGCTACGCCGGTTGCCGCAACGCGAGCCGGTGATCCAGGACGTCGAGATCCCGGTCGGCGCACTCGCCGAGTTCCTGGACTTCTTCCACCGCGACATCGGGATCAGTCCGGTGTGGTTGTGCCCGGTGCGGCTGCGCGAGCCGCGCACCTGGCCGCTCTACCCGATGGACCCGGCCACGCTCTACGTCAACGTCGGCTTCTGGGCCACCGTGGAGCTCGAACCCGGCGCCCCGGAGGGTAAGCACAACCGGCTGATCGAGCGTAAGGTCACTGAGTTGGGCGGCCACAAATCCCTGTATTCCACCTCATACTTCGATGAGGCCGACTTCTGGACGCTGTACAACGGAAGGATCTACCGGGAGCTGAAGGATACCTACGATCCGCGCGGCGCCCTGCCCGATCTCTACGACAAGTGCGTTCGGGCACGATAGGAAGAAAGGAGTAGTGCCCCGTGCAACTCGCCGAGGCATTGCAGCGCATGATCGGCCTGGACGCGCCGATCGAACTCGTGGCCTACGACGGCAGCCGGGCCGGGAAACCCGACGCGCCGGTGCGCCTGGACCTGCGGTCCCCACTGGCACTGTCCTATCTGGCTTCCGCTCCGGGCGAGCTGGGCATGGCCCGCGCCTACATCAGCGGCACGCTGGACGTGACCGGTGACATGTACACGATGCTGGCCAGCTTCGCCGACCTCGAGTTCGACCAGGGCCGCTCCGGGCTGGGACTCGACCTGATGGTCCGGCTCGCGGCGGCGCGGCTGTGGTGGCCGGCGCGCCGGCCGCCCGAGGAGGCCCGGCTGCAGGGCCGCCGGCATTCCAAGGCCCGCGACGCGAGCGCGATCTCGCACCACTACGACGTGTCCAACCGGTTCTACGAATGGGTGCTCGGCCCGTCGATGGCCTACACCTGCGCGGTCTACCGGTCCGCGGGCGACACGCTGGAAGACGCCCAGTTCGAGAAGTTCGACCTGGTGGCCCGCAAGCTCGCGCTGCGGCCGGGCATGCGGCTGCTGGACGTGGGCTGCGGGTGGGGCGGCATGGTGATGCACGCCGCCAAGCACTACGGCGTGCAGGCGCTCGGCGTGACCCTGTCGCGCAACCAGGCCCAGTGGGCGCAGAAGGCCATCGCCGAGGCCGGGCTCGGCGACCTCGCCGAGGTCCGGCACGGCGACTACCGCGACATCGAGGAGTCCGGGTTCGACGCGGTGAGCTCGATCGGCCTCACCGAGCACATCGGCGCGAAGAACCTGGGCGGCTACTTCGACTCCCTGTACGACAAAGCGCTGCCCGGCGCGCGGCTGCTCAACCACTGCATCACCCGTCCGGACAACTCGGTGCAGCCCCGGGCCGGCGAGTTCATCAGCCGCTACGTGTTCCCGGACGGCGAGCTGGAGAGCCCCGGCCGGATCATCTCGGCCATGCACGACGCCGGTTTCGAGGTGCGGCACGAGGAGAACCTGCGTGAGCACTATGCCCTGACGCTGGCCGCGTGGAGCGCCAACCTGGACGCGAACTGGACGGCGGCGGTGCGGGAGGTCGGCGCGGCGCGGGCCCGGGTGTGGCGGTTGTACATGGCCGGCTCCCGGCTCGGGTTCGACCGCAACACCGTGCAGTTGCACCAGGTGCTCGGGGTACGGCTGGACGGCACCCGCTCGCACATGCCGCTGCGGGCGGACTGGTGATCAGGGCTTGCGGGCGACCGCGGCCAGGTTCAGCGAGCGCTCCGGGTCCTCGCTGACGTCCTCGGGCGAGTCCGGCCGCCACAGCGGGGTCCACACCAGGCCCGGCTCCACCAGTTCGAGGCCGTTCATGAAGCCGAGGATCTCCGCGCGGCTGCGGCCGACGCCGGGGTTGCTGGTGCGCTGGTAGGCGCTGGCGGCCTCGGACGGCAGGTCGTCCCGGCCCTCGGTGGTGCCGTGCGAGAACACGAAGTAGCTGCCCGGCGCCATCACCTTGAGGTAGCGGGCGATGGCCGTGCCCGGGTCGGCAGCGTCCGGGACGAAGTGCAGCACCGACACGATGAGCAGCGCCATCGGCTCGTCGAAGTCGAGCAGTTGGCGGGCCGACACCGAGTTGAGCACGGTGTCCGGGTCGCACAGGTCGGCCTGCAGCACGGCGGCGTTGGGGTTGTCCTCGAGCATCAGTTCGCTGTGCGCCACGGCGACCGGCTCGTTGTCCACGTAGAGCACCCGGCAGGACGGGTCGATCGCCTGGGCGATGTCGTGCACGTTGCCGACCGTGGGGATGCCGGAGCCGAGGTCGAGGAACTGCCTGATGCCCTGCTCGACGCAGAACCGCACCGCCCGGCGCAGGAACGCCCGGTTTCGCCGGGCCGCCGTCTCGGCGTCGGGCATGACCTGCAGGAACTGGTCGGCGAACGCGCGGTCGTGCTCGAAGTTGCACGCCCCGCCCAGGAAGTAGTCGTAGATCCGGGCGGCGTTCGGGCGGTCGAGGTCGATGTCCTGCGGCGCCCATGACGGCCGTTCTGCTGGCATGAGCCCGATCCTAGTCAGTGGATCTCACCCGCCGGACAGTGCCGACTGCTGTGGGTGCGTGAATCGATCCAGGGCTACTTCAGCTCCGCTGAGGTCTTGCCGAGCAGACGGCGGGCGATGATGAGCTGCTGGATCTGTTGGGTGCCCTCGAAGATGTCGAGGATCTTGGCGTCCCTTGCCCACTTCTCCAGCAGGCTGTGTTCGGAGTAGCCGAGGCTTC
>NZ_DASTBH010000548.1:0-3318 GCF_035712165.1 Actinophytocola sp. | reverse complement strand
AAGCCCCCACCGGCCGAAGGCCGGGGCCGGGGTGCCGGGGCGAAGCCCCTCCGGCCGAAGGCCGGGGCCGGGGTGCCGGGGCGAAGCCCCTCCGGCCGGGTGCCGAAGGCCGGGTGCTCGGGGGCGAAGGCCGGGGGGGTGCCGGGGGGCCGAAGCCCGTCCGGCCGGAGGCCGGAGGCCAGAGGCCGGGGATTAGGGCTGGGAGGCCGAAGCCCCTCGGCCCGAGAGCCCGGCGACTCGACCCACCCGGCCAACGTCCACCGCAGCGAACATGCCAGGTGACCAACCGACCAAGGTGCCCCCAGCCACCACCCCGACCACAAGGGGGGTCCGGGGGGCGGAGCCCCTCCGGCCGGGGGTCTGGGGGCTTGGCCCCCAGAAGACACCATCCGAGGACCCCGCGAGCGCGAAGCGCGAGCAGGGGGCGGAGACGAGGATGCCGCGTCGCGGTGAAGCCTGGGGGTCGCTCCACCGCGACGCGGCGCCGCCGGACCGAGGGGGGAGGTGTCCGGCGGAAGTCCGTGCCGCACAACATTGTCCATGTTCTGGACGTCGTGCATTGCAAAGGGTAGACCGAGCGATGCGTTCAGCGCCAGCGTTGTGTCAGTACACCTATTGCACTGACAGCTACGACCGCGGCGGTCGATGCTCGCAGAACTGTCGGGCCAAGGCGCACTACCTGGGCGCCTGCTGTCTGGAACAACGCCGTCTCGTCCGCAGAAGTTCCCCCTTCCGGGCCGACAATTACCACTAGGTCCCCCCGAGTGGGTAGTTGCAGGTCAGCCAATCGGGTGGTTGCGGCGCTGTCCAAAACAAGGGCGGCCGCGCTGGACCGGATGACATCGGCGAGGCCGGCACCGGTGACCGGCTCGGTCACCTCGGGCACCCAGGAACGGCGGGACTGTTTGGCGGCCTCCCGGGCGGTGTCCCGCCAGCGGGCCAGGGCCTTCGCACCCCGTGGACCGTCGTCCCACCGGGCGATCGACCGCTGCGCCCGCCACGGCACCACCACGTCGGCGCCCGCCTCGGTGGCCAGTTCGACCGCCAGTTCGCCACGGTCGCCCTTCACCAGGGCCTGGGCCACCACCAGCCGGGGTTGCGGCGGCGGCTCGACCCAGCGCCGCAGCAGCCGCAGGTCCAGCGCGTCGCGCCGGTCGGCGGACTCGATCACGCAGTGCGCCAGCGATCCCCGGCCGTCGCAGAGCACGAGCTCCTCGCCGGGGCGCAGCCGGCGCACCGTGGCCGCGTGCCGGCCCTCGGGGCCGTCCAGCACCGCGTGCTCGCCGGCCGGCAGCGCGTCGACGAGAAAGACCGGCGTGGTGGTCAACGGCCCCGGGAGCGCAGCCGGGAGAACAGGCCGCCGGGCCGGCCGTTGACCGTGGCCAGGCTGTGGTCCTCCTCGCCGCGCAGGCCGGCCAGCTCGTGCAGCAGCTCGGTCTGCCGGGCGTCGAGCTTGGTGGGCACCTCGACCTCGATGTGCACGTGCAGGTCGCCGCGCCCGTCCAGCCGGCCGGAGGACCGCAGCTTGGGCAGGCCGTGGCCGGTGAGCAGCAGCTCGGTGGCCGGCTGGGTGCCCGGCTCGAGCTCCATCTCGACGGTGCCCTCCAGGGTCTCCAGCGGGATCACGGCGCCCAGCGCGGCCGTGGTCATCGGGATCCGCAGGGTGCAGTGCAGGTCGGCGCCGTTGCGCTCGAAGGTCGGGTGCGGGGCCTCGACGACCTCCACGTACAGGTCACCTGCCGGGCCGCCGCCCGGGCCGACCTCGCCCTGGCCGGCCAGCCGGACCCGCATCCCGTCGGCCACGCCGGGCGGGATCTTCGCGGTGATGGTGCGGCGGGCACGGACCCGGCCCTCACCTGCGCACTGCCGGCACGGGTCCGGGATGACCTCGCCCAGCCCCCGGCAGACCGGACAGGTCCGCGCGGTGACCACCTGGCCGAGGAAGGACCGCTGCACGGTCTGCACCTCGCCGCGGCCGGAGCAGGTGTCGCAGGTTTCCGGCATGGAACCGTTGGCGCAGCCGGAGCCCTGGCACACGTCGCAGACCACGGCGGTGTCGACGGTCAGCTCGCGGCTGACCCCGGTGTTGCATTCCTCGAGGGTCAGCTCGATGCGGATCAGCGCGTCCGAACCGGGCTGCACCCGGCTGCGCGCGCCGCGGCCGCCACCGCCGCCGGCCGCCGCGCCGAAGAAGGCGTCCATGATGTCGCCGAAGCCGAACCCGGCGAACGGGTCGCGCATGCCGCCGGCGCCGTTGCCCAGCGGATCGCCGCCCATGTCGACGATCTTGCGCTTCTGCGGGTCGGAGAGAACCTCGTAGGCGGCGGTGACGTCCCTGAACCGCTGCTGCGCCTCGGCGTCGGGGTTGACGTCCGGGTGCAGCTCGCGCGCCAGCTTGCGATACGCGCGTTTGATCTCCTCGGAGGTCGCGTCGGGTCGTACCCCGAGAGTCGCGTAGTAGTCCCTCGCCACGTTGTCCAGTCCTCCTGCCCCGTGCCCCTCGGGGCTCGTCTCTTACCTCGCACCGGCCGTTACCGCCCGGACAGGATCTCTCCCACGTAGTTCGCAACGGCCCGGACGGCCGCGATCGTTCCCGGATAATCCATTCGGGTGGGTCCAACCACACCCATTCCGCCGAACAGCAGGTCCCGGGAGCCGTAGCCGACCGACACCACCGAGGTGGCGCGCATCTCCTCGGCCTCGTTCTCCTCGCCGATCCGGACTGTAACGGTGCCCGGCACCCGGGCGGCGGCGAGCAGCTTGAGCACCACGACCTGCTCCTCGAGCGCTTCGAGGATCTGCCGCAGCGAGCCCGGGAAGTCGGCGACGTTGCGGGTCAGGTTGGCGGTGCCGCCCAGCACCAGGCGTTCCTCCGGATGCTCGACCAGTGACTCGATCAGCACGGTCGACATCCTGGTCATGACGTCCCGCAGGTCCTGCGGGGCCTCCTCGAGCAGTTCGCCGACCTTGGCCGCGGCGTCGGTGAGCGGATGCCCGGTCAGCGCGGCGTTGAGCATGGTGCGCAGCCGGCCGATGGTCTCCTCGCCGACCACGTCGCCCAGGTCGATCATCCGCTGGTCCACCCGGCCGGTGTCGGTGATCAGGACCAGCATCACCCGGGCCGGAGTGATCTGGACCAGTTCGAGGTGCCGGACCGTGGACCGGGTGAGCGTCGGGTACTGCACGACGGCGACCTGGCGGGTGAGCTGGGCCAGCAGCCGCACGCTGCGACGCAGCACGTCGTCGAGGTCGAGCGCGCCGCCGAGGAACGACTGGATGGCGCGCCGCTCGGCCGAGGAGAGCGGCTTGACGTCGGAG
>NZ_DASTBH010000547.1:0-2328 GCF_035712165.1 Actinophytocola sp. | reverse complement strand
CCACTCGTGGCCGATCCGGATCGGATAGGCGGCCTGGCCGGTGTGCAGGTAGCTCATCGCGCCGGAGAAGAACTCGGCGTCGGTGCCGCACACCCCGGCGCGGTCGACCTCGACGATCACCTCGCCCGGGCCCGGCTCGGGCGGGGCGACCTCCTGGACCTCGGCCCGGCCCGGACCGGTGATGACAAAGGCGCGCACCCGGCTATCGTCCACCGATGAGCGCATTGCGCAGCGCAGCCTGGTACGCGGGTCGGGACCGGGACGGCTATATCCACCGGGCCTGGATGCGGCGCGGGTTACCCGGCTCCGCGTTCGACGGGCGCCCGCACATCGCCGTCGCCAACACCGCCTCCGACCTGACGCCGTGCAACCTTCACCTGACCGATGTCGCCGAGCACGTCAAGCAGGGCGTGTGGGCGGCCGGTGGGGTGCCGCTCAACCTGCCGGTCGTCTCCCTCGGCGAGACGCAGCTTCGGCCGACCGCGATGCTGTGGCGCAACATGGCGGCGATGGCCACCGAGGAGATGTTGCGGGCCAACCCGATCGACGGGGTGGTGCTGCTCGGCGGCTGCGACAAGACGATCCCGGCGCTGCTCATGGCCGCCGCGTCGGTCGACCTGCCGGCCGTGGTCGTGCCCGGCGGCCCGATGCTCACCGGCACGTTCCGGGGCACCGCGCTGGGCTGCGGCACCGACGTGTGGCGGCTGAGTGAGGAGGTGCGCGCCGGCACACTGTCCGAAAAGGACTTCCTGGACTCCGAGTCGGCCATGATCCGCAGCCGCGGGCACTGCAACACGATGGGTACCGCGTCGACCATGGGCCTGCTGGCCGAGGTCCTGGGCATGGTGCTGCCCGGCACGGCCGGGCTTCCGGCCGCCGACAGCCGGCTGCTGACCCAGGCGCACGAGACCGGCCGGCTGGTGGTGGAGATGGTCGCGGAGGATCGGCGGCCCAGCACATTGTTGACCCGAGGATCGTTCAACAATGCGATCGTCGCATTGGCGGCGATGGGCGGATCCACCAATGCGGTGGTGCACCTGCTGGCCATCGCCGGGCGGCTGGGCGTGCCGCTGGTCCTGGACGACTTCGACCGGATCGGGACCGGCGTCCCGCTGCTGGTCGACCTGCAACCGGCCGGCCGGCATCTGATGGAGGACCTGCACCGGGCCGGCGGGCTGGCCGCCGTCCTGCGCGAGGTGCTCGACCTGTTGGACCCCGAAGCGATCACGGTCACCGGACGGCCCCTGGTCGAGTCGCTGCACGCGGCGCGGATCTGGGACCAGGAGGTGATCCGGACCCGCGCGGCCCCGCTGCTGCCGGCCGCCGGGATCGCCGTGCTGCGCGGAAACCTCGCGCCCGCCGGAGCGATCATCAAACCCGCCGCCGCGTCGCCGGAACTGCTGCGGCACCGCGGCCGGGCGGTGGTGTTCGACTCGGTGGAGGACCTGCACGCCCGCATCGACGATCCCGGGCTGGACGTGGACGCCGCCTCGGTGCTGGTGCTGCGCGGCTGCGGCCCGCGCGGCTACCCCGGGATGCCCGAGGTATCCAACCTCCCGTTGCCGGCCAAGCTGTTGCGCGCCGGGGTGCGCGACATGGTGCGGGTGTGCGACGGCCGGATGAGCGGCACCGCGTACGGCACGGTCGTGTTGCACGTCTGTCCGGAGGCCGCCGCCGGCGGTCCGCTGGACCGCATCCGCACCGGCGACTGGATCACCCTCGACGTCGCCGCCCGGCGCATCGACGTCGAACTCCCGCAGCCCGAGCTCGACGCCCGCCCGCCCTCGCCCGCCATGCTCGCCGCCCTGGCCCGGCCCACCCGGGGCTGGGAGCGGCTCTACGTCGACACCGTGCTGGGCGCCGACACCGGCGCCGACCTCACCTTCCTCACCGGCTCCTCCGGCCACGCTGTTCCGCGCGAGTCGCACTGACCGACCCCTCGGTGTTAACTGGGAAGGAAACCGCTCAAACGGGTCTACCTGCGGGAACCGGGACTCGGCGACGCTGTGCCGTGTTGTCCCCCAAACCCTGCTGGAGGCAGCACATCATGGGTACCAGAGTCACCATCCCGACCCTGAGCGTCGGCGTCCTGCTAGCCGGCGTGCTGTGGAGCACGCCGCTCGCCGCGGCAGCGCCGCCGGCCACCCTCGCGGCGCCGGACATCCCGGTCGCCAACGTCCAGGCCCACCTCACCAACCTGCAGACCATCGCCACCAACAACGGCGGGAACCGGGCGCACGGCCGGCCCGGGCACCGCGCTTCGGTCGACTACATCCAGAGCCGGCTCAACGCGGCCGGCTTCACCACCTCGGTGCAGCAGTTCACCTC